>JBBRFK010000154.1:0-9458 GCA_038224435.1 Cytophagales bacterium | reverse complement strand
GTCGCTTCTGCCAATGGATGTTCACTGTTGCTGTTGAGTGACACAATGTATTGAAGCACTTTGTTTTCATCAAAGTCACCGTTGAACGCACCGACTCTTTCTACTGTAGGTTTTCCTTCGGTAATAGTTCCTGTTTTATCAATGATCAAGGTGTCAACCTTACCCAATTTTTCGAGCGCTTCCGCATTTTTAATCAGCACGCCATTTTGGGCACCTTTGCCCACACCCACCATCACAGACATCGGTGTGGCCAATCCCAATGCGCATGGACAGGCAATGATCAACACTGCAATCGCATTGACAAAGGCGTAAACATAAACCGGTTCAGGACCCCAAATAGCCCATACTGCGAAGGTTAATAAAGAAATGATGACCACCACAGGCACAAAATAGCCTGATACCTTATCCGCTAATTTTTGTATCGGAGCGCGGCTTCTGCTCGCATCGTTGACCATATGGATGATTTGCGACAGTAAAGTGTCACTACCTACCCTTTCGGCTTTCATCAAAAAAGATTGATTGCCGTTGATGGTGCCGCTACTCACTTTGTCGCCTTTTGATTTGTTTACAGGAATGGGTTCTCCCGTAATCATAGATTCGTCGATAGTAGTCTCTCCTTCGGTTACCGAACCGTCTACAGGAATTTTGTCACCTGGTTTTACTTTCAGAATATCGTCTAATTTTATCTTGTCGATGGCTACTTCAACTTCTTCGCCCTCTACCATTTTTACGGCTTTGTTGGGTGCCAATTTCAACAATTCTTTTACCGCTGAATTGGTTTTGCTATGTGCACGCGCTTCTAAAAGTTGCCCTAAAAGTACAAGCGTGAGGATAACGGTTGCTGCTTCGAAATAGACGTGTACCGCACCTGATTCTGTTTTGAATTGGTCAGGAAAAATATCGGGAAAGAACATTCCAAACACACTGAATAACCAAGCTACGCCGGCACCGATACCAATAAGGGTAAACATATTGAGATTCCAGGTTATGATGCTTCTATAAGCCCGCTCAAAAAACATCCAAGTGGCATAGAAAACCACCGGAATAGACAGGCCAAACTGTACCCAATTCCAATACTTTTGTTCCATTAGATCATATAATGGATTGTTGGGAATCATTTCGCTCATTGCTATAAGGAAAATCGGCAAAGTGAACGCTGTCGCAATCCAAAATTTCTTCGATAGCTTTTTATAGGTCTTTGCTTCTGCCGAATTGTCTGCTTGCCCGTCGGCAAGCATGGGTACTAAATCCATTCCACAGATCGGGCAAGCGCCCGCTTCATCCTCCACGATTTCCGGGTGCATGGGACAGGTCCATTGCGCTGAGGTGGCAGCGGTTAGGTTATGTTCTTCGACCAAACCCATTCCGCAGACAGGACAATCGCCTGGTTTGTCGTAGGTTTTATCACCTTCGCAGTGCATGGGACAATAAAATGTGCCGGTGCCTTTGCCCTTTGGTGGTTCTTCTTTCTTTCCTTCTGAAATGTGTTGATGCTCTCCTGCCTTGTGGATACTATAGTTGCCGCCATCATGCTTTAGCGCTTCTTGAAACTTTTCCATTGGAATGTGTGATTCCATTTCAATCGTAGCTTCTGCTTTTTCTAAATCAACGTGGGCATGGATTACCCCTTGAACCTTGGAAAGGGTTTCTTCAACGTGATTGCGACATCCGTTGCAGGTCATTCCGTGTATTTGATACGTATGGTTCATTGATGATAAAATTTAGAATGATAAAAACGCTACTTCAGTATAAAGTCCGGATACCTCACATTACCGAAGTTTTTGGAGGTAGCCAAATAGCAAGAAACCCATATCAATAATGGGTTTCTTGGAAGTAGAAGAATGGTTTGTTCAGTATTGCTCTTATTAGCGAAACATTTTCCGCCAGATTTTGATCCTCCCTTGACCAATTATGCCTATTCATGGTGTAGCAAATGTGTTTTGGATATTTCTCATTTGGATAAATTTTTATGGAGGCTTTTAGCTTCTTGTTTCTTCTTATCCGGGTTCAAGATCACTTTCGTCCAACCCTTATCACGGTTGTCAAAATGCCTGTATGCATCAGGCGCCTCGTCTAAGGAAAGCTGATGGGAAATAATCTTTGACGGATTTGCTTTGCCTGCAGAAATCAATGTGCACAGCTGCCGGTTGTATGATTTTACGTTTGCCTGTCCGGTAGCGATGCTTTGCCCTTTCATCCAAAAATTCCCGAAGTCAAAAGCCATGTGGCCTTCTTTCTGAAGTGGTTCTTTTGATTTTGGGTCCTGGGCAACAAACACCCCGACCACCCCAATTTTTCCTGTTGCTTTTACCGCCATAACCAGTTCATTCATGGTAATATTTGAGTGCTCAACACCGTGGCTATCACAACATTGGTAACCCACACATTCACAGCCCTTATCGGCTCCTTTTCCATTGGTAAGCTCAAGAACTTGCTCCACAGCAGATCCTTTTGAAAAATCAATCGGAATAGCACCAAATTCTTCTGCCAGCTTTAGTCTGTCTTTTTGGTTATCCACAACCATTATTTTACCTGCTCCCTTGATCGAAGCAGAATGAGCAGCCATCAAGCCAACCGGACCTGCACCATAAATAACAACCGAATCACCGGGCTGCACACAAGCCAGTTCGGTGGCGTGGTATCCTGTGGGAAAAATATCTGAGAGCATTACATAATCGTTTTCCTTTTCGGCTGCATCCTCGGGCAACGTCAGGCAATTGAAGTCTCCAAAAGGCACACGCAGATATTCTGCCTGCCCTCCTTCATAGGGTCCCATCCCGGCAAAGCCATAAGCAGCTCCGGCCATTCCCGGATTCATCGTGAGACAGAATCCGGTTAAGCCAGTCTCACAGTTTTCGCAACGCCCGCAGCCAATATTAAAGGGCATGCAAACCATGTCTCCTACTTTGATATGGACGACCTCTTTGCCCACCTCAACTACCTCTCCCAGGTTTTCGTGACCGAATATTTTCCCTTTTTCAAAATCTGTTCTCCCTTCGTACATGTGAAGGTCTGAACCACAAATGCAAGTGGTCGTGATTTTCACCAAAACATCTGTTGCCTCTTCTATTTTGGCATCCGGCACCTCTTTTACACTGACATCGAAAGGACCATTGTAAACTATTGCTTTCATATATTTTTGATTTAATGGTTAGAATTTTCACTCTCTCTGCCTTATGGAAAGGAGAGGATATTGCTATTGATTTAATACTGCTTATTGATTACCGTATCGTAATTTTCGGTTGATGACGCTTCTTTTGAACGCTCTATGCCATCGATGCCATCCGTCAAAAAAGAGATCAAATCTCTATTTAACTTTTCTCTTTCGTTATAAAACAAACCATGTGGCGCGCCTTCATAAACAAGCATGACATTATCGGAAATGAGTTTTGTTGATTCTTTTCCTGTAGGTGTGATGGGAACTGTTTCATCTGCATCACCGTGAATTATCAAAGTGGGAACGTTTACGGTATGCATTTCATTTCTGAAATCAGTTGTTGCAAATGCTTTTGCACATTCCACCGTTGCCCGGGGAGATGCCACCGAGCACAACATCCGAAAGTATGCTAACAACGGTGTGCTTACCGGTTTGCTCAGCATGCCTACTCCAAAAAATGTTTTTCCGAAATCTTCAAGGAAGTCTATTCTGTCTTCCGTCATTTTTTTGACCATGCCGTCAAAAACTTCTTGTGGCACGCCATCGGGATTCGTATCCGTCTTTAACATGTAGGGTGTCACGGATGAAATCAATACTACTTTGGAAATACCTTTGCCCGCATGACGGCTGAAATAGCGCACTACTTCACCCCCGCCCATTGAAAATCCTACAAGCGTGATATTTTCCAGATTAAGCTGGTCAATCAATGCTTTTAAATCGTCCGTCATCGTGTCGTAGTCATAGCCTCCCCACGGTTTGGATGATTGGCCGAAACCTCGCCTGTCGTACGCAATTACCCGGTGTCCGCTGTCTACCAAATCATTGATTTGATATTCCCACATTTCTTTGCTCAATGGCCAACCGTGAATGAGGATAACGGGATTGCCTGTGCCGTAATCGTTGTAGTAAATTCTTACCGGTTTGCCTTTGGCATCTTTGTTTGATTCGATATAGTTCATTTTACTTTTTTTTAATTGTTTGATGAAAAATTCATATCTATTTTACGCTTTCCTGCAAGTATCAAATCCTTCACGGCCTCGTCCTGATTCACATCGGGATCGGCCACCTGAGTTTGGGAAGTTGAAAGATTACTGTTCTATGCCGGTACTTTTCTTTGTTTTTCCCTCTCCCAAAAACGGTGTTGTGCAATTGCATGAATGAAATCCTTTGAAGACTTATCAATGATTATTCCTCCATCTTCGTTTTTACCAGCAGCATAGGATTGGTTTAAGACATCAACTCCATCACCATTGGCGGCTATGGCCTTACAATGTTTGAATGCTTCGTTTACAAAATGTACCGCATCTGGTTCGGCTATCAATGCGCCGGCACTTTTAGCGCCTGACGGGATATACACCGCGTCAAATAATACCGAAGCAGTAGTTAGAAAACTCTGGTCAACTTTTATTTCATTCCCATCAGCTCCTTTGATGGTTCCCAATTTGGGTGCTACGATTTTTGTTTTAGCACCTTCAGCTTCCAGTGCATTTTTCATTGAAGTCAAAGAATTTTCATCTACTCCGTTTGCTGCCAAGATGGCTATGGACCGTGTTTTGATGGAATTTTTAATAGTGTTGGCCATGCTCAAAGCATCAGACTTTTGAAGGCTTTGTTTCATTTTTACCGGCTCGTAATTCTCCTGAATTCCATCTGCAGGAATGCTGTGGTTGATCGGATACATGGGTTCTTTTGGAACCTGCATTCCCAAACCATCAGCCACTTTTGCTGCTAATGTTTCATCAACCTGTGTGAGTATGCCCAACATTCTTTCGCGGATCGTGTCCCTTTCTAATTTTCCCAATTCAAAGGTGAGTGCATCTATAATGTGGTTTTTTTCGTGTTCTGCCTGGCTGTTGAAAAATAAAGTTGCCTGACTGAAATGGTCAAAGAAACTCCGGCTACGTTCACGGATTTTTTTTGCATCAATGCGTTCCTGAAAACTCGTAAAACCTCCGTCAATTGCTTTTGCCTGAAATGGGCAACCATTGCTGATTGTGTTGGGTTGATAACTTGTTTTATCGCTGTTGATTGTTTGCCGCATGTGTCCGTCACGCTGATTATTCATTACGGGAACGATGGGGCGGTTAATGGGTATTTCGTGAAAGTTCGGACTACCTAATCTTGACAATTGCGTGTCTGTATAGGAAAATAATCTTCCTTGCAGTAGAGGGTCGTTAGTAAAGTCAATACCTGGCACTAAATGCCCGGGATGAAATGCAACCTGTTCTGTTTCAGCAAAAAAATTATCAGGATTACGGTTCAGCGTCATTTTGCCAATGCGTTGTACAGGAACAATTTCCTCGGGAATTAATTTAGTAGGATCGAGCAAATCAAATTCGAATTTGTGTTCGTCTTTTTCAGGAATAATTTGAATACCGAGTTCCCATTCGGGGAATTCCCTGTTTTCGATAGCTTCCCATAAATCTCTTCGGTGAAAGTCGGAGTCCTTACCTGAAATAATTTGTGCTTCATCCCATGCAACTGAATGAATTCCCAATAATGGTTTCCAATGAAATTTTACAAAGTGTGAAACACCTTTGTCATTTATCAAACGGAATGTATGTACGCCGAAACCTTCCATCATCCTTAAACTGCGTGGAATAGCACGGTCACTCATTACCCACATGATCATGTGTGTACTTTCAGGCATTAGCGAAATAAAATCCCAAAAGGTATCATGTGCCGAAGCAGCTTGTGGAATTTCGTTATGTGGTTCGGGCTTAACTGCATGAATTAAATCAGGAAACTTTATTGCATCCTGAATAAAGAATACGGGCATATTATTACCTACTAAATCGTAGTTGCCTTCGTCCGTATAGAACTTTACAGAGAACCCTCTTACATCACGGGCCAAATCAGTTGATCCTCTTGAACCTGCGACGGTAGAAAACCTTACGAATACAGGTGTGGGTTTTGAAACATCATTTAAAAAATTTGCTTTAGTATATTGTCCAATGGGTTTATACAATTCAAAAATTCCATGTGCAGCTGAGCCACGGGCATGAACAATACGTTCAGGAATTCTTTCATGATCAAAGTGTGTGATTTTTTCTCGCAAAATAAAATCTTCCAATAGAGTAGCACCCCTTTCACCTGCTTTCAGTGAATTTTGGTTGTCATTAATTAATAACCCTTGATTGGTGGAGAGCATCTGATCGTCACCATTTTGAGTGTTTGATTTCAGGTCGTTGACTTTTTTGTTAACAACTCTAATTACAATTTTCTTTTTTGCCATGATTTATATTTTAAGCAACATTTAATTAGTCAGTTTTTTTATTAGTTCCTTTCCATTTTCCTTTTAAGTCGTTTTGTTGAGTGCCTCATCAATGGAAGGAGATTGCTGAAGCCTTTCTTCTTTTCTGGTAAAATTACTTAGTTGCGGTTAGAATGTAATTGGTTTGGTATTTTTTTGAACCAGTTGTAAAGATTTCATTGCTGTGATTTCTGTTTTTTCAATTAGAGGTAGGAATAGAAATTATCATCTGTTTTACAATTAATGCTTTTACTAATTCTCTGTACAGATGTTCATCTCTGACTGATTCATCATTAAGGGTGTCAAATATTCCATAGTGACGATTGGTAAATGTAAAAGCACACCAATTAGTTGTTTTACTTCCTTGTTCCACAAGGGTCAAATCGCTTCTAATAAAGTCTGCTAAATAACTTTCTTTTCCTGGCTTCGCTTTCAGTTTAAGTAGGCATGTTTGTTTATCCATTTTTATTTATTGAGTATAAATTATTGAATACTTAATTCGTTATTCTGCTTGTTGCTATTTAATTTCTTCTTTGACATTTATTTTTTTTAAATCGGAAGATGCCGGACCATTGATTACTTTACCATCTGTTGTAAATCGAGAACCGTGTGCGGGTCAATCAAAAGATTTTTCTTCTGCATTCCATTGTAATATTGCTCCAAGGTGTGGACATACTGCGGTGCAGGTGTGCAGGTTATTTTGTTCATCGCGGTAAGCAGCAATTTTTTTCATGCCTGAAGAAATTACTCCGCCCTGTCCGGGTTTTAATTCATCTGCATCTTTTACATCTCCCATGGTAACCCAATCTACATATTGTGCAACCATGTTTCCTAGTTCGTGTATATAATCACCGGCAGTTTTAAGAGTGATTCGTGAAGGGCTGTATAACTCTATCCACGGATTTTCTTTTCCTGTGATGATGTCGGTTATAATAATTCCGCCAAGAGTCCCGTGTGTTATGCCGTTTCCTGAATCGCCAGTGATGATATAAATATTTTCGTTACCAGGATTTTTGCCGATGAATGCCAATGAATCTATTGGCGCCATCACCTGACCCGACCATTTGTATTCAGGATTTTCCATTGCGGGAAATCTTTTTTTTGTCCAGTCAATTAGTCTAATATATCTTTCTTCTTCGGGGATATTTTCATCATCAGCTTGTCCAACTTTGTGATCTTCTCCACCCGAAATTAATAGATCATGTGTGCTATCAAGTTCTTGCAAGCGCACATAATGATAGGGTGAGCCAATCCATTTTGAATTTTTATCTCCTGTGTCCCACCACAAAGCATAAGGTAGTTTTCCTTTCGGAATTTTTGCTGCAATTACATAGCTGCGGTAAGGCCACTGTTTGGTGTGCATGACAACCCAATCATTCACTGGTGTGTTGGTTGCAACTACAATATGAATTGCTTTTATTTCAAACCCATTTGCTTTTGCTCCGTCTTTGGAGATTTCTTCCGCTTTTGTTTCGGTGTAAATTTTTCCTCCCATGGCTATAATAGCATCTGAGAGACCTTTTAAATATTTCAGAACATGAAACTGTCCTTGTTCAGGAAATTTAATATACCATTTTCCTTCTTCGGATGTTAAAGCGGGAACTTGTTCTAACATTTCTGTAAGCAGTCCTGCGTTTTTGGTAGCGGTATATTCTTTTTCTAAAGTTTCTTTCGTGTCGTTTTCGCTTAGAAATAAAAATCCCGAAACATTTTTAAAATTACAATCAATATTTTCATTTTTAACTGTATTCCCTATAAACTGAATTGCTTCTGTGTGGCTGTTTGCTACAAGCATTGTTTTTTCATTTCCGAATATTTTTTCAAGTTCAAAATAGCGGGCGTCAAGTGCACATGTAATATGTGCTGTTGTTCTGCCTGTTTCTCCGCTGCCGATGTATCCGTCTTCTACTAAAATTATTTTTCTCCCTGCTTTTAGTAGACAGTAAGCAGTTGTTAATCCAGCTATGCCTCCACCGACAATTAAAATATCGGTTTCAATATTTTGTTGTAGTTTTTCAAAAATAATTGGCAAAGATGAATCTGTCCAAAATGATTTATTTTTTCCTGATGTTATATTGCCATCAATTTGTTCGTATGTAGATGTTTTCATTTTATTATTTGATTAAAGTTATTTTGTTTTAGAAATGCCATTAGTGCTTAGAGTAAATTTGTTTAGTGGGAATTTCATTATAAACGGCATACAAACTCGCCTACCATTTCGTTGGTCACTGTGAGAAGGTTGGAAAATCACTGTGTTTTTGCTGCCCATTGAGCCAACCTGACATATTATGAAATCCCACTAAACTAAATTTGTGTTTCATGAACTTAAGATCCTGTTTTGCTTTTTTCTTTAACTGCATTTTCGTTAGGAGGTATTTCTCCGTACAGACTTTCTGAATACACATGCGTAAACTCTGCACCAAAATAAACAATCATTGAAGAATAAGATGTCCATAATAGAATAAGTACGATAGAGCCAGCCGCTCCGTATCCTGAACCCGGTTCGGCTTTACCAAAGTATAATCCTAATGCTGACTTACCCAAGACAAATAGTAGTGATGTTACAGATGCTCCAATCCATACTGTACGCCATTTGATTTTTGCATCGGGCAAGAATTTAAACATCATTGCAAATAATACAGTTATGATGGCAAGAGAAAAAACAGCATTTAATATTTGAAAGATTACAAGTAAAGATTCTGACCAATGCTGCAACACCCATGAGCTTAACGCTGATAATAGAGAAGATATGACAAGTGAAATGAGTAATAAAAAGCCAATGGATATAATTAAGCCGAAAGAGAAAAATCTTGTTTTAAGAATTGACCAAATTCCTGATTTGGTTACAGATGTTTTTACTTCCCAAATGGAGTTTAATGATTTTTGCAGTTGGACAAACACTCCTGTTGCGCCAATTAAAATTATTGCAATGCCCATGATGGTTGCCCATACTGAATCTTTGCTTTTGTTGGCTAGCATTACCATTTTCTGCACCTGGTCAGCGGTTTCAGTTCCCATTGCTTGTGCAACCTGACTATGTAATCTACC
>JBBRFK010000153.1:0-9571 GCA_038224435.1 Cytophagales bacterium | reverse complement strand
GGATATTGGATGATGGAGTTTGATCCTTTACCCGCTTCAGGACCATTTGAATTGGATGTCAATGGGAAGAAAATCAGGGACATACAAGTCGGAGATGTCTGGGTAGCCGGTGGCCAATCCAATATGGAATGGGTGATGAGTGCACAGGTGGAAGGCTTGCAGGAGGAGATTGTGGATAGTGATTACCCTTTGATCCGGTTTTTTAAAATTCCCCGTGACTATGATGCAGAAGAAAAAGCGGATATCAGGGGAGGCGAATGGAAGATGGCAAATGCAGACAACATCCTGGATTTTTCTGCTGTAGCATGGTTTTTTGCCAAAAGAAACCACGCGGAAAAAGGTGTTCCGATCGGTATCATTGAAAGTAATTGGGGCGGCACACCCGCAGAAGGATGGACTTCAACAGAGAAATTGCTCGATTTTCCTCCCTATAAGGAAAAAGCAAAAGATGTTGTGGAAAGAAATGACTATTGGGTCCAGGAGATTATAGACAACAAGGTTCGTGAACTGAAAAGAAATGACCTTGTCGCTGCGCCTCAAAACGGAGAGATCAAAGGAGTGGTCAATGCGGACTTCGACGACAGCGAATGGCAGACAATCAATCTCCCGGGAGATAATCCCTTTTCGGACATTGCCTGGTTCCGAAAGAAATTTACTTTGGACAATACTGAAAATGTCTCATTGAACCTTGGGGACATACAGCAGATGGCCTACATCTACCTCAATGGAGGGAGACTTTTGTTTAAAGATTATGGTGATGCGGTGAAGGAATTTACTTTGCCGTTAGGAATGGTCAACAAAGGAGAAAATTTACTTGTGGTGAGGATTGTCAATACATGGAACAATGCACCGGTATTAGGCAAAAGCGGTGAGTTTTTTATCAAATCTGGAGGAAAGAAAATTTCACTCGAGGGAGAATGGAAATATAATAACAGGGTAGAGGAGGCAATACCAAAGGTGGAATGGTACAATTGGATGCCCGGCATGATGTACAATGCCATGATCGCCCCTATCGTGAAGTATCCTATCAAAGGCGTGATCTGGTATCAGGGAGAAAGCAATGCAGGAGAACACCAGTATTACAAACAGCTTTTCAGCACCATGATCCAAAACTGGAGGGAAGCTTGGGGAATCGGCGATTTTCCTTTTCTCTTCGTCCAATTGGCCAACTTTATGGAAAGAAAAGAAGTGCAGCCTGATTCCGAATGGGCATTTTTGCGAGAAGCACAGACCCAGACTTTGGAACTGCCAAATACCGGAATGGCAGTGGCCATAGATGTGGGAAATGCCGATGACATTCATCCGGGAAATAAGAAAGACGTTGGCCATCGACTATGGCAAGCAGCAAAGAAAGTGGCATATGGCGAGGATGTTGTCCCTTCAGGCCCTTCTTTTTCTAAAGTAGAAAGGCAGGGTGAAAAAGTGGTAGTCACGTTTGATTTTGTAGGGGACAGGTTGCAGCTGTCTTCCGGAACGGAGGTCAAAGGCTTTATTCTCTCAGATGAAAACGGGAAGTTTGAAGTTGCAAAAGGTAAAATAATAGGTACCAAACAGGTGGAGGTTTATAGTTCCAAAATCAAAAACCCTACTGAAATCCGATACGCTTGGGCTGACAATCCTGAAGTCAATTTGTATAACAGTCTCAATTTGCCAGCTGTACCATTTAGGCAAATAATCAAATAATCACGAAAAGGATTTTTAGGGCTTTTTGAATGTTGACTCACGAAGTAACCAAAATCTATAAATACTTCCTGAGGTCTATCAGCAATTAAAATGTATTTTCAAGGCGTTTTTGACAAGCTGGAAATAATCTTACCTTGGATTTATATTTCTTCTCCCGGGCGGAAGCGGATTTTTTGGGGATACGAAAAAGCGTGGATTCCCTGACCTGAATTG
Source organism: Cytophagales bacterium (assembly GCA_038224435.1). Taxonomy (GTDB): domain Bacteria; phylum Bacteroidota; class Bacteroidia; order Cytophagales; family Cyclobacteriaceae; genus Cognataquiflexum. The sequence goes on along the minus strand of JBBRFK010000153.1, from coordinate 7,675 downwards.
ATTTTTTCTTGGATTATTTTCCATTGAGCGGGATTAAAAAGTTCGCTGTGGAAATCAAAAAAGTGGTCTTTGACATCTTGCCTTCCTATCATAAACCTTTTGAAATCCTGGGGGAACACATCGTTTTGGGCGATGTCATACCATGGTGAGGAGGCGTAGATCTGCTCAAAGGTTTCAGGTATTGGTTTTTCCCTGAAATTCATGTCAGTAAGGAATTCGATTTCATCATAATCATAAAAAATCACCCTTTTTTGACGGGTCACACCAAAATTCTTGGTCATCATGTCTCCCGGAAAAATATTCGCTTTGGCCATTTCAAGGATCGAATTTCCGTATTCCTCTACTGCTTGCCGGGCATCTTCCGTGGAACAGGATTCGAGGTAGATGTTCAGGGGGATCATCCTTCTTTCGATATAGACATGCTTGAGGATAAGTTCGTCAGCAGTTATTTCGAGGAGAGAGTTGACAGTATGGTTGAGTTCTTCCATCAGTGCCTTGTCGATTCGATTCAGTGGCAAATGAAATTCCTCAAACTCATGTGTGTCTGCCATTCTTCCCACACGGTCATGAAGTCCTACCGTTTTGTATTTTTCACGGACTTCCTGTCTGGTCATGGTTTTTGGTGGGTCAAAATAATCTTTGATCATCTTGAAGACCACGTTATAGGAAGGTAGCGTAAATACCGTCATCACCATCCCTTTTATACCTTCCGCCAAGACAAAATTATCATCGCTTTGGGTCATGTGATTTAAAAAGTCGCGGTAAAATTCTGTTTTTCCATGTTTGTTGAAACCGATGGCATTGTAAAGTTCATGGATTTTTTTGTTTGGGATCACCCCATTGAGGAATGAGATCATTTGGGAAGGAATATCCACTTTTACCATAAAGTAAGACCTGGAAAAACTGAACAATCCCGACATCAGGTTGGGGTCAAAGATCATCGTATCCGCAAATACACCTCCTGGACCGTTGAGAAAGGGAATGATGAAAGGCATCCATTTTTCTCCGATTCTGATCCTGCCGATGACATACGCTCCCTTATTTCTATAAAAAACAGACTTCAATACCTGAGTGGTACTTTCAGGCGTGGGGATATATCTAGTTAAAATCACGTCTTTGACTGATTTGATCAGAAATTCAATGTCTTCTTCCTTATTCAAATAAGGAACACCAAAATCAAAGTCCCCGATAATTTTTTGAACGATCTTTTTCAATCCCCATTCAGAAGGATAGCTGTGGTAAAGATTGTCGTTTGGATATACGATGCAGGAATTATAACCTTCATGGACAAACATCAGGTCCTCATTGATTGTAAGGCCTGAATAGGATTTGCGGATGACCGAGTTGAAGAAAGTTTCTGCCAATTCTTTGTCCTTTTTGTTAGTGATCAAATTCGAGTAATAGGACTTTGCAGATGTCCAAAAATCAAAACTATTGGCATTTTCCAAAAGGATTTCATTCAGAAGATGACGGGCGGCACTCACTTGGTCTTTGTATAGCCGAAGCCTTTTGCGGTGATTTTGTTGCATTGACTTCCAGTCTCTTGTTTGAAAAAAAACAGGAGACAGGTCGGTCAACTCTTTGAACTCCCTGATATAGGAATCAAATCCTGCAAGGAGAACACGGGCTGTCTTATCGGTCAAATCCTCTTTCATGGTATTGGTTTTTTTGACCTTTGAAGGTCTAGAAATCATATTAAGTGAAAATATAATACAGATTTATTTATCACCGGAAGAAAAATTTTTTGTTTTGGAATTTTTCCTATAAAAAATGATCAGGCTTAAAAAGTATAAAAAATTCTGTAGGTCGAAGTTATTTTTCAGTATTTCAATGGCTTAAAGGGTTTGATTTTTAGAGGTGAAGAGGCTTCGAAAACATAGATTTAAGATTTTGGAGCCCACAAAATATTATTTTCGCAATCGATTGTTTGGACAATATAAAAACATTATTTACCTTTCGGCCATGTTATTCATTCATTGAATATCTACAATAGGTTTAATAGGTTTGAGAGATAAAAAAGGTTGGAACAATGTTCTGACCTTTTTTGATTTTTGGGGTTTTTATATTTCATTCGTATTCTTTATACCTCCAAAAATGTCCCGATTAGCCAAAACATCCTCTACCAGGTTTTTATTAGCATGCTTGGTATTCTTAGGTTCCTGTACTTTCCAAAAAGAGAAAACTCAAGAAACAGAAGAAAAAGTATTAATTTCCAAAGAAGAAGAATACAACCAACTTTTGGCTTCCGGACTTCAGCAACTTAATAATTGGACCGGATATTGGAAATCACAGGAGCCAACTTTTGATGTTTCGGGATTCCGGATGAGCAGAGAAATTCCCTATGAAACGTTGGAATGGCCGGAAGAAAATTTTATCCGGCAAGACCACCCACTTTACAAATACCTTGAAGCCAACCCTGATGGGCAAGGTGAAGTTGATATTTACAGCTACAAAGTGGTGATGCCGGAAGAAGTTGGGGTATCGTTTAATCCTGATTCGGAAGTGATTTATTTCAAGTCAAATGGTATGCGTGAAAGGCTGATGTTTATGGGGCCGTCAGGCGGTTTTGAGGAAGCTATTTGGGTGAGCCCTGATCATCTGATGGTTGCGGGATTTTTTGAGGAAGAGAATGGCATTACTCCGAAGATATGGATCATCATTCCTGAAGAACATAAGTATTTGACCTTTCAGAATCCCCTTCATACAACCAATTATCCCAAGCATGGTTACCTAGTCAAGAAGCTCCAAAACATCGATTTTTCAAATGGAGTTAATTAAAGTCGTAAGGAAATTAGAAAGATTATTGCGGGAACCCCTTCCTGGAAGGATTGGCCATGTTACCATGTTGCCACAGCTTGTGGATGAAAAGAGGTTTGCTGTCAGGGAAGACCATAGAAAGGGAGCCGTATTGATGCTTTTTTATCCCGACTCCAACAGCAGTTTTGTCCCATTTATCAAAAGGCCTGAATATCCCGGTGTGCATAGCGGTCAGATAGCCTTTCCGGGGGGGAAGTGGGAACCGGAAGACGCAGACTTGAGCGTCACAGCCCTCAGGGAGACGGAGGAAGAAATCGGAATCTATGCCGAAAAGGTAACCTTGCTGGGTAAGTTGAGTGATGTGTATATTCCGCCAAGTAATTTTTTGGTGTCACCTTATATTGGTTTTTTGGAAGAAAAACCTGAATTCAGGCCTGATCCGATAGAAGTGGAGCGGATTATCAGCTGTCCTTTTCCAATACTTTTAGACAAAGAGATCAGAAAACTTACACAGGTAAAAGGCAGCATAGGTTCAAGTTTTGAAGCGCCATATTTTGATATTGAAAATGAGGTAGTTTGGGGAGCTACAGCCATGATGTTGGGTGAATTCACCTATATGTGGGAAAATTCCGAGCTTTGAATTTTCTCCTATTTGTGGTATTGTTGCAGGGATAACCTTTACAGCACATGCAGGAAAGCACTCCTTTGATCAACAACGATGCGGTAGTTTTTGGATTATTGATGGCAATACTTGCATTGGTTTTTGCAACATCATCCAGCAAGCTGCCTTTTTGGGTAAAATTTTACAGGATTGTCCCTTCCGTTTTGCTTTGTTATTTTATACCTGCGCTTTTAAATTCTTTTGGTGTCATTTCAGGTGAATCATCAGGACTTTACAAAGTAGCCTCCCGCTATCTTCTTCCTGCTTCCTTGGTTTTGTTGACCTTGAGTATTGATTTTAAAGGTATTCTAAAACTTGGGCCAAAAGCACTCATCATGTTCATAGCAGGAACTGTCGGCATTATGCTTGGAGGTCCCTTTGCGTTGTTGGTGGTATCGGGTATTTATCCTGAAATATTGAATGGTGCCGGTCCCGATGAGGTATGGAGAGGACTTTCTACCATAGCAGGAAGCTGGATAGGTGGCGGTGCCAATCAGACCGCAATGCTCGAAGTCTTCGGTGCCAGTCCTTCGCTTTTCAGCCAAATGATCGCTGTAGATGTCCTTGTAGCCAATCTGTGGATGGCAGTTTTGTTGTTTTGGGCCGCCAAACCTGAAAAGATTGACAGATTATTCAAAGCGGATACATCGGCGATACTGGAACTCCAAGCGAAAGTGGAGCAATATCGTGCGGGTATTTTGAAGATCCCCACTTTGTCGGATACCATGCTGATCTTGGGAATCGGTTTTTCCGTCACAGGGTTTTCACATTGGATAGCTGATATTGTAGCTCCTTTTATCGGTGAGAATTATCCTCAGTTGAGCCAATATTCTTTGGATTCAGCATTTTTTTGGATAGTGGTGATTGCTACCACGGGTGGGTTGCTGTTGTCGTTCACCAAAGCCCGGGAGCTTGAAGGCGCCGGGGCATCAAGGTTGGGTTCCGTATTGCTTTATGTTTTGGTGGCGACCATCGGCATGCAAATGGATCTGATGGCAATATTTGACAATCCTGTTTTGTTTTTGATAGGGATTATTTGGATACTTTTCCATATCCTCATCATGCTCTTGGTGGCTTTGTTGATCAAAGCCCCATTCTTTTATGTTGCTGTAGGTTCGCAGGCAAATATCGGGGGAGCTGCTTCTGCACCGATCGTGGCTTCAGCATTCAATCCATCCTTGGCGCCTGTGGGTGTTTTGATGGCGGTATTGGGCTACGCTTTGGGAACTTACGGAGCTTATTTGAGTGGATTGATGATGCAGTGGATTCATGGGTGAGATGAACAAGATGCAAGATGGAAGATGCAAGATGGAAGATGCAAGATGCAAGATGCGAGACATGAGATTTGAGATTTGAAATATGAAACCTGAGATTTGAGACGAGAATTCGAAAGTGACCTGTTTTCCTGAGTGTTTACCTTTGTCTGCCCAAAAGAAATTACCTTTGTAACCAACTACAAAGCCCCATAAATGGCAACTTATCGTAAATTTATTTTTGTCTGTAATGGATCTGATTGCAAAAGAGAAGGATGCAAAAAACTTCAGTGTGAGATAAAAGAACTGACCAAGTCGGAGGATTATAAGGGAAAATACAAGATCATCAAGACCAAGTGCATGGATTTTTGCAAATCGGCTCCTGTAGTTGTCATCAATAATGATGTGATCAAAAAAGCCGATATAGCCTCTCTCAAGAAAAAAATATTTTAAGGAATTCTTGGGATTACGAAGGGAACAATTGAGGCAAAAACAAAAAAGGCCGGGATTCATATCCCGGCCTTTTTTTAGTCAATTCCATTGAGGAACCTACTCCATCGGATCTTGCTGAACATGGACTTGTGTTTGTCCAAGGACAGCCAAAGGAACCACGCTTTGCCTACGATATGGTCTTCAGGGACAAATCCCCAATACCTCGAGTCAAGTGAATCGTGCCTGTTGTCACCCATCATGAAGTAATAATTCTGCTTGAAAGTATATGAAGTGACCTTTTGGCCATCGATATATAATTCATTGTCTTGGACTTTGACATCCTCATGGCCTTCAAATTTTTCAATAGTGAAGGCATATTTGGCGATGTTGTCTTTGGTCATTTCTATGGTCCAACCTTCTCCTGGGATTTCCAAAGGCCCCCAATTGTCTTTGTTCCAGCCGAAATAGGCACCATCAGGAAAAACCCTCGGATCACCGAAGTCCTCTCTGTCTACCCTCATCGTAATGGAACCGACAGCAGGTGAGCTTTTCAATCTTTCGATGGATTCGGCAGTAGCCATGACCATGTAGCCCGAGCCATTGGAGAACGGCATAAAACTGTCCTGATTGATGCCATACTCATCAAAAAACTCAGGAGTAAGGTTTCTGTCTGACATCACATCGTAAGAAAACTGCATTTCTTCAGGATTCAATCCTTGCTCTCCATTTACAAAAATCTGGGTTTTCCTGATTTCCAGGATATCGCCGGGAACGGCTACAGCCCTTTTGATATAATTGGTTTTGAGATCGACAGGATATTCAAATTCCGAAGGGTAATTGAAAACCACGACATCATTCCTTTTCACATCAGAAAATCCCGGAAGTCTCAAATAGGGTAATTTGATCCAATCCACATAAGATTTGGCTTCTGTTCCCCATATTTTTTGATGGGTCAAAGGTACCTGTAAAGGAGTTCTCGGAATTCTAGTTCCGTAATGCATTTTGCTCACAAATAGAAAATCGCCGACGAGCAGGGATTTCTCCATGGATGCAGTTGGAATAGTAAACGGCTCTAATAGGAGCCAACGGATTAAGCTTGCAGCTATTACTGCAAAGACCAGTGCATCTGCCCATTCGCGTGCTGCAGATTTTTTCTTTTTAACTTCAGTCATTATAGTTTAAAATTTCAGAAAGATAGGAATTCGTCCATTGATAATACGCCTTTTTTATTTTTTAACCATTCAGCCACCAAAACCGCACCAAGTGCAAAACCTTTGCGGCTGTGGGCTGTATGGCTGATTTCAATATCATCTATATCAGATTGATACCTCACAATATGGGTTCCCGGAGCGGGGTCAATTCGCTTGGATGTAATGGGTAAAGCGTGTCCGTTTTCGTTCAATCCGCCGGCAAGTGTCCATTTTTCTATGCGGGGGATTTCTTGGATTACCCCCTCTGCAAGTGTGATGGCAGTACCACTTGGGGCATCTTTTTTTTCAGTATGGTGGATTTCTTCCAAGCTGACTTTATATTCCGGTTGGTCTTTCATCAGAGAGGCCAAAAAACGGTTGACTTTAAATAAAATATTGACGCCGATGCTAAAATTGGAGGCATAGAAGAAAGCCGAATTGTACTGTAAGGTCAATTGTTCGATCATTGGTTTTTTGTCAAGCCAGCCTGTAGTCCCGGCTACTACAGGAATCGCACGTTCTATCGCCCAGCTTATATTTTCAGCCGCGGATTCCGGTGTGCTGAATTCTATGGCCACGTCTATTTGGGAAATGTCCAGCAAATCCAAGTCTTGCCTGTTGTCAATATTGATTTTTCCCACAATATGGTGGCCCCGGGATTCGGCGATTTCCCCGATGATTTTCCCCATTTTGCCATAACCTAACAGAAGAATATTCATTTCAATAGAAGTTAATTTTTAAAGAAAGTCCCATGATATTTCCTCCTCCGGCGCTTAGGGATTCATAACTTGGTTCAAACCTGATAGTGAGGTCATCACTCACGTCAAAGGCCGATAAATGGGCATCCACATTGGCATCGATGATATTGAGTGCATAAATACCAATAAACAGAAAGTAATTCAAATCCCGGTTCCTTTTCCAAAAATTGACACGTCGGACCAAACCGTCACGGTTAAAACTTGGGAAAGGTTGGTTAGGGTCTTTTGGGTTCTCGTCGAATATGGCGAGCGCTTCTTTGAAAAGCTCATAGCGGCGGTTGTTAAACTCTATGAAATAGATATTGGCGGCAAATCCGGCATAAATGATAGGAACCTTCCAAGCTTTGGCGTTGTAAACCTGACCGGCACCTGGAAATATGGCAGATAAGAGGGTAGCTGTTTTTGGGTCCTTGATATTTGGGTCTAGACGGTCCACCTTGACGGTGTCAGCTACGAGGTTGGTCTGGGCATTTAACTTACAATTGGGCAATAAAATAAAAACAGCAATGATAATGAGGCTTATCATTGCTTTGGATGTTTCTCTCAAAAGCCAATTAGTTTTGTCCTTTTCCAAGTTTCAGATAATCTCCAAGATTTCCAGGATTCTGTTCAAGTCTTCGGAAG
>JBBRFK010000152.1:0-9594 GCA_038224435.1 Cytophagales bacterium | reverse complement strand
GCCAGGACCAAAAAACATGTCGCCACTCCGGACCGAAATTCGGCCTGTAAGCGGCTCAATATGTTTTTGAGGTGGATGGTGAGGAAGGATGACAAAGGGGTGGACTTCGGCATCTGGCAGGGCATTAAACCCTATCAGTTGATTTGTCCCTGCGACCTGCATGTGGATAGGGTGGCGAGAAAATTGGGACTGATCACGCGGAAGCAGACCGATTGGTGGACTGCGGTTCAGTTGACGCATCGGTTGCGGGAATTTGATCCCGTTGATCCTGTCAAATATGATTTTGCCCTGTTCGGGTTAGGAGTAGAGGAGAAGTTTTGAATCTTTTCTCCCCAAATCCAACTTTATTTAGGCCATTCAGAAGGATTTTTCCTCCACTCCACGAGTGAGGCCAATGTGAAATCGTCAATGAAATCGTCGGTAAGAGCCTGTGGAAGCATGGAAGAGTAATCACTCAGACAAATTAATTTCACCCCTGCTTCTTCAAAGTTTTGATTGGCTATTTCAAATCCATAAGTGAAAATGGCGACCATCCCCAAAACCTCAAAACCTGAGGCTTTTAGGTCTGCCACGGCTTTAAGAGAACTTCCTCCTGTAGACACCAAATCTTCGATAACCACTACTTTTTGACCGGGGGTGACTTTTCCCTCGATCATATTTTCCATACCATGGCCTTTGGCTTTGGATCTGACATACAAAAACGGAAGATCCATTTTGTCTGCAAGCATTGCTCCTTGGGGTATTCCTGCAGTGGCGACTCCTGCTATTGCTTCCACTTCAGGGAAATATTTTTGAATAGCTTTGATGAGATTTTTTTTGATGAATTTTCTAACCTTGGGATATGACAAGGAAAGCCTGTTGTCACAATAGATTGGCGATTTCCAGCCTGAAGCCCAAGTAAATGGATTGTTGGGCTGAAGCCTGATTGCCTCGATTTCCAATAGCTTTGAAGCAACCTCAGAGGCAGTTTTTTTGTCGAATATTTCCATGGTCTAAAATTAAGGTATAAATTCTAAGCGGGGATTGTGCATGCTTGAAAATTTTATGCATTTTTGACCATCTTACTTTCAAAACCAAAGAATAAAATTTTCATCCAATGAAGATTTTTATCAACGACAAACCTCTTGAGCTGTTAAAGCCCGGGGATCTGCCCAAAGACAGAACTTTTGAAGTGGTCTATGACCATCCTACAGACATTCCTGCCACTGATGAATTTCACGATGATGTGCTGATTATTGAGCCCTCCAAGGATGTGATCATCAAATTGCTTTATCTGCTCAGGACAAGGAAGCTTAAAAATCTAGATTCTGTAAGCATTGTCTGCAAGGAAAAAAACGACCTCAAATCATTTATCAAAAGCAGGTTTACCGTAATCAAAGCAGCCGGCGGCATTGTAGTCAAAGACGAGAAAGCGCTTTTTATATTCAGGCTGGGAAAATGGGATTTGCCAAAAGGAAAATTTGACAAGGGAGAAACCCCAGCGCAGTGTGCATTAAGAGAAGTAGAGGAGGAGTGCGGCATCAAAGTCAAAATTGGACCAAAAATCACCAATACCTGGCATACTTACACCCAGAATAGAAAAAGTATCCTCAAAAAGACGTACTGGTATGTGATGGAAAGCACCAATGATGCAGGTATGAAGCCTCAAAAGGAGGAAGGAATCGTGGATATTCGATGGATGGGACACCAAGAAGCGAAAACAGCCTTGGTCAATTCTTACCCTTCCATGCGGTATTTATACAAGCAATTTTTGAAAATCTTACCAAAAATTCACAATTGATAAGGCAGGTAGTCTGACACATCGCCGTTGTACCGATGTACTTCCCGGATGATAGTCGAACTCACGGCAGCATACTTGGATGAGGTAATCAAAAAAACTGTCTCCAGATCCGGGTTGAGGTTGCGGTTCATCTGACTGATGGTATTTTCATATTCAAAATCTATGATATTCCTCAATCCTCTTACGAGGAAATTGGCTCCGTGATTTTTTGCAAGTGAAGAAGTCAATTCATTATACACCAATACTTTGACCCTATCATTGTCTACATAAAGGCTGCTGATTTTTTCGACCATTACTTCGATGTCGAAATACCGGTTCTTTTTAGCCGAATTGTACCCGATGGCGATGATTACTTCATCAAAAAGTCTCAGACTCCGAAGTACGATGTCATGGTGGCCTTTGGTAAATGGATCAAATGAACCTGGAAACAGGGCAATTTTTTTCATCTGTGCTGATTTTTAAGGAAGTATCCAGTAGGATTCAAATATTTCAGGTTTTTGAAATATTTCAGTGCCTTCAAGGTACTGGATGTTAGAAAAGGGAGTTGAGATTATAAAATTTTTAAAATATAAATTTCCCCATTTTTCCTCAATATCATAAAAAGCCATGCCGCCAAATACCGAAACCCTGCAAAACGCCCTGTTGAAATTCAGCTGATGGACAACGCCTAGGATATATTGCAAAAAATCCTCTTTGTTATCGATTTCAAATTTATTGAGCAAAGTCAGTTCTTGATTGGAAAAGGCGATCAAATAGAAAAAGCCTTTTTGGATCAAGACCATTATCTCTTGGTTCAGCAGGTTGAATTTTTCCTTCAAAGCGAAAGTAAGAAAAGAGGAAGCACCATGGTGGAAAGTAATGTCAGATTTATCTTCCGATAGTAAATCAGCTATTTCTTTTCGGATATTTCCGACGAGGTGAAGGCTATTACTGGCTAAAGTTGTATCGAAAACAAGCATGTTATCCTTTGGTTTCTCTGCGAAAAACAGAAATATCGGAGACAAAGAGTTTTCAAACAACATGCCCGGAACCAAAGAAAAAGGGGAAACATGGTTAAAAACCCGGATGGGAATATCGAGTTTCAGGAGTTTTTCGTCCTTAAGTTTGAATGCCAACAGTCTAGGGCTTTCGTAGGATTGGCGGTGAATTGCCAAAATTTTGCCATTTTGGTCTTTGGCATAGAAAAAATAGAAACCATCAAATAAGAAAAGCGATAAACTTGACACCGCATGGGCATCAAATTTATCGCATTGAATTTTTTCTTGGATATTATTTTCTGTCTGGATGGCCAAAATCACTCCCAGTTACCTGAAGTCGATGAATCGGTTCTAGATCCAACTCTGAGAGCTTTCTCCTTGTTGTTCAGTCTTCTTTTTGGATTTATCGGATCAGGATCTCTGATTTCGAATACCGGAATCTGTCTTTGAGTCCTTTCCACTTTGTCAGCAAAAAACTCAAACTGCTTTCCGCCGGAACCTGGTACTACGTGCATGTTTTCAATGTTGAAGTTTGGATATTTTCTTTCGTTAAACAAAGAATCAATCACATTGACTGAACCAAGCGTATCATACTGTACAGAGATTTCTTCTTTTCCATACTCAAGGAGTTTGGTTGTTTCTGTTCTTTGGACAAGCCATATTTTACCATCTTGGATAAATTTCTTAAGATCATTCCAATTGCCGGCGTATGTATTGTTGGAAGCTATATAGGCAACTTGGGCATCCCTAAGCATTTGAAGTTTTTCGATAATCCTAGCCTCGGTAGCTATGATTAGTTTTTCTTTTTGCATTACATCGTCCACACTTTTGAAAAGGAAATACCCAAGGGCAAATGCGGAAATTAAGAAGACAATCGATAAAATTCTGGATAGTGTCATTTTTTGGATTGATTAGATCTTTTGATAAAGTGGATGGTGTATAATCAAGATGCTATGTTATAGAATTATTTTCAAAATTAAAATAACCTTTCCATAATCTCACATCATTCACCGATTTTATTCCCCAAAATAGGCGGTGTTTCTCCTCATTTTTGATGGAAGACAAGATATCGATGTCGAGAAACTGTATTTCAGCGATCAACTGCTTGTCATTTGGCAATTCCGGATCCATTCCCATACTCAAAATTCCGCCAACTTGACTTACTTCAAAATATAGCTCAACGGCATGTAGCGGAGGGTTCAAATATTCATAATTACATAGGAATCTTCCTGTCTCAATTTCTATTCCTGTTTCTTCAAGAAATTCGCGTTTCAAATTCGCTTTGCTCGAACTCCCGTAATCCATTCCTCCACCGGGGACATTCCAAAAGTACTTGCCATTGCCCGTGTGGTGTTTGATCATGAGGATTTTTTCATCTTGGATCAAAACCCCGTTTACTCTTGTCCTGAGCCTGCCACCGAATTTCTCATGAAGTTCCTTTTCCGAAATTGTCATATTAACCTTAGCTTCGTCTCTGATGATTGGTAAAGATAGTCAAGACAGTTTAAAGCCTTCCGCCTTATTGAAAAGAAATTTCCCTTTTGAACCCACCTCGGGACAAATGGATTTTTTTATGCAAATGGATGGTTTTTTGACGAGGAAATCTTCGGGAAGCAAGGCTTTTTTGCTTCGGGGATATGCCGGTACAGGTAAGACATCCCTGATTTCTGCATTGGTCAAAACCCTCCCCCGGGTCAAACTCAAATCTCTTTTGCTCGCCCCCACAGGACGTGCAGCTAAAGTAATGGGAAATTATAGCAACAAAGCTTCCTTTACCATCCATAAAATCATATATAATCCAAAAGGAGAAGCAGGAGATTTGGGACAGGGTTTTGTCCTTCAAAAAAACTATTTCAAAGATACCGTATTCATCGTGGATGAAGCCTCTATGCTTTCGGATGATACCACGTCTGGCAGAAGTTTGCTGAGGGATTTGATCCAATTTGTTTTTCAGGAATCAACCAACCATCTGATTTTTGTGGGGGACGTAGCCCAATTGCCACCGGTGGGCAGTTCCTTGAGTCCAGGATTGGACAAAGATTATCTGATCCGGAACTTCAGGCTGGAGGTCGATGGCGTCGAATTAAAGGAAGTAATGAGGCAGCAGCTTGCTTCAGGGATTCTTTTCAATGCCACACTGCTGAGACAAAGCCTTACCAAAGAATCTCCGTCTGTTGCAATGGTTAGTTCCGGGTTCAAAGATTTTTACAAAATGACAGGAGAGAGACTGGAGGATGGCTTGCGGTATGCTTACGAAAAATATGGAATCGAGAACACCACTATCATTACCCGGTCCAACAAATCTGCCGTGCAGTATAACCAATACATCAGAAGGACAATCCATTTCTTTGAGGACGAGATCGCTGCCGGAGACATGCTGATGATAGTCAAAAACAACTATGTCTATATGGCTGAATCTGAGAAAGTTAATTTTCTCGCAAACGGTGATTTTGCCGAAGTGGTCAAGATCAGGTCTTTCGAAGAAATGTATGGACTGAGATTTGCTACACTGGAATTGAGGCTGATTGATTATCCTGATGAGCCGTATTTTGAAGCAAAAGTGATTTTGGATACCCTTTACAGTCCGCATCCAGCCCTGAGTCCCGAGCAGTATAGAGATTTGTACAAACAAGTCTCAGAGGACTATGCTGATATTGCCGGTAAAGCTGAAAGAATGGAAATGATAAAAAAAGATTATTATCTTTCGGCCCTGCAGGTCAAGTTTGCGTATGCATTGACGTGTCATAAAGCACAGGGTGGACAATGGGATGCTGTATTCGTAGATCAGGGCTACCTGACCGATGAAATGGTAAACCAAGATTACATCCGATGGCTCTATACCGCCATGACAAGGGCAAAGAAAGAACTGTTCATGGTGAACTTTCACCCGAAATTTTACCTTAATGGAAATGATTTAGAAGTTTAACACCTAAATACAATTAAAGATGAAAAAAACCCTTTTATTCATGGTAGCCGTCCTGATGACATTTACCGTTTACTCGCAAGACCAAAAAGGACCCGTAATCGAGTTCCAGGTAAAAGAAAAAGACTTTGGCAGCATTACCCAAGGTGAAAAAGTAGAGCATGTCTTTACATTCAAAAACACTGGGGATGGACCGCTCAAGATCCAAAATGTAGCAGTCACTTGTGGCTGCACCGCTCCTGACTGGCCGAAAGAAGCCATTGCCCCGGGAGCTACCGGAGAGCTGAAAGTAGTATACAATTCTGCTGGAAAAATGGGCACCCAAAACCCAATTATCCGCGTCTACTCCAATGCCTCCGAGCCTATCGAAAAAGTATCATTGAAAGTCAACGTATTGCCTAAGGGGCAGTAAGGGTGACAAAATTTAAAAGCAAAGCCGATAGTATTCGTACTATCGGCTTTTTTATTGCTATACGGTTAATCCACTTTCAAGAGCACCCGTAATTCCCTACCATCGCTGTCCTTTAAGGTGAGCCTTCTGTTTTCGAAGGCGCATTTTTTTGTTTTTTGAAAGGCTTCGGTCACATTCCTTTCCAATTCCATGTCAGGCTGTGGGCAGGCCATCATGGTACTTGTCAAAATTGCCGAATTCGATTTCCGTTTCAGTCAATTTTGTGATGGAGCCTCTGAATGTATTGCATCCTGAAAAACCGAAAAGCCCTCTTTCTCCGGTATTGAATTCAACAGTCAATGCCTTACCCATGAAAACCTTTTCTACTTCACCTACCCGGATTACCTTGAAGATATCTGTTATACAGAGGGTCCTGTCAGGCTGCTCCGAAATCACCTCATTCAAAGTGTATTTGAGACTTCAGCAGGAATGGGAGGGAAGATTTGTTCCACATTTACCTTGATGCGGTAAATATTTCCTAATTTGTAGTCAATACCATCAATAGCAGTATAGAAATTTTGCCGTTTGCCTTCTTCGATTTCTGTCCCTTCCTGTACCTGAATGCAGTTCATCGGCCCGACTCCCTGACAAGGTACCTTGGTGCTGTTCGCCCAAAATACTTTTTCTACAACTGGGTTATTTTCTGAGATTTTGTTATGTTGCAGGATGACATAGAGACGGGAAGAATTCCGTAACATAAGATTAGGAGTTTTTCCATAGATGGACTTTTTGATTTGTCCTGTTCCATGATGCAGATTTTCACACTTTTGATTGAAAATCATGCTTTTTAAAAAGTTAAAAAAACGCTAAAAGACATGTTCCTTAGAATTCCATTTTATCCAATACAACTTTTACCAATTTCTCCGACCAAGACTTGTATACCAAAGCACTTGGATGGAGTTTGTCTTCCACGACCATTTCGGGCAAAGCGCCAATTTTCCGATATTCCTCTGTAATGTCTATATAATGGACCCCAAGCTGTATGGAAATCCTTTCTTTTGCTGCATTACAGTCATCAATTTCTTTTGCTATCTTTTCGCGGTCAGTTCCCCGGGTTTCAGCAAATGGGGTAACTCCCCAATCAGGAATGGAAATGACCAGAACATGTTTTGGGTCTCCTTTGGCAAATTGGATGGCCTTGGTCAACATTTTTTGGAATTCAATTTCATAGTCAGAAATTGGTCTTCCCCTGTATTGGTTATTGACGCCAATCAAAAGCGTAACCAAATCATAGGTTTTTCCCTCAATCCCTGCAGCTTCGATGCCTTTGTCCAGCTCATCGGTCGTCCATCCTGTTTTGGCAATGATTAATGGTTTTTCAAAAATGAGGTTTTTGGATTTCAATATTTCAACAGCTTGATTGGAATATCTTTCTGATTCTTCGACTCCTTCACCGATCGTGTATGAATCTCCCAATGCCAGATAGGTGTATGTTTTTCCTTCCATTTTGCCTAAGTTATCTTTTTCCATACATCCTAAATAAAGCCTAGAGATCATCAACATTATGAGTGCAACTGGTTTCTTCTCTGACTGTTTAGGATTTAAAAATACTTTCTGTCAATGAAAACGTACCTGCATCAGCGTCCATTTCTACTGTAGCCCCAATAGGTATAATAAATTGCTTGGAAACGTGTCCGATCATCGCGCCTTTGTATGCCGGTATGTTTAATGGAAGGATATAATCATCCAAAATATCGTCCAAGGTCAAAGAACCATAGCCACCGCCAGGGTCGCAATCCGTGCATTGCCCAAAAATGAATCCTTTGATCTTGGGCAATGTCCCGTTCAGTTTTAGCGTACTGAACATCCGGTCGATCTTATAGGGGTCTTCCCCGATATCTTCCAGAAAAAGGATGGCATCTTTGAAATCAGGATAATAGGGCGTGCCTGAGAGTGAACTCAATACGGTCAAGTTGCCCCCAAGAATCTTTCCGGCTGCTTTTCCACCTGTCAAAGTTTGAATCCTGTTTTGTTTGACTATGAGATCATCCCCCTTGACCTGTTCGTTTTGGAATAACGGCAATGTTTTGTCAAAGAACAATTTCTGAAATTGGGTCACATTGAAATTGTTCCAACTTCCGGTTCCGTTGGGTCCATGAAAAGTGATCAATCCAGTCTGTGAGTGAATCGCACAATGTAAAGCTGTGATGTCTGAATAACCCAAAATTGGTTTTGGGTTCTTTTTGATCAAGTCATAATCGATCAAATCAAGGATCCTTGCAGCGCCTGAACCTCCCCGGATGCAGATGACTGCCTTGACCTCAGGATCGGCAAACATCCCGTTGAGGTCATCTGCGCGCTCCTGATCTGAACCGGCAAGGTGGCCGCGCCTGTTTTGGAGATTTTCCCCGAGCTTCACTTTGAGCTCCATAGCTTCCAGAGACTCTTTGGCAAAATCGAATTGTATTCTCTCAGAAGTTGCCGCCGACGGACTGATCAATCCGACAAGATCACCTTTTTGAAATGGTTTTGGGAAAAGTTTTTCTTTGTGATTTTCCATTACAGGTAGAAATGAAGCTAAAGGCAGTGCTCCAAGACTTAATGCTGCTGATTTGATAAATTGTCGTTTATTCATGTGTATTTTTTATACTTTGATCATTGCTAAAATCGGAGACTGTTTGTGGGTAAAAAGAATCTCAAAAGGGATTGGTTTTTAGTCAGGAAGTTCATTTAATTTCCGCAATTCCTCTAAGTCAAGGTGATCTTTTGGCCTGTTGGCGGCTTTTTTGGAAATAATCAAATTTTGGTAATCGATGAAGTAAACAGGAATTTCTTCAATATTTATCACTGTCGCCAATTTCCAAAGTTCATCGAACGTGATGTTTTCCAAACCCTTCACATCTGTCATGATATCTAGCCTCAACCCAAAATCCAGGCTAAAATCAGTCCAACCTGGGATGAATTTAAGGTATTCAATTTCTTTAAAATCACCGATTCCAACAGCAATTAACGCTTGTCTAAGGTTTTTCCGGTTTTCAGTCGAATCCTCGATATAAATATCAATATCCCCGGTATTTCTATTGAATCCATAAATATTTACTGCAAATCCTCCAATTGTAAGATATTTGACTTGATTGAGATGCAATTGTCTCCAAATATCAACTATTTGCCGGATCATCGTTTTTCATTTTAGTACTACCTTTGATCAAGAAAGAAATCTCCAAAATCGCCATCAACCGTTCCAATCTTTCCAAATAGGAGAGGGACCTTATTTCAGCAATCTTTCCTGCTTCTTTGTCTTTCGGATCAGAGTAATTGAGCTTGCCGGATTCAGGTTTTTTCATTTGGGAATTATTTTGAGACCACATCTCTTTTTTCTAAGCTAAAGAAAACTGACATTTTTTCCAAGAAAGGCCAATTCCATTCATGGAAATTTAATAGTCTGACTTTAGAAATTCTCCTTCACATACAACATCACTTTTTCCATTTCCCGTCTTACCTCAGGGGCCTTGTTGAGGTAATT
>JBBRFK010000151.1:0-9613 GCA_038224435.1 Cytophagales bacterium | reverse complement strand
TGATATATCCCAAAAGCCGCCAAAGCCAGTGTCAAAAAGATCAGGCCTGCCAGCATCGCTTTCTTCAGCCTACTCTCCAGCAATTTGAGCATTTCACCTCTTTTGGGTATTACCAAACCGTCATTGGCAAGGGCAAAAATTTCCATGTCATCTTTGACATTTTTCAGCTTGAATTTCCCCAGAGACACTGACTCCAATCCACAATCAGGAGGAAGGTCTTCATGGATTTTATTGGAGAAAAGCACAGAACCGGGTGAACCCAGAGTCTGAAGCCTCGAGGAGATGTTGACTGCATCTCCAAAGACATCATGCCTGTCCTCCAGGATTTCTCCAAAATGAATTCCGATCCTTAAACTGTATTCTTTGGTTCTTTGGTAGTATTGTTGAAGTTCCAATGACGCACCGACTGCCTCTTTGGCCGATGGGTATGAACTCAAAACCCCATCGCCCATCTCCTTCACCAGCTTACCGTTGTATTTTTTGATAATTTCCTGATGAAGACGAACATTCCTTTTCACTAGTTGATAGGCCAAATCCTCGTTTTTGCCCATCAAGGCAGTGTATCCGACAATGTCAGAAAACATAATCGCAGAAAAGATTCTTTTTGGCTCGTTTTTCATTTCTTAAAAAATCAATATTCAAAACGCTGTTCAATCAGCTTGTTTTTGCAAATTTCAGGGTTTTCGTCACTCGGCTATAATCAGTGGTTACAGGATCAATATGAATTGTTTTGGTTGGGTATAAAAACAATAGAATGTTGTTAGACACTAATTATCAATTTGTTGCTTCAAATTAATAAATTAAAGTGGTATTAAATCCCGGTTATCAAGTTAATTGGATTTTCTATGCAAAGATTCAAATTTAGCCCAATCAGATAGGAATCATCCATTCCATCAGTTTAGGGTTTTCTTATTTATCTTGACCTCATTTTTTCATGGCAATCCAAGCCACATGAATGGACTTCTGAGGACATTGGGTTGTCTTGGGAGCTTGGGCCAAATAAAATCGTTTCCGGCCAATTTCACCATGCAAAGTTCAGCCTTCCCACCGATAGTGAGATGCCCTTGGATCCAACTTGGGAAATCTATTTCAATACCATATTCCTTTCTTTAAATCCTCAGACTTTGGACTCTTTGCTGACCACAGAGCACCTTTCAGGGGATTTTTTTCAGATCAAATAGGAATGCTGTTTCTGACATAGGAAAAAGAACCGTCGTGAGGGAGGCCGATTGGAACAGGTTTGTAAATGACGTTGGGCAGGTTGAAATTCCCAGATTGGAATACCTTTTTGGAGGCTCAAAATTCTGCCTTCCAAAACCTTGTGCCAAATTAAAAAGGGGATTATTAACGGGAAGAACTCCCCGGACTGAAGATCAGTATATCACTGATGGATCAGAGCCGGATACTACTTCTGCCGTCTATTTAAAACCAATTCCTATCCAAGGATCTGTAAAAATTAAGGCTCTTCACCAAATGGAAAAAGAAGCGGAACCGCCGAAGTCCATTCAATTTATAAGATTAAGTAATCTTAATGAGCGTTATTTGGTTAGATATCAGGAATTTATTTTACCAGTGGAATGTATTTTTCCAAAGCTAGATTTATATTTAGGATTGAATCAAAAAAAGTATTTTATACCCAAACCCTATTAACCAAAATGAAAAGAGTTATCCCTTACCTATCGCTTACGACTTTTTTTGCGGCTTCTTTATTCTTTTTTTCCTGCAATAAAAAACCTGAAATCAAAGATTTCGACTTGCTCACTGAGGAGGAAAGAAAATTACCTGAAAATGCACTCTCCGGGATCACTTTGGCAGAAGGTATAGAGGCGACGCTATTTGCTTCCGAACCTACCATCACCAATCCTACGAATATCGACATTGACCATAAGGGTAGGGTATGGGTCTGTGAGGCCTATAATTACCGACCTGCTATCACCGGTAACGATACCATTCCTGAAGGCGACCGCATCGTTATATTGGAAGACACGGATGGTGATGGCGTTCAAGATAAAAGCACAGTATTTTATCAAGGCCCTGAACTCAATGCTCCGCTTGGGATTTGGGTGATGGGTAACAAAGCCATAGTTTCCCAAAGTCCATATGTTTGGTTATTTACAGATACCGACGGGGATGATAAGGCAGATAGCAAAGAAATCATTTTTCAAGGCGTTTCAGGTGAGCAGCATGACCACGGCATGCATGCATTTGTATTCGGTCCCGACGGAAAGTTTTATTTCAATTTTGGTAATTCAGGTTCACAACTGCTGGATAAAAACGGGGATGTGATTGTAGATAAAACGGGAAAGGAAATATCCACAAAAAGTTACCAAGAAGGATTGGTCTTTAGGAGCGACACGGATTTCTCTAACATTGAAGTGCTCGGACAGAACTTCCGTAATAACTATGAAGTCGCTGTCGATTCCTATGGTACGATGTGGCAATCAGACAACGACGATGACGGTAACAAAGGTGTCCGTATCAATTATGTGATGGAATTTGGCAATTATGGCTACAAAGATGAGATGACTCGCGCGAGTTGGTCAGCCAATCGGACCAATAAGGAAAAGGAAATCCCACTTCAACATTGGCATCTCAATGATCCCGGCGTGGTCCCAAATCTTTTGCAGACAGGGGCTGGTTCTCCAACCGGAATCTTGGTATATGAAGGCAGGCTGTTGCCCGAGATTTTTTGGGATCAGATGATCCATTCTGATGCGGGTCCCAACGTCGTCAGGGCTTATCCTGTCAAGAAAGATGGAGCAGGATATTCAGCTGAAATGGTAAATATCATGCATGGCGATAAGAATCAATGGTTTAGGCCATCTGACGTTTGTGTAGCACCGGACGGTTCTTTGTTTGTGGCGGATTGGTATGACCCGGGAGTAGGAGGACATCAGGTGGGAGATTTGAACAGGGGAAGGATTTTCAGGTTGGCTCCTCCTCAAAATAAGTATCGTGTACCCGAATATGACCTCAATACTGTTGAAGGAGCTTTGGACGCTTTGCAAAACCCCAATCTCTCTTGGCGCTTTCAAGCTTGGCAATCCCTTCAGGACAAAGGGGAAAATGCCGAAGATGGTTTGAAGTCAATGTTTGAAACTCACGAAAACCCAAGAATGCGGGCGAGGGCTTTTTGGGTTTTGGCCAAAATGGATGGAAAAGGAAAAACCTATGTAGAAAAAGCAATTGCTGATCCGAATCCCGACATACAGATTGCCGGTTTACGTGCTGCCCGACAGTTGGATTTGGATTTTATTCCTTATGCCAAACAACTAGCAGAAAGCAAAGATCCTCAGGTTCGCAGAGAGGTGGCGATTTCTTTGAGGCAACATTCTTCTGCTGAAGCACCTGCCATTTGGGCTAAACTTGCCGCACAACACGACGGGGTTGACAGGTGGTATCTCGAAGCGCTTGGAATCGGGGCAGAGGGTCAGTGGGACAGTTATTTTTCTGCTTGGGAAAATGAAGTGAAAGACAAAGCTTTAGAAAGCAGTTCCAATAAAGACATTATCTGGAGAGCGAGGACGGGCAAATCGGTACCGATGCTGGCAGCATTGGCCGTTGACCCTTCCGAATCCATGGAGATGAGGTTGCGGTATTTTAGGGCATTTGATTTCAACCCGGATGGGGATGCCAAATCCAAAGCCTTGATCAATATGCTGGATAAATCCACCTCCGAGCAAAAAGAAATCAACAAACTTGTCATTAACCATTTAGATCCCAAGTATATCAAACAATCCCAGGTTGCATTAACAGCCTTGAATGACGTGTTGAAAGAATCTGCAGGAACGATCGAATTTGTGGAATTGGTCAGAAAATTTGAGTTAAAGGATAGAAATCCACAATTACTGGAACTTGCATTGGCTAATTATGACAACAATCTAGGTAGAACAGCTGCTTCCACCTTGCTCAATCAGGAAGGTGCTTCCTTGGTTACCAAAGTTTTGGATAGTGGGGAAGAAAAGCAGGTTTTTGACATGATTCTGGCATTGAGGGGCATCGGGTCGGGAGAATCTATAGCTATGTTAGAAAAGGTGGTTTTTGACGAAAAAAGAAATATAAATGTCCGCAGGGAAGCAGCTGCAGCCATAGGAGGAAGCTATGATGGAGAAGAAAAGGTATTGTCCTTGTTAAGAGAGGATAAACTCCCCGAAAACCTCAAAGCCTCTGCAGTCAACGGTGTCAGCAGGGCCTGGAGAAAAAGTGTCAGAAACGAAGCCGCAACCTATTTGCCAAGTGAAAATTCTGATAATCCATTGCCTCCAATGGGAGAATTGTTGGCTATGACAGGGGTGTCGGACAACGGTTTGACTGTTTTCAAGAACAATTGCTCGGTTTGCCATCAAGTGAATGAGATAGGGATGGACTTCGGTCCAAAACTTTCAGAAATCGGTAGCAAACTCTCCAAAGAAGCCCAATACATTGCCATCATCCATCCAGATGCCGGAATTAGTTTCGGATACGAAGGATATATCATCAAGACCAAAGATGGCAGTACTTATGGTGGTGTCATCAGCAGTAAAACAGAAACGGACATCACTTTGAAAATCCCGGGAGGAACTGTTGTTGATCTGAAAACAGCTGATGTAGCTTCCCTTTCACAAATGGAAAACTCTATCATGCCTTCCGGTTTGGAAAAAGCCATGAGCACCCAGGAATTGGTAGACCTTGTAGAATACCTGATGACGCTGAAGAAGAAATAAAATAAATGACTGACCATGACCGGAAGGTTGTGGTCAGATTTTTATGATTTGAAATTCCATTAATTCAATTTTTGTATAATTGGGTTTGACAATCCTCCATCCCAATAATTTTAGCCCTACCTTTGAAAAAAACCAATTTTCAATGGACTTTTCTTCCCTCGGTCTTTCTCAAAACATTGTCGACGCCATCAAAAAGGCTAAATATGAAAGTCCTTATCCGATTCAGATTGAAGCCATTCCGGCCATTTTGAAAGGAAAAGACATCCTTGGCATCGCTCCGACAGGGTCTGGAAAAACAGCTGCCTATGTATTGCCTATTTTGCACGCCTTGCAGCAAACAGAATACATCAAAACCAGAAATATACCTGTGTTGATCTTGGTACCTACGAGGGAACTTGCAACCCAAGTCGAGGAAGTGGTCAAAGTTTTCAGCGGGTTTTTGCCTAGAAGGATAAAAACCCTTGCGGTATTTGGAGGTGTATCTGTTAATCCGCAGATGATGAATATCTATGGAACAGAGATCGTGGTAGCCACTCCGGGCAGGCTGTTGGATTTGGTGGATAAAAACTCCATTTCCCTTTCCAGTCTCAAAGTATTGGTTTTGGACGAAGCGGACAAAATCCTCAATCTTGGCTTCAAAGAGGAGGTGGATGAGATACTTTCAAGGCTACCAAAAAAGAGGCAGAACATCCTTTTTTCAGCAACCATGGAAGAAACAGTCGAAGAATTGATCAATAGGATACTTTATAATCCTGAAAAAATCTCCGTCGAAGTAGAGGGTATTGCCCCCGAACTTATTTCCCAGTCAGCATATCGGGTACCTATGGAATACAAAGGTCCGCTATTGAGACACCTGATAAAATCAGGGAATTGGCAACAGGTTTTGGTATTTACTTCTTCTATCCGTACCGCAGATAATGTAGCTGTCAAGCTTAATAAAAACGGTATAGAGGCAACATCCTTTCACGGAGATAAAAGCCAAGGGGCTAGGACTGATGCTTTGACTAAATTTAAGGCTGGGAAACTTCGGGTTCTTGTGGCCACAGATTTGGCAGCTAGGGGGATTGATATCAAGGAATTGCCCGTTGTAATTAATTACGAATTGCCGCGCTCACCCAAGGATTATATCCATCGGATAGGAAGAACAGGAAGGGCAGGTTCAGAAGGGGAGGCCATTTCCTTGATTTCTGAAGAGGAGGAGCATCATTTCAAAGTCATCCAAAAAAAGATGGGTAGAAGAGTGGAATTGATTGATGCAATGAGCATTGATTTTTGAAATCTGATTAGTTTGTTTTGATTCCATGAATCACATTATGGATAAACCGTAACTTTTCTCTGACTTTCAGATTGATGACAAAAGGATAAACGTCACGCATGCCCATACTGCGGTTGATGCTATTCATCATGAATGAAAGAGGCAGCCAATAGTTAAAAATGGTATCAAAATCCATGCAATGGTAAGCATTTTCATTTATCAGGGCTGACTTGACAGTGACGGCTTCATGGACTTTGGGATCTATGGTCAAGCCATAAAAATAAGCTGTTTCCAATGTATCCACGATATGCATGTAGTGTGCCCAGGTTTCTGCCCAACTTTCCCATGGATGCATGGTGGCATAGGCACTGATATAATTTTGATTCCAGTCTGATGGTGCCCCGTTCTTGTAATACTGTTTGATTGCTTCCTGATAGCTGAAAGTTTCGGCTCCATATTTGACCCTAAAAGGCTCCAGATTTTCTGTATTCCATATCAACCTTTCCCAGTAATAATGGCCGATTTCATGCCTGAAATGCCCTAAAACAGTCCTGTAAACCTCATCCATGCTGTTTCTGGCCATTTCCCTTTCCACATCATCCGCCTCTGCAATATTCATGGTGATCAGACCATTCTCATGTCCTGTCATTACCCTCAGCCCGTCGGGCATATTGGAATCTGATTTGAAATTAAAGGCCAGTCCTTTTTCATAATCGACGGCTTTGGAAATGATCGGGAAATTCCATCTAAGCAAAGCGTAAATCAACCTGTGTTTTGCCAATTCAATTTTTTTCCACCTCTCAAGGTATTCAGGCTTGGAAATGTCAGGTATGATCCTGTTTAAGGAACATGATATGCAATATTCCGACTTATCTTCATCTGCTATTACCCAATTGCATACATCAAGATTATGGTTTTTGCAGTAGTGATATCCTTTCCCTGTTGCGGCTTCCTTATATTGTCCGCTTTGGTCCTGATACAGGGAGATCATTTTGATGTTTTTATAATCAAAGCCTAATTGATATTGACATTTTATGCAAACAATATTGTCAAAATAAACAGGATGGGTGCAGTTGGTGCATTCAAAAATCTGCATGGTTGTTTTAGGAATATTTTAAAAACTTTAAATATCTATGTTCATGCGAAATCGAACCATAGGTTCTAATCTACCGATGTGTTTTTAATGATTTGTTTTAAGGATTTTATTTCCATAGCGGTCAAATTTCCCAAAACTTTTAAAACCCTTGATTTTTCAGCTGTTCTTTTCTGATCAATAACAATACATACTTTAATCTTAGTATGGACTACGGAAACCCGGGTTGGGTATTTTTTGGTATTACTTGTCATCGGAGCTATAATCAACCTATTTAAATGCCGATTCATTTCCCGTTCTCGAAATTTTCATTTGAAATAACATCATCAGTTAAAAGATTATCATCGCCTGCCTCATGCATCTTTAAAAATGCTTTTTCCCAATTTTTCCTTGGTTCTTCCAAAGGTTTGATGACAATCTGTTCTTTCTCTATAATCATTTCCACTTCCTCTCCAATACCGTATTTCTCCAGGATCGTTTTTGTCAGTCTAATCTCTTTGGAATTCCCAATTTTAATAATGGAAGCTTTCGTGATTCCAGTTTAAAATGTGATTACAAGGTTATTACATACAATAAAGCAAAAATATACGACTTGTAATTTGTTTTCACAACCCCTTAATCTTTCCTTTATATTTTCTGATCAGCGCCTCATTATGGGCTTCGCCCCCATCAGAATTGGAGCTGCTGAATATTTCGGGAATAATACCCTTTTGCACTAGATTTTCGGCAGCCTGTACCATCATACTCTGCAAAATGACCGCACCTGTGGGGGTAGAGGTAGCACCAACTTTGGATTCCAAGCCTTGGATTGACACCGAAGCATCCCCGATTTCTCCATTGTTGTCAAAAAACAAGTCTGCGATTTCAAAAAGTTTTTTACCTGAAGGATGTCGGGAAGTGACGGATTGTGTATGTTTCAGGTTGGTGATCACGATTACCTTTGCCCCTTTTTCCTTGGCGATCATAGCCATTTCTATACTGACTGTATTTCGGCCTGAATTTGAGGAAATGATAAAAATGTCTTTTTCAGAAATGGGGAATTCATCAAAAAGCTTTGCAGCATATCCTTCTATCCGCTCCACCTTGGTACTGTATGAAGCGTCTTTGTGAAGCATAAGCGCCTCATCCAATATCGCAACTACCCTTGCAAATCCGCCTGCCCGATAGAAAATCTCCTCAGCAAAGATA
Organism: Cytophagales bacterium; assembly: GCA_038224435.1. Lineage (GTDB taxonomy): Bacteria > Bacteroidota > Bacteroidia > Cytophagales > Cyclobacteriaceae > Cognataquiflexum. Next base: position 1,374 of record JBBRFK010000151.1, on the reverse strand, counting down.
TGGGAATGACCCGTGCCGCTGGTATATATAAATCCTTCATTGGCCAAGCAATCAGCTATCCATTCTGCAGCTATTTCAATCTTTTCTTTCTGATCAAAAACAGTCTGAAGCTTGGATTGGACCTGCTCAAAATATCTCTGATATGCTTTCATATCAATTGATCAAGATTTCATCAACGAATACCCAGCCTTTTCCACCCGCTCCTGGATGCCATTTTGGCAATGGAGATACAGGTGTGAGTTTGGCTTTGATGGCCGTAACAGCGTTTTGGTTGATTTTGGATTCATACATCTGGAGAAGTCGATCCCTGTTCTTGTTGGGTTGTTCTGGCTTTTGGGTATCCGCCAACTTCCAGTCTGCATTTTGTGTTTTGATCCATACTTCCACTTTAGAAGGAGGGAAAATATGCGACCCCTCTGCTGCCAAGGTGCTGAAGGCAATGTCTTGGATATTTTGGGGTGATTTGAATTCCATTTGAATTTCAAAGGGAGTATCCTGAAATCCCAACCATTTACCCGTACCAAAGTCTTCATCTCCTTTTTCAAGGTCAAATAAGGTCACTGCACCTGACCCTTTATATGTTCCATTGGGAGGAAAGGCAAGTTTGTAGCTGTCAGGCTGAATTTTTGACCTGAAAAATACTGCTTGTTTTTCGGTGCTTCCAAGCCATCCTTCAGCAAAAGCCCTTGCCCGCAAAGTAGCATTTTGGTCTAATTTTATGGGACCTGAATATACTTGGTGGTTGCTGCTATCGGGTAAGCTATTATCAAGTGTGTAGAAAATCTTCACTGAACCGATGGGGTGCTTGAGCGTCACATCGGTTTTGTCTGTAAAAATTGATTTTTCAAATTCAATCTGTGGAGGATTGAGTTGGAACAAAGCCCCATCATCCTGAAAACCGCCTTCAATATTCGTATTGGTCAAATTTGATTTTAGCGTAGCAATGGCAGCTGAATTTTTATTGGTCCAGACATACAGATCCTTTAACTGGGTAAATTCTTTGAGGCTTTCAAATGCAGCTTCAGAAAGAGGATTGCCACTGAGAGAAAGCTGTTTGAGGTTTTCAAGATTTTTTAATTCAGACAAATTTGTCCCTTCAATTCCTGTAAAATTCAGGTTTAAAACCTCCAGATTAGGATAATTCGAAAGCCTCTTAAGGTCCTCATCCTTGAGGGGCATGTTTTGAAAATTCAATTCCACGACCTGTTCTTTGACTTTCTTCAGTTCTTCAATCGTATTGGGATCAAACTGGTTTTTTCCAAAAAAAGTAACCCTTAGACCTGGAGAATCCGGATAAACAGCCACCACTTTTCTGTAGTTATTGTTTAGCGCTGCGATTGATTTGGAACTCGCGGACGGAAAAGAATAGGATTT
>JBBRFK010000150.1:0-9650 GCA_038224435.1 Cytophagales bacterium | reverse complement strand
TATAGTGGCAATTTTTATAAGGACGGAAGACCGAAGACCGGAGCCAGATGAATTTTACATTCAATTGTTTAAGGGACAAAATCGAACTATACGTTATTTAAAAAAGCAAAAAAAATTCTCCCCATCTTCCTAGGGAGGATTAATTATTTACAGGCGATTTTATTTACCCGGGTGGCATGTCTGCCACCTTCAAATTCCGTAGTCAGAAATATTTCCGCAAGTTTGGTAGCCAGGTCAAATGGGATAAACCTTGCCGGCAATGCCAATACATTGGCATCGTTGTGCTGTCTAGCCAAAGCTGCCAAGTCCTCATTCCAACATAAAGCCGCACGGATGCCCTGATGCTTGTTGGCGGTGATGGCTACACCGTTGCCGCTTCCACAAAACAGGATTCCCTGCTTAAACTCTCCGGCTTCAATGGCATTACAGAGCGGATGGACAAAATCTGGGTAATCAGCTGAGGCATTGGTAAAGGGACCAAAATCCTTCACCTCATACCCATGAGCTTCCAACACTTTGATCATTTCGGTTTTGCACTCAAATCCGGCATGATCTCCACCGATAGCGATTACTTTACCCATTGTCTTTGTATTTCAAGTTGTCCTCTAATTCTTTTTTAGCTCGTTGCTTTTCAAGCCTTTTTGCTACCTGTATCCCGACTTCATACAATACCAAAATCGGCATCGCAATCAAAACCTGACTAATCACATCCGGAGGCGTAATCAGCGCGGATACGATCAGGATTACCACGATGGAGTGCCTTCTATACGATTTCAACATCGCTGCTGTCACCAAACCTGACATGGAAAGGAAATAAATCACCACCGGAAGTTGGAACATAATGGCGGAAGCCAATACCAACATAGTCAAAGTACCGATATAAGACGTGATATCAAATTCATTGAGAATGCTTGGATCCAACTGGTAGTTTGCAAGGAAATTGATGGAAAGTGGGGCAAGGATAAAATATCCAAAAGCCGTTCCCAAGAAAAACAAAAGACTGACAAAGAACACAGCGCCGCGGGCAGCATTCCTTTCCTTTAGGTGAAGTCCCGGGCTGATAAATTTCCATACTTCCCAAAATAAATACGGAAAAGAAGCAATCAATCCTACCACCATACTCGAGGTAAGGTGCATGGAAAACTGACCTGTCATCTGCCTGCTTTGGATGGTAAAGGGCAGTGTATCTATGCACAAAGGTGCTATTGAAAAATAATCAGAAACCTGGCAAAGTACCCTGTAGGTGATAAAATCGACTTTGGAAGGACCAAGGATGACAATGCCAAAGACAAAACTTTTTGCTAGAAAAGCAGCAACCGTAAATATTAATATCGCAGCAGCAGAGCGCAGCAGATGCCATCTCAATTGCTCCAAATGATCCAAAAAGGACATGCCCTCTTCTTCCTCTTCTTCTTTATACTGGTCTAAGGCCACGCTTTTGTAGGATAATTAATACAATGGAAACTGAACCATCCAATCGTTGACTTCGGATTTGATTTTGGCCAATTCAGGCTCATCGCTATGGTTTGTCAGTGCCCTGTCGATGAGGGATACGATTTTTCGCATGTCTTCTTCTTTCAACCCGCGGGTGGTGACCGCCGCAGAACCCACTCTCATTCCTGAGGTGACAAATGGCGATCTGGTATCGAAAGGAACCATGTTTTTATTGATGGTGATGTCTACTTTGCCCAAAGTCTCTTCGGCCAACTTACCGGTCAGGTCTTTGTTGCGGAGGTCGATCAGCATCATGTGGTTGTCGGTACCACCTGAAATGATTTTATACCCCAAACCTACAAATGATTCTGCCATGACAGCTGCATTCTTTTTGACCTGAAGGGCATAAGCCATGTACTCGTCAGACAGTGCTTCTTCAAATGCAATGGCTTTGGCAGCAATGATATGCTCCAAAGGACCACCTTGTGTTCCCGGAAATACTCCTGAATCCAACAAGGAAGACATTTTTCTCAAATCTCCTTTTGGGGTTTTCAATCCAAATGGATTGTCAAAATCATCCCGCATCAAAATCAATCCTCCTCGGGGACCTCTAAGGGTCTTGTGGGTGGTGGTGGTCACGATATGGCAAAAATCCAGCGGATCATTCAACAATCCCTTTGCTATCAATCCTGATGGGTGGGAAATATCTGCCAATAAAAGTGCCCCAACCTGATCTGCAATGTCTCTCAATCTCTCGTAATCCCAATCCCGGCTATACGCTGAAGCACCACAGATCAGCAACTTTGGCTTTACTTCCAAAGCTTTGGCTTCGACTTTGTCGTAATCGATGACTCCTGTCTCTTCTTCTACACCATAAAAATGAGCCTGATATAATTTTCCTGAAAAATTGACCGGTGAACCATGGGTCAAATGTCCGCCATGGGCCAAGTCAAAACCCAAAATCGGGTCACCAGGATTTAACACCGCCAAGAAAACGGCAGCGTTGGCCTGTGCGCCGGAGTGCGGCTGCACGTTGGCCCATGTAGCTCCGAAAAGCTCCTTTGCCCTGTCGATCGCCAATTGCTCGATCTGGTCTACGATCTCACAGCCTCCATAATAGCGCTTGCCGGGAAGTCCCTCCGCGTATTTATTGGTCAGTACTGTTCCTGCTGCTTCCATCACCTGTTTGCTGGTGAAGTTTTCTGAAGCAATCAATTCAATTCCGGTTTTTTGACGGTTTTCCTCTTTGGCTATTAGGTCAAAAATGGCCTGATCTCTTTTCATGGGGAGTTTTTTAATAGGTCGGCCAAAATTAGTTTTATTCGATGGATTATCCAATGGAATGTAAAATGAATATGTACCCGAATTTGTTCAGAAATTGTTGGTTTAACATGATAAAGGTCGGAAGACAGGAGACGGAGGTTGAAAGATACCTACCATTAGCTCTTCGATACCCATAAACTATGGTTTAAGCCCTTTTCAGATATTATTCCTACTCATAAATAGCTATAGTTTTGCTTTTCCCGGTTTGCGCAAGATCATTAAAAAACCCTCTGATGAAGAATCAAGAGGGTTTTTAATTTGAGGTATTACCGGTCAAAAAGGTATCCTCACATTCAGTGCAATGTTCCTTCCCATTTGGTTGACGCCAAAAGGTCTGAAAAGCGATAAGTGATCAAGATAAGCTTTGTCAAGCAAGTTGGTTCCGCTGACATAAACGTCCAAGGTATTGCTCCCGACTTTCAGATTTCCTCCGATATTCATCCCCAACAGGAAATATCCGGGTGTTGCTTCCTCCAATGGGGCAGCTCTTTCCTGATTGAAAATCAAGGATCCCAAAATGCTGATATAGGGTTTTTGGATTATCCCAATGTCATTCAATCTGAAATCCACGTTTTGGTTCCAACGAAAAGCAGGGATATAAGGAAGGTAAGAAAGGTCACTTCTTCTTTGACCGATCACCATGGAGTAAGAAGTCGAACCGCTTATCCATTTGACAGAGGTCGGCTGGATGTCCAGCTCAATTTCCCCACCATATAGGCGTGCATCGGCTTGCTCAAATGACCAGATATCCAAGTCCTGCTGGACTTCCCCTGTCGGGGCAAAGAAGATATAATTGTTGATGTTGTTGTAGAAAACCTCCCCCGAAAGCGCAAAGCCTTTGCCTGCATATCGGATTCCAAAGTCTGTCTGGAGATTTTGTTCCCTTTCAAATGAAGCATTCCCTTTTTCAAATCTCCTTGTTCCCGGATGAACACCATTGGAAAACAACTCAGCGAGGTCAGGCGCCCTGAAACCCTGGGCGACGTTCAGCCTGAATCTCCATTTGTTGTCCGGTCGGAATGTTGCTCCACCGCTTGTGGTGACGCCGTCAAATGTCCTTTCGAGTTTTCTGTCTTCAGGTTCTCCAGGAAGGATAAATCCAAAATCAACGAAATGAGGCGCACTTGCATCGACATTGACTTTTCTGTAATCATACCTCACACCGCCTTGGATGACCCACTTTTCTTTATTGTAGTTTAGAAGACCATAGACTGAGCGGTCATCTTTTCTCGCATCAGGAATCAAAAATTCCAATGCATCATCATAGTTGATGGTATTGAGTACAAAGCCCTGTACCCCAAATATTGCCTCTACATGTGGATTTATAGATTTGAAATATTTCAAGTCATACATCAGGTTGGTTTGGTTCAGCCCCAAGTCAACATTTGCCCCACCGGATTCAAGCTCTTCTCTTAAGTTTTTGTGCAATCCGAATGTGGCTTTGAACTTGTCTTCTCCCAAAAACACATTCGTCTCAGAGGAGATAAAATGGTCGGTCACATTTTGATAAGGAACCTGAGTGGTTCTATCTCCTCTAAATGTGGCCAATTCATCGATCCTGTTTTCATCGAGGATGCCGAGTTTTTGTTTCATGTAAGTATACCGGAGTCGGGTATCTCCCCATTTTTTTTGGAGACCCATGCCTGCTTTGAGGTTTTGGGTATTGAATCGGGTATTGCCCATGGTCCTGCCATCGCCGTCAATGTAATCGGCATGGGATTCCAAAGCGCCGTTCATGGACCAGACAAAGCCATTTTCAGCAGCGCCTTTCACTCCGACTTCGGATCTCAACCCAAGGTTATTGCTATATCCTCTGAGGTTGACATAACCATCGACATCGCCTCTGACTGCATCTTTTTCTTCTATGAGGTTGACCACACCGGCCATTGCCCCCGATCCATAAATGAGAGATGCGGGACCTTTGATCAATTCGACGTTTCCGATTCCTGTCTCAGTAAGACCAAGTCCATGGTCTGCTCCCCATTGTTGGTTTTCAAATCTTCCTCCTTGGTACACTGACAAAACCCTACTGAATGACAATCCTCTGATGACAGGTTTGCTGATCCCAGGGCCTAAGGAGATTTCATTGACACCTGGAGTTCTGGTCAATGCAGTCATCAAACTTGGTGATGGCATTTTGAGAATGGCCATCCGATCCACTTTCTCAATGCTGATCGGAGAGCTTTCCTTGCTCATGATATAGGCACCGGAAATCACGACTTCATCGATATTGGTCATAGATTCTTCGAGTTGGATCACTACAGCTTTCCCTGTGTTGCTCGGCCTCACGGTCTGAACCTGGGTGGAATAGCCAATGTAAGATATCTGGAAAGTAATGTTCTTTTCAGGCAGGGCGGTGATTTTAAAATTTCCGTCAAGGTCAGTGACGACGCCACGATTAAACTCAGGAATGAAAACAGAAACCCCCGGAATGGGTGAATTGGTATTTTTATCCAGGACACGGCCTGTAATGGTAAGGTCTTGTGCTGCCAATGCCCTAACTGAAATCAGGGTAAAGGCAATAACGAATAGAAGTCGCATTGCTTGAATTGCTTTTATTTGGAAATAAATGAAAATGAATGTTGGAAAGGTTAAATCAACCTTTCAGGAAATAAAAATCAAGCAAATACAGGAGGTCCCCGGTGGTCAAATCCAATCTGGACTTTGTTAAAAAATTCTAAAGCGGTAAAGGATGACTCAAAACTCTGATGAAATACGACCAATTCCGGACTCGGAACCTCAAACTGGAAAACAATATAATCTGCATGGGCGATCAGATCCAAAATGATCAGCTCTTGCTCCGTATGTCCATGGTCAGGAAAGGTTTCCTGTTCCTCAGTCAGAATTGGATGGGCGTGGGTAATGATTTTGCCGTTTGCCAATTCATGGGAGTGAAAAAACAATACCCCATTGGCCAAAATGCTGAGCATAAGTGCTAAGCTGAAATGACTGAGGAATGGCAATATGTGGCGGAATTTTTTCACTTACTTCAATAAATCAAACTGACAACGCAAATGTAGATAACAATGTTAATCAGAAATTACCATTTATAATTTTATTCTTGGCTAGAAATGATTTTTAGATCAGTCTAAAAAACAACCTTTTGGCAGAATTTCAGTAATTTTCCGATATGGTTGATTTCAAATATAGACCCGAAACTTATTTCGATTCAGAAGAGACTTCTGCCGTTTTAGTCAGGCTGAGCTTTCCCGAAAGCCAATGGGGCGAGGTCATCAGCATTTACGCAAGTTGGCTTGAAGGCGAAATCCATTATGAAGCAGTTGATTTTTATGGCAATGACATCCATCTTCACCCTTTGAAATCTTTTGAACCGTTGTCCACCAAAGAACTGATCGGAATGATCGAAACCATGGATACTGATTGGGACAATGCAACTGGAAATATGGGGCTGACGCTTTTGGGTATCCCGGAAGTGGAAAGCAGATTCTATCCCGACCTAAAAAAATATTTCTCTGAAAAGAGAAGAAACTCGGGCTTGGATTAAAAATCTAAAATTGTCTCGTATGCCCGTGTCCAGCTGTGGCATGTCCTGAACCAATACTCATAAGTCTCAAAAGAAATGCAGTCATTGAATTCTGTTCCCTGAAAATTCACTTTCTTGATGCTGTTGGAAGGCAGCCAACTCCTCAGGTCATTGGCCTGATCGATGGTCAATTGAGAGAGCTGGACGATTCTTTTTCCTTCGACAACCAAGGGTATCAGTTTGATCATAGCTTTATTGTTTTCTTACAAATGAAGTGGAATCCATCCAAGAAGCGGTTAATTATAAATTACGATTGTGTTAACTTTAACATTTAACTTCTCAATTTGAAATTCCATTCAACCTTTTTAAAATCTTTGGCACAATAGCGCATGGTAAATATCATCCTAATCATCGCTTTTTTGGTATTGGGTATTGTTATGCAGCGATTTAAACTTGTTCCCTCTGCTACTTCCAAGTACCTAAATACTTATCTGATCTATGTGGTGCTTCCTGCCTTGGCTTTGAGGTACCTTCCAAAAATCGACCTCCAACCTGAACTGCTGCTTCCCGTGGCATCCGCTTGGATCGGATTTGGGCTTTCTTGGTTGATTTTCGGATTACTTGGCAAAAAATATAAATGGGGAAACTCGATCACTGGCTGCCTAGTCATCACCGCAGGATTAGCCAACACTTCTTTTGTGGGATTTCCTATCATACAGGCATTATATGGGGAAGAAGGTGTCAAAATCGCACTGCTGATAGATCAAGGAGGTTCTTTCATCATTGTCAGCAGTGTGGCAGTCATCGTGGCTTCCATTTACGGCCTTGGCAATAAAAGGAAGCGGGACATTACCAGAAAGATTCTGCTATTTCCTCCCTTCCTTTTTTTCATATTGGCAATGGGCATGAATTTTCTGAAAGTAGAAATCAGCAGTGACCTGGATTCTTTTTTACGTATTATCACCATGACCCTGACCCCGGTTGCTTTGACTTCTGTAGGACTTCAGGTAAAAATGGATTTGCAGGCTATCAGGTCTAAGTTTCTATGGTACGGTCTAGCGTATAAACTTTTTCTGATTCCGTTGGTGATTCTATTTTTGTTTAAAAATGTATTCCAATTGGAAGGATTGATCTTGGATGTATCCGTCATGGAAGCAGCGATGGCACCGATGATCACAGGATCTATCATTGCCATCACCCACGACCTCGAACCCAAACTTGCCTCTTTGCTCGTTGGCATCGGGATTCCGCTTTCCTTTTTTACATTAGGTATCTGGTACTTTATTTTGGGGTGATCAAATAACCAATCCTCTCAATTCACCTTCACAGTATCCGGCTTCGCTGGCTTTGGCTTCAATATCCCTTTCAGGATACTCTTGGCTTCATCGACTGCTTTGGTTTTTGTTTCCTCTATTTTTTTATCGGCCTGTTTTTTCACACTGTCCTGTACCATTTCTGCTTTGAGTTTCAGCTCTTTTTTCAAACTGTCCTCTGCTGCCTTAAACTGCTCGGTAACTTCCTGCCGGATATTTTCTTTCTCAGAACTTAGCCTTGATTTGAGCGCAGTTGCCAGCAGGTTTTCGAGGCTGTTGCCACCTGCTAAGCCTACCTTGGGAGCATTGTATGTTCCGCCGAGACTGATGGCAACCGGAATTATCGTGGATTCACTAGCCTCATTTCCGGAAATGGCCGACAAAAGGGTATTTGCCTGGGCACCAAACTTGCCGGCAGGCACTTGCATGTTTACTAGATAATTGATCGTTCCGTCAAAACCTGTGCTGCCCTGAATATTCGCTTGGTAATCCCACAGCTTCACATCAAAAGGCTTGACATCAAGAACGCCGTTATTGATTTCAATCGGAATGGATAGGTTTTTGAATTGGATGGTGTTGGTGTCATTCAGCTTGGTAAGGCTGGTCACCCCTTGGATGATCGGACTGTCCTTCAATGCCGCTTCGGCGATTTTCAACAGACCTCTTCCATCTAGGGAAGATAGGATAGGCATCATATCCTGTCCCAATTTTCCGGAGAAAGCCAAAGTGGAATTGAAATTTCCGGCAAGGTGTTGCGCGATGGGAGCAAAAGCCTGGATTGTGTTGAAAGACTGAAAAGCCCGGGGAATGCTGAGGTTGGCAAGGTTCAGGTTGAAATCAAACTTTGGTTCTGCCAAATCGGTAGGATCATAAGAGCCATTAAGGGTCATCTGTCCACCGAGAGTGCGCATGGATGCATCAGAAAAACTGAGCACTCCATTTCTCAGCAACATATTTCCCTTGACATCTTTCAAAGAAAGGTTGTCATACACCACCTCATCAGCGGCTACTGACATGGAGAAATCGATGTTCTTTGGCAATTCAATCACTGTCAAGGCTGTGGTATCTGCAGTGCCGGATTCCGTCATCCATTCATTGACATTGAACTTGCTTGATGTCAGATCCAGCTGCCCCTTTAATGTCTCGTTTTCTTTGAGGAAATAATTCATGTAATTGGAAAGGAATCCTGTCGCCTGAAGGGGACTTTGACCCACTTGGGAATCAAACCGGCTTAAAGTAATGCGGTCGGGAGAGAACTCTGCATTTGCCTGATTGATCTTGATGCCTTGTGGAATGTCTGTTGAGGTAAAGGAGAAATTACTCACTCCCACATTGCCTCGTGTATCCAGTTTACCATATCGGCCTTCTTCCACATCCTGATAAGAACCTTTTGTCTGGATGTCAGCTTTGATTTTCCCGTCCATGTCCATTCCTTCCATTGGGAAAATGGCCAAAATCTTACCGAGATCGACGGTCCCATTTACGGCGCCATCCCAATTGAGCAAAGTAAAGTCATTGATTTTCAGCTTTCCATTAATGGTTTCATCTTCTAAGACAAATCCAAACTGGCTCAGGTCAACCAAAAAATCATTCATGTTGCCTGAGGTATTGATGACAGAAGCATTGACGTTGAGTTTTTCAATGGGAGCAGGATAGTCAGCGCTTTTGATATACCCATTGCTGAGCAATATTTTGATGTCCACATTGGGTATGACTTTGGCCACAGAGTCATACCTTCCTTTGGCTTGGGCATTGATATCCAAAAGGCCTTTGAGATCCATCCCTTCAATCGGAAATATCGAAGTCAATTCTTCGAGGTTAAGTTTTCCTTTTAAGGCACCATCTATGTCATAACTCTTGAGGTTGGCCAAAAAGAACCGTCCTGACAAGGGGTTTCTGCCAAAATCAAGGTTGAAAGTGGGGATATTGATGGTGGTATTGTCGAGGTTATTGGTCTCGTTTTTTGCCTGAAAATCGATGTTGACATTGCTGACAGGTCGTGGAAGGTCGGGATATTGAAACATACCGTCCGCCACTTTCATTGAAATATCGAAAGCTGGGAAACTTGATTCATTATAAATGCCTTTTATAAATCC
>JBBRFK010000149.1:0-9718 GCA_038224435.1 Cytophagales bacterium | reverse complement strand
CCAAAATATCCCTATCCGAACCGCAAGAGGACGTGAAATCAGGAAGGCTTTTGTGCCAAGAGATGAAAACCACCTGATCCTATCTGCGGATTATTCGCAGATTGAATTGCGCATCATGGCGGCATTTTCACAGGATGCCTCTATGATCGAAGCCTTCAAGCAGGGAAGGGACATCCATGCCACCACCGCTGCCAAGATATTCAAGGTGCCTTTGGAGGAAGTCACCACAGACATGAGAAGGAAAGCCAAAACCGCCAACTTTGGCATCATTTACGGGATATCTGTATTTGGCCTTTCACAGCGGTTGAAGATTCCCCGGTCAGAAGCCAAAGAAATCATAGATGCTTATTTTGATGAATTCCCTGCGGTGAAGGAATACATGGACGGCGCTATCGAAAAAGCCAGAAAAAATGAATTCGTCGAAACTATTCTTGGCCGGCGCCGCTACCTTCGTGATATCAACTCGAGGAATATGACCATGCGTGGCTTTGCAGAGCGGAATGCCATCAATGCCCCGCTTCAGGGTTCGGCTGCCGACCTGATCAAAGTGGCCATGATTGATGTTCATAGATGGATGAAAAAGGAAAATCTTAAGTCCAAGATGATCCTTCAGGTTCATGATGAATTGGTCTTTGATGCACATAAAGACGAAGTCGAACTTCTCCAAAGAGAAATCCCAAAACTCATGTCAAATGCCATCAAAATCGACGTTCCGATCGAAGTCGAAACGGGTGTTGGGAAGGATTGGCTGCAAGCTCATTAAATAGATGTGAGACGGGAGACAGAAGACAGGAGACAGAAGAAAGAAGACAGGAGACGGGAGACGGGAGACAGAAGACGGGAGACGGGAGACAGAAGACAGAAGATGGGAGACGGGAGACAGAAGACAGGAGATAGGAGACGGGAGACAGAAGACAGGAGACAGAAGACGGGAGACGGGAGACAGAAGGCCCTTGCCTCTTGGCTTGATACTTGGTTATAATTGTTGTAGTGGTTGTCATTGTTTTCGAAACCCGTCACTCTGAGGAACGAAGAGTCTCATTACTATGGTTGTCGTGGTTGTCGGAACCCGTCACTCTGAGGAACGAAGAGTCTCATTACTATGGTTGTCATTGTTGTCGGAACCCGTCACTCTGAGGAACGAAGAGTCTCATTACTAATGGTTGTCATTGTTGTCGGAACCCGTCACTCTGAGGAACGAAGAGTCTCATTACTAATTGTTGTAGTGGTTGTCATCGTTGTCATTGTTGTCGGAACCCGTCACTCTGAGGAACGAAGAGTCTCATTACTAGTGGTTTTCCGGATACCGGCTCCTATTTCTTAATACTTGTGTCTTAAATCTTTATACTTGGCTTTAATGGTTTTCGGGTTGTGAAAGTACAGCCTCTCTTTTACTTATTGCTTCTCGCTTCACATTTGAGATGCTTCGTTCCTCAGCATGACGGGAGAATCTTGGCTCTCGCTTCTTTTCAAAGTCTCAAATCTCTTTTCTCACGTCTCACGTCTCAATTCTCCCCAAATGTCTAAAACAAAAACCACTTTCTTCTGCCAAAACTGTGGCGCCCAAAGTCCCAAATGGATTGGAAAATGTCCGGCTTGCGGCGAATGGAACACCTATGTGGAGGAGGTTATCCAAAAGGAAGAAGCGGGAAAAGGGAATTGGAAAATAGCCGGAGCAAGGGAAAAAAGAGCTTCCACTCCCAAGCGTCTTTCTGAAATCAACTTTGAGGAGATGCCGAGGACGGTGACCCATGATGCAGAACTTGACAGGGTATTGGGGGGTGGTATCGTTCCGGGATCGTTGGTACTGATCGGGGGAGAACCCGGCATCGGGAAGTCTACGCTGATGCTGCAGATTGCGCTGTCCCTGCCGAAAGTAAAAGTCCTATATGTCTCCGGTGAGGAAAGTGAAGCACAGATCAAAATGCGTGCAGAACGGATGGCTTTTATATCAGACAATTGCTATGTCCTTTCTGAGACAAATACCCAACAGATTTTTCAACAGATAGAGATCCTGCAGCCTGATTTGTTGATCATTGACTCTATTCAGACTTTGCACAGCCAATATGTAGAATCGGCTGCCGGATCAGTTTCCCAAGTCAGGGAATGCACCGCAGAGCTGATGAAATTCGCCAAAGAAACAGGCGTACCGGTTTTCCTGATCGGACACATTACAAAAGACGGATCTATCGCCGGACCGAAAGTATTGGAACATATGGTCGATACGGTTCTCCAATTTGAAGGTGACAGGCACCTTTCCTATCGGATTCTCCGCACTTCCAAAAACAGGTTTGGCTCCACCAACGAGCTAGGCATCTACGAAATGCGGGCAGAAGGCTTGCGTCAGGTAGCCAATCCTTCCGAGATTTTGCTGACGCAGAGGGAGGAAATCCTAAATGGTGTCGCCATCGGTGCGATGCTGGAGGGTAACCGTCCTCTTTTGATTGAAATCCAATCATTGGTCAGCCCGGCAACATATGGTACGCCACAGCGGAGCAGTACAGGTTTTGATGCGAAGCGGTTGAACATGCTTTTGGCAGTCTTGGAAAAAAGGGGCGGCATGCGTTTGGGACAGCAGGATGTTTTCCTCAATGTCGCAGGGGGAATGCGTGTCGAAGATCCGGCTTTGGACTTGGCAGTTTGTGCTTCCTTGGTGTCATCTTACGAAGACAATCCTGTTCCTGAGGACATTTGCTTTGCCGGGGAAGTAGGATTAGGAGGGGAAATCAGGGCAGTCAACAGGGTAGAAAACCGTATTGCTGAAGCAGAAAAATTGGGATTCAAGAGGATTATGGTTTCTAAATATGCCATCAAAGGATTGGATGTGGACAAGTACAAGATTCAGGTCATTGCGGTAAGTAAATTGGAAGAGATGTATCAGAGGCTTGTGGAGTAGGAAAGCTCTTCAGCATATATTTCATTTATCTGATTGATAATCAATATTATAATATTTTTTTGTAGATTAGGTTGTTTTTATTTCCATTCACTTTTCAATCCCAAGGCCATGTCAGATCAACCAGAAAAACTCGACCAGAAACCGGAATTTACAGGAAGGACCCTTGTAATGCTCGCTCCGGATGCAAAATTCAACCAAATAGAAGCGCAGGCAGGAAATGCCTCACTCAGGCTTGCGCCCTCCAGTGAATTCAAATCCAATGAGGGGGATTATCTCAATGCATTTGACCAAGGTGACGGCATTGTATTTGAAAAATTAGGTGTCGCTGTCATCAATGAAAACCATGAATCGGAAATCAATACCCTGACAACAGCCGCAAGGACAAAAAGCGTTTTTCTCTATGATGAACCCGAGCGCTTTGTTTATGCGCTGTCCGAGTTAGGTACCTCAGGTGGCGGTGGCTTTTGGCAATGGCTGATGAGGCTGTTGGGTTTGGGTTCTAAACTTCCCGGACCTCCCGTAACACCTTCGCCGGGTGACCCAAAACCGGTGGACCCAAAGCTTCCCGATTCTTATATGGACATCGCAACTGCCTATTGGGGAATCCAAGCAGTCCGGGCATTGAGCAGTCCTTATACCGGAAAAAATATTCCCATAGCCATACTTGATACCGGCATTCTGATAGGACACCCGGATTTCCTGACTAGGTCGATCCAAACCAAATCCTTTATTTCGGGTGAAGATGTCAACGACCTCAACGGACATGGGACCCACTGTGCCGGAGTGTCGGCCGGAGGCCTTCGTGGATCCAACAATGCAAGGTATGGGGTTTCATCAGGTGCAAAAATATTTATCGGAAAAGTCCTTTCCAATGCCGGTTCAGGTTCGGACAGTGGCATTATCGCCGGTATTGACTGGTCCATGACCAATGGCTGCAAAGTGATTTCCATGTCCTTGGGTGCGGCCACCCGTCCGGGACAAAGCTATTCTAGAATTTATGAAGATATCGCCAAAAAAGCCCTGGATGGAGGTACTCTGATCATCGCAGCGGCAGGCAATGAAAGCCGCAGGTCTTCCAACATCATCCAGCCTGTTGGACATCCAGCCAACTGTCCTTCGATCATGGCAGTATCTGCGATAGACAGGCTTTTGAAAGTGGCGGATTTTTCCTGCGGTGCTGTCAACGGCGACGGGGGAGAGGTGGATATAGCAGGGCCTGGAGTGGCGGTGATGAGTGCCTACAAAGCGCCACAAAACTATACTTCCATCAGCGGAACAAGCATGGCTACACCATTTGTGGCAGGAGTGGCTACCCAATTGTGGGAGAAAAACCCTGACGCGACCCCAAGGCAGATTTGGGATATGCTCGTGACCTCGGCAAGACCGATTGATTTGCCCAAAAGTGACGTGGGCGCAGGATTGGTTCAAAGTCCACAGTAATTGACGCCGTTATACCTGAATATGGGGAAAAAGAATATTGCTGTGCGCTATACTGCCAGTGATCGAAAAATATTTCCTTTGGGGACCGAAGACAGAAGAAAGTTCAATTGAACCTGCTGTGGACTATGGACGATTATCCACACCAAAAGTAATTCGCAAAAAAACTTAACAGGAATTAGAAATAAACCCATTATACCAACTTCAAATGATAGAAAGATGTCACATAACCCAAAAAATTTCATTGCTTCCATAGAGGAAAATGAGATTAAGAATATACAGGAAATTGCCCAAAAACTCAGTCATAAAGGTTGTAAGGTAAAGGATATCCTTTCC
Source organism: Cytophagales bacterium (assembly GCA_038224435.1). GTDB lineage: Bacteria > Bacteroidota > Bacteroidia > Cytophagales > Cyclobacteriaceae > Cognataquiflexum. The sequence continues at coordinate 5,049 of JBBRFK010000149.1, read as the reverse complement.
TTCACCGGGGTCATTACGGGAATTTCCTCCGGAGAAGAATCCAGTCTTGAGGAACTCAAAATCAAAGGAATCAAATACATTGAAGAGGATAGAGAAATCAGGGCGATATAAGATTAAAGTATTTCGTCCTGAATCTTCTTCTTGGATATCCTATTTTTTATTTGGATCCTTTCAAAATGGATTCAATTGTTGGTACCAATTTTCTTTTGCTTTACCCAGTTCTTGATTTCTACCAACATGCTGTCCCCTTGTATCAAAACCACCTGGGGACCTGTAACTTTTCCTGTTTCCAAGTCGATGATTTGGATATTTGTAAGTGCAAGATCAACTTTGGTTTTGGGAGCGCTACAAGCCAATAAAAAGCCAAAAAGCAGGTATTTATTCATAGCAGGTATTTTAGTCAAATACAGATTGCCATTTGGAATGTATGCAAAACAGGATCAGGATAAGCTGAAACGGGTTTTCGGAAAATTACCTACCATCAAATTTAATCCCACAAAAACCTTTTTTTTTATAACTTGATTGCCTTCAATATCCCCAATCTTCTGATGAAAAAACTAATTAGCCTCCTGCTCCTTCTTGCTGCTTTCCAATTGTCAGCCCAGGATTTCAAACAAATCAACAACACCCTCAAATACAGAAATATAGGTCCCTTTCGTGGGGGAAGGTCGGTGACTGCCTCCGGTGTCGTCAGTGATCCACTTACCTATTACATGGGCACGACGGGTGGCGGAGTCTGGAAAACAGAAGATGCGGGACAGCATTGGAATAATATTTCAGATGGATTTTTTACCACCGGTTCGGTCGGTGCAGTATCTGTTTCTGAATCCAACCCAAACATTGTTTTTGTCGGCATGGGCGAGCATGCACCCCGTGGCGTGATGACCTCCTACGGTGACGGCGTCTACAAATCAACGGACGCAGGAAAAACCTGGAAAAAAATCGGGTTGGAAAAAACCCAACATATTTCCCGTATTGTCATCCATCCAACCAATCCTGACATCGTCTATGTTGCCGCCCAAGGCGCACTCCATGCACCCAATGAAGACCGAGGCGTGTACAAATCCACCAATGGCGGAGAAACCTGGGAGAAAGTGCTTTTTGTGGACAACAAATCCGGTGCTGTAGAACTCTCCATGGATATGAATTTTCCTGAGATACTTTATGCTGCCATGTGGGAACATCAGCGTCTTCCATGGAAAGTCATCAGCGGCGGACCAGGAAGTGGTTTATATAAATCTACCGATGCGGGAAAAACCTGGAAACTTCTTTCCAACGGCCTTCCAAAAGAAAAAGGGAAAATGGCGATCGCTGTTTCTCGGGCCAATTCGGACAAGGTGTATGCTTTGATCGAAAGTGATTCGGACAAAGACCAAGGCGGCCTTTTTGTATCCGAAAACGGAGGAATCGACTGGTCTATGGTCAGCGGAGACAACAGACTGGTACAGAGGGCTTGGTATTATATTGAAGTATTCGCAGATCCGAAAGATGAACATACGGTCTACGTCCTCAGTGCTCCGGCCCTTCGCTCCATCGACGGTGGCAAAAGCTGGGAAGTGCTCCCGAGTGCCCATGGGGATTACCATGACCTGTGGATCAATCCAAAAAACTCGAAAAATATGGTGATGGCTGACGATGGCGGCGCTGCGATATCTTTTAACGGTGCCAAAACCTGGTCCACCCAAGCCAATATGCCAACGGCACAGATGTACCGCATCAATACTGATAACCAAATTCCTTACCGCATCTATGGAGGACAGCAAGACAATACCTCCTTGGTCACCAACAGCCTAGCTTTGGGAAGGGGAGGCATTTCACAAGAGCATTGGAATTATTCCGCAGGTGGAGAAAGTGCTTTTCTGGCTTTCAATCCTGATGATCCAAGGTATGTCTTGGGAGGCAGTTACCTTGGGACCATCGAGGTACTGGACAACAAAACCATGGGAAGCACCAATATCATGATCGCTCCCATCCAATACCTCGGAAGGGATGCAAGCGATATGCGCTACCGGTTCAACTGGAATGCGCCCATCATCTGGTCACAGCATGAACCCGACACCTACTACCACGGGTCGCAATATGTCTTGAGAACAAAAGACATGGGACAAAGCTGGGAGGTGGCTTCACCGGATTTGACCAGAAACGAAAAAGAAAAACAGGGCAAAGGCGGCGGTCCTTATACCAACGAAGCCGTGGGAGCTGAAAATTATGGCACCCTCAGTTACATCGTCGAATCCCCTCACGAAAAAGGCAATATCTGGGTGGGCAGTGATGACGGATTGGTCCACCTGACGCGAGACAATGGAAACACCTGGACCAATGTGACGCCAAAAGGCTTGACGGAATGCCTCATCAATGCCATCGAAGTATCGCCTCACGATCCTGCAACAGCCTACATGGCCACTACCCGATACAAATTCAACGACTATACTCCGGCACTTTACAAAACTACCGACTATGGGAAAACCTGGACCAATATCAGCAAAGGCATTCCTTACGGTGCCTTTACCAGGGTAGTGCGGGAAGACAATGAAGTGAAGGGCTTGCTCTATGCAGGTACAGAAACGGGAATGTATCTCTCCCGAAATGCAGGTGCTAGTTGGGAACCTTTCCAGTTGAACTTGCCGGTAACCCCGATCACTGACCTGAAAGTAGCACACAATGACCTGATCGTGGCCACTTCAGGCCGCTCTTACTGGATATTGGATGACCTCAACCTTGTCCGTGAGATCAAACCTTCCGTGGATAAGCCACTCCTCTACAAGCCCGACGAAGCGATGTTGGGGAGTTGGTCTTCCCAACTCAATGGGAACAGCGAGGATTTCAAGGGTACGCATCCTTTTGAGGGTGTCAATCCTGCCAATGGTGTGGTGGTCTATTACCATTTGCCGGAATCCGTCACGGATTCTACAGCACTCACCCTTGAAATCAGGGATGAAAAAGGGGAATTGGTCAGGACATTTTCCAGTAAAAAAGATCCCAAATTCATCACCTATGATGGCGGTCCGTCTCCAGAAACCCTTTTGTCAGTCAAAAAAGGAGTCAATAGATTTGTCTGGAACATGAGGTACCCCACCATACCCGGAGTGCCTTCTGCCTACCTTGAGGCAAGCTTTTCCGGACACAAGGCGATTCCGGGTACCTATTCTCTGCTGTTGAAATCACCTTTGGGAGAAAGCAAATCCACCGCTACTATTTTGGACAATCCTGGTTTTGGTCTTAATCCCGGAGATTATCAAGAATACCACGCCTTTATGTCCAAGATGGAATCCGAACTTTCCACCATGCACAATATGATCAATGAAGCGATGGTGTATCAAGTCCAATTGAAAACACTTTTGGAAAAAACCAAAGGAGATTCGTCACTCAAAGCAGTACATGAGGCAGGCACAAGCTTGCTCAAAGCCCTTCAGCAATGGGATGAAGACATGGTGCAGCGCAAGTCCAAAGCCTATGACGATGTGGAAAATTTCCCCAATAAATTTACCTCCAACTACCTCTACCTGACAAACCAAACCGAAAGTTCGATTCCGAGGGTAACCCAAGGTTCCAAGGAGCTGCTCGAAGAACTGACCAAAGAATGGACCGTTCTCAAAGCAACCGGCGAAAGTCTGATGAAGACAGCTGTTCCGGCATACAACAAATCCTTGCAGGAAGCGGGGGTTGGGGTGCTTTTTGGGAAGTAGAGAGGGGGATTGGAATATTGGAAGGGTGGGGAATTGGAAGGTTGGAAGATTGGAAGGTTGGGGGATTGGAAGATTGGAAGGTTGGAAGGTTCTAAGGTTGGGGAATTGGAAAATTGAAAGGTTGAAAAGTTGGAAGGTTGGAAGGTTGGGGGATCGGAAAATTGGTATTTACGAAAAAGAAATGACTACTATTTAGCCGTCATCCTGAACCGCAGCCTGCGGAGGTGAAGGATCTCCATTTACACGAGAGACCCTTCGCTTCACTCAGAGTGACGTGCGATGATGTCATCCTGAATTGCTAAAATTGGCATATGCAGATATGAGAATGACTTGGAATAGTCAGTGCCAATAGGAATGTGGCTTTAGCCCATTCACAGATAAATGCCAAGCAACAAATCGGCTTTAGCCAAAACATGGAGATTGGTTTTAGGGAGATAAATTTGATTTCATCCAAAACCGGGGGAGATCGGTGCTTTTCTTTCCCTCCAGCTAAAGAAGGAGGAAATCGCCTCGAAAATATTAATTTTATTGCAATCAGAATCAGCATGTCGAAAGCTTCGCTGATGTCATTGGTAATCCGAGGTACAGCCTGTCCCATTATTTTCGGGAAGGATAAATGATCTCTGAATAAAGGAGACTCTTCACTGCGTTCAGAGTGACGTATCCGACAAATCCGTCATTGGCAATCTGAGGTACAAGTCCCGACAGCTGTACTGGTGAAAGATCTCCATTTACACAAGAGACCCTTCGCTTCACTCAGGGTGACGTGCGATGAAAAGAAATGACTACTATTTAGCCGTCATCCTGAACAGCAGCTTGCGGAGGTGAAGGATCCCCATTTACACAAGAGACCCTTCGCTTCACTCAGGGTGACGCGCGATTCTATTTTGTCTTTGGCACCAAAAGAAAATGTCTTTTGGAAGTTGGTAAGTCGAAAAAACACCGCTTTTTTACTTTTTTATCCCGATAAAGCCAGAAAAATTACCGATTTAGGCCTTTCAAAATAATTTGGAGCAATAAGTTTAAAGAAGGTCATATATTTAGACGCAACTTAAAAGGGTTTACTGATTCTTTGACCCTGCATCGCCCAAAACCCATTTCCTAAAAAATTTCAGATTACCCTTTATGGAGCAAATCGTCAATTATATCAATAGCCTTATCTGGAGCAATGCGCTTATCATTTTATGTCTTGGCGCGGGAATTTATTTCTCGATAGTCACCCGCTTTATGCAGGTGCGCTATTTCAAGGAGATGGTCCGCCTGCTTCTTGTCGGCAAATCCTCCGACAAAGGCGTTTCCTCTTTCCAGGCTTTTGCGATAGCGATGTCGGGGAGAATCGGAACCGGAAATATCGCCGGTGTGG
>JBBRFK010000148.1:0-9722 GCA_038224435.1 Cytophagales bacterium | reverse complement strand
TCCAACACGGTTTTGGCCCAGTTTCTTGAGGCTCCGATGGTCAGGTTTTTGGTATGCCAAGCCAAGTCTCCCGGTAAATTGCCAGGTGCACCTACCCATTGTTCGGTGAAATACAGGTTTTTGTCGGGATGTGCTTTATTGACTTCCAAAAGCAAATATTTTGTTTTGGAATAAAATTTTAACTTTTTGACCACTTTCTATCAATATTCTGCAATTAAATCAATCGATTAAGATAAATCCGTAGGTTTTATTTTAAATGGAATCTATTGTTTTGATTGTTCTTTTAGAAGGTTTTGGAGGATTTTCCCTAATAAAACACTTTATCAGTTCATAAAAATGGTTTTACACAAAATTTAGTGAGAGGGTAATTTTAAGATCTATAAAAAAATAGTTATAATAACCTTACTCAAAACATGGAAGTAATTATAAATAGGATTCCGGTTTGAAGAATCCCCTCTGAATGTAGATTTCTATATTCCCAACATTTATAGTAAATCAGTTTTTATTGACCACAAAGTAAGAAAGAAAACAAAAGTGCACTTTTTGTTTTCTTTTGTTTCTTTGTTGTTTATTCTTTTTTAGGATGCTTTATATTTTATTTTGACGCTTCAATTGTCTGTTTTTAGAAATCTTAGAACGTATTCCCTTATGCTACAATTATTCACAGTATTCGTGGTAGAACCAATAAAATAAAGACGTCTCTTAAAACCGTTTAAAAAAGTATCAGCCTTAGATTTACTTGTTTGAACCTCCGGGTTTTTCTATTCCCTCAGATTGGACTCCGGAATCATCCTCCACTTCCTCCAATGAATCTCCTTCAGTGATTTTACCGACTTCAATGATTGGATTTTCTGAATTTCCGGTGATTTTGATCGGAATTCCAAAAAGCCCCAAAAATGGCAATCCCAATCTGAAAGAGATGCTCATGTCTCCGTCCAATCTGACTTGTCTTTCAAATCTCGGCCTGAAACCTGCGATTCTCATCCTCGTCCTTTCGATGGTCATCAGGTTGTTTGCAATGCTGCTTTTGATCTGAACGCCTGCCAATTCCGGATATGCCAATTTTTTGTTTTCAGTATCCTTGGCTATGGTATTCATGAGTTTGAACCCTTTCAATTTTATTTTGTCCAAAGCAAAACCCCCGATCCTTTGATAGAGGGAAGTATCGGATCCATATTGGCATCCAATCTTCCGGAAAGCTTGTAATCTAGGGAAGCAACACCCTGAGCATATTCAGTCGCATTGATCATTTCCCGAAACAAAGGAATTTCATCATATGCCCGTTTGATATCAAAACCTTTCGCCTTTATGTAATAATCAAAATCCGCCGTGAATGGATTGGCCCGAGCATATTTTCTGTCATTTGAACATCAGCGCTGACCAGGTTGAATCCGGTATTTTCCATTATGAGAACGCCTTTTTTCAGTCGGATTTTTTCTTTGAATTTTTCCAATCTGATGTCATCAAAAAAGACACTGTCCACAGAAGCCACCAAGCTGAAATCCACATCGGAAGGAATCATGACCACTCCCTGAACTGCCCCAAGCGTGTCCACATATTGTTGATTTCCAATGTTAGGTCAGATGGTGTTTTTTCCGCTTGGGCAGTGTCGGTTTCTGCAAGAAAAATATCAAAATTGGCATGCCCCTGCGTGTCCCTCAATATAATGATCCAGGCTTGGTCGAGATAAATGCCTGAGATTTCAACTTTGTCCTTGAAAACAGGTTGACGCCTAAAGAAAAATCTTTGGCAAACAATAAGGTGTCGGGTACAAATCCATTTGCTCGCTGAATGAAGACCTCATCCAAGGAAACAGTCAAATCGGGAAATTGCCTGAAAAATTCAGGTTGATTTCATTGAACGAAAACTCCGAAGTCAACTGACTACTGATGTATTCCCTGACTTTGTTGTTGACTTTGTCTTTGAGGAATACCGGGAAGAGAGCCATGAGTGGGAGCGTCAGTCCCAGTCCGATTCCTGTATATTTCAATGTGTTGGGTGCGGCAGGTTTATTCCATTATATTTTGATCGGAGCTGCTTAAAAGTTGGTCAATTCTTCCAATTGGGCTTTGGATAGGTAAAGGATTGTAATTTTGAGGGTAATAGGAATCACGGGCTCGTCTTTGCTGTCCCTTTTTTGGTACACAATCTGATCGACGATATCCATTCCTTTGATCACCTGGCCAAAAACCGTGTAATCATTGTCCAACCTGTGCATTCCGTCTTTGTTTTGGACAATATAAAACTGGCACCTTGCGGAAAGTTTTGCTGGGTTGTTGTCCCTTCCGGCCCCGACGGCACCATAGATATGTGTGATTCCTTTGACAAATTCCGGTTCCAGGAGATACTCCGGATCATTGAATCCCTCCTCGGTGTCCGGGCAGCCACCTTGTGCGACGAAGTTTGGGATGACCCTGTTGAAAGTCAGGGAGTCCCAATATCCAGCTTTGGCAAGTCGGATAAAGCTTTGTTGGTGGCTTGGGGTTTCGTCAAAAAGGCTGATGTAAATATTTCCTTTAGGGGTTTCGATCAATCCGATCGGGTTTTTATTTTGAGCTGAGGCCACGTATGAAAAGATACAGGCCAAAGCAATTATCACTGTTTTCTTCATTCTTTTATACCGGTTGATAATAATTAGAAAAGCACGTTTGGGTTTCTAAATGTAATAACAAATGAAATAAAGTAAGCAGAATTTGAAAAGAAGATGGGGAATGAAAGACCAAAAGGAAGTCTTTCTAATGATGGGGGTAGCAGGGGAGAGATATCTAGGACAACTTATCCAATACCCGGTATATAGCTCAGAGTTGGAGTATCTATGGGGAGGGTAAGGGGAGGGTGGGATGGGGAAGGGGTGGAAATGGAAATCGGTTTTTTTGATTTTAAAGAGTTCAGCTAATCGTTGATGTTTTCAGGAAGATTTTTCACCTTCTCAAACCAGCTGTGATTTACATTGGAAGTTATCATTTTGAAAGCAATTCACAATAAACCCGGCAGGTTTTGGAAACCTGCCGGGTTTGTCATGTGGTTTCTTATTCCGCAATGCCAATCAGGTTATTGAGTTGGATTTTGTGGCAGTTGGACCAAATTGAACCAAAAACTTTCTATTTCAAGGATCACTTTTTGAAATTCATCCATGTCCAATGGTTTGGTGATGAAGCAGCTTGCGTGGTGGCGGTAGGCATTTTGGATGTCTTTTTCTGAGGAAGAGGTGGTCAACATGATGACCGGGATTTGTACCAAGGAGTCATTGTTTTTGATAAAATCCAATACCTCAAATCCATTTTTGCGCGGCAGGTTGATGTCGAGCAAAATCAGGTCGGGCGTTTTCACGGAGGAGAAGTCCCCTCTTTTGAGAAGGAAGTCTATTGCCTGTTCGCCGTTCCTGGCAATGCTTAGCTCGATTTTGATTTTGGCTTCCTCAAAAGCTTCAATCGTCAGGACAATGTCACCTTCATTGTCTTCTATAAGTAATACGTGGATTCCCTGCATGCTGTGTCTTGATGATTTAAAAATTAATAATCAGTTTAGTGTATCTGAAAGTAGTGAAATTTTCCATTTTGTCATAATTGAATAAAGCAATAAAACAGTTTTTCACCCTGTTTGTTTGCCGGTTCACTGGAGTAAGTTTGGTTTCTTAATGGTAAAATATACTGTACTTCCCATACCGGATTGGGATTCTATCCAGATCTTTCCCTGGTGGTTTTCAACAATTTTTTTGCAGATAGCCAAGCCTATCCCGGTGCCTTCATATTCTTCTCTGGAGTGTAACCTTTGGAATACCTGGAATATCTTTTCGCTATCCTCATGTGCTACCCCGATGCCATTGTCTTTGATGCTGATTTCCCAATGGGCAGGACATTCCCTTGCTGAAACATGGATTTCGGGCTTTTTGTCGGTGTCAGTGTATTTCAAAGCATTGTTGATAAGGTTTTGGAGAAGCTGTCTGATCTTAGGTTTTGAAGCTACGATATTTGGCAAAAGGATATCATGGGACAACTTGGCATTTAGGCGCTTGATGTGGTTTTTTTCCAAAAGGGTGACATCTTCCAAGAGGTTCATCAGGGAGAACTCTTCCTTTTGACAGTTGTTTCCGGCCCTGCTGTATTCCAACAAGTCCATGATGATCTGCTTCATCCTTGCAGCCCCATCAGTGGCGAAGTGAATATATTGTTTTCCTTTCTCTTCCAAGATGGGATTGTATCGTTTTTCCAATAGTTTGAGAAAACTGGTGATCATCCTAAGCGGTTCTTGAAGATCATGGGAAGCGATATAGGCAAACTGCTCAAGTTCTGCATTCGATATTTCCAATTTTTCAGCCCTTTTTATCAACTCCTCACTCATATTCAATAGGGATTTTTCATTTTCCTTTTTTTCTGTTATGTCACGCAGGACGACCACGGCACCTAGTATTCTGCCATCGGTGGTTCTGATTTCTTCCCCTGAGCAGAGAACAGTTTTCTTTGGTAAGTTTTTTGGTGCAATGACGATCTCACAATTGGAAACCCGCTCCCCTTGAAATGCCCTCAAAAGTGGGATTTGGTCGGTGGGCAATGGCGTAATGCCGTCAGGTTTGAAGAAACCGTAAAATTCACTCCACTCGGAGACTTCGATGTCTTCCGCATCCAAGCCAAATATGTTTCTGGAAGCCCTGTTGAACAAGGAAATCTTCCCGCTATCATCACAGGCAACGATGCCTTCGGAAAGGTTTTCGAGCATGGCCTTGAGAAATTCTTTTTCTTTTTCCAGGTCAAGTTCCGCGGATTTGATTTTTGAGATGTCCTGAGTGGCGCCGATCAGCCTGATGGCAGTTCCGGTTTTGTCTCTGATAATGATTCCCTTGTCCACCACATGCGCATAGCTGCCATCGCTTTTCAAAAACCTGAATTCCTGTTCCCAGAAGTTTTTAATGCTTTGGAGTGTGTAATTAAGTTCGTTTTTGACCCTTTCCCGATCATCCGGGTGGATATGTCCGTCCCAAAAATTCACATCCTCAGTATCTGCTTTGTTGGTGTACCCAAATAATTTTTCGAAATTATCAGAGCGGTACACTGCATCGGTTTTGAGGTCCCAGTCCCATACCGCATCAGAGGTGGCCATGGTGGCATATTCAAATCTTTCGTTGCTTAATTTTAGCATTTGGGACTGACGATTGACTTTTTTACGGAGGATTGCCGGCTGGATGGCCATGTACCAAGTTACAAATCCCAGGATCACAGAAAAAATTGAACGGAGCACAAATGCGAAGAAATTCTGACTGAAAGCCTGGGATTCTTTGAGCTGTACGGTAATGTGCCAATCCCCCAAAGGAATGGGAAGTGTGTGTTGGAATCCGGTAAATTCTGTTTCATTTAAGGGCAAAAAGAATTCCTCAATTCCGGTTTCGGGATTCTTTTTGGAAAATTGGACATAGAAAGAGCTCTGGTCAATGTGTTCGAGGTCCATGATTTTAAAGAAAGTTTCCAGCCGGATCACGACAGCAGCAAAACCCCAAAACTTGTCGTTTTTGAAAATGGGCAATCGTCCCACTATACCCATACCTCCCTGCTTGAGTTTAAATGGCCCAGAGAAAAATAGGTTTTGGGTTTCTATGGCCTTTAATGCTTCAGCCTTTTTCAGGGGATCAGCTAAAATATCATAACCAATAATGGCTTCGTTGTCCCTGAAGGGAAAGGAATATTTGATAGTTCCCCCTTCGAGGAGCTGGAGGACTTCCATATTGGGATTGTGGTTGATAATTTCCTGGGCAATTTCCTCGAAATCATCACCTATTCCATATTTCCTTTCGAGGTAAGAGAGGGTTTTGGTTGCCGAAAATGCAAAACTCAGACCGGCCACTATTTTCTTCTCGATTAAGTTGGCTTGCTCCTTCACTTCCACTTTTTCTGAGGATTTGAGTAAGAGGTAATCTTTGTAGGTGAGGTATTGGGTAAGGACGAGCGTAACAATAAATACTGCAATTCCGGTCAACTCCGGCATTTTGTAGAATTTTTTTAGCAGGGATTTTAATTTTTTTCTCATGTGGTTATTTGGGAATATTGAAATGAAATATGCTTCCATGGCCTAAATCGGATTCAATCCAGATTTTTCCGCCCATTCCTTCGATTATTTTCTTACAAATGGCTAGCCCGATTCCTGTACCGGAAAATTCATTTTTGCTGTGGAGTCTTTGGAAAATGACAAATATTTTTTCGTGGTACTCAGGAGCAATTCCTATACCATTGTCTGAAATGGTGAATTCCCAATGTTTTTGGTGTTCCACCGAACTGATATGGACAATGGGACTGACGCCTTCCTTATGGTATTTGAGGGCGTTTAGAATGAGGTTTTGAAATACCTGATGGATCTGGGATTTTTCGGAATATATGACTGGAAGTTTGTCCCAAAAGACCTTTGCCTTTTTGTCGGCGTGAACTGCATTTATCAAAACAGTGATTTCCTCCATGATGGCATTTAGGTCAATCTGCTCTGCACGTCCTGATATGCTGCCCACGCGGGAATATTCAAGCATATCCTGGATGATTTGCTTCATCCGTTTTGCACCTTCCACGGCAAAGTGGATATATTCTTTTCCTTTTTGATCCAATTGGCTATTATACTTTTTTTCGATCAGGATCAAAAAGCTTGAAATCATCCTGAGAGGTTCCTGCAGGTCGTGGGATGCTACATGGGCGAATTGCTCCAATTGGCGGTTTGAGGAGGCAAGTTCGTTGTTGCTGTTTTGGAGTTCACTATTCAAAGCATTCAATTGGTCAAGATTTTTTTTCCTTTCGATGGCCGAGCCAAGATTTGAGGTAAGGGTACGCAAAAAAGAAATTTCTTCGCTACTCCAGACCCTATTATTGGCACAGTCATCAAAGCCCATGAATCCATAGAAGCGGTCCTCTAAAAAAATCGGGATCTGTAAAATTGATTTGATATCCCGGTCATCCAATACTCTCTTTGGCTCTCCATCAAGATCGCTCTTCAATTGGCTGAACGGCAGGTTTGAAGTCAAAAATTTTAGAAATAGGGGATTTTCCCCGAGATCAACGGCCTGGTATTTTTTGTTTGTGATCTGCGGTGATACCTTGCCGTTGGTCCATTCCATTACCTGTCTGGCAAATATTTTATTGGTAGTTTGCTCATTAAAGTTTTCAAAAAGATTGACCCTGTCAGCACCTACAGCATTTCCCATAAGCTCGAGGCAATCAGGAAGCACTTCTTCGTGGTTTTCATTGGATAACAAGAGCTTCACTACTTCAGCTATCGTTTCTAAAAACCGGGTTTTTTTTATGAGCGAATGCTCATTTATTTTTCTAAAGGTGATGTCTTTGGAGATTCCCAGCAAACCGATTGAATTTCCATCAATGTCAAACAAAGGCACTTTAGAAGTGGAAAGCCATCTTTGTTTACCTTTCTTATCTACAATAGGTTCTTCCCTGTTGATGATTGGTTTTTTGGTTTCCAACACATGTTTGTCATCTTCAAAATAGATTTTCGCCAGTTTTTCTGGAAAATAGTCGAACGCAGTTTTGCCCAAGGTGTCTGCCTCATTGGAGGCACCCAATAGTTTGATATTGGCTTGATTATTGACAACGTGACGGGAATTCAAGTCCTTGACGTAAATATAATCGGGGATATTGTCAATGAGAGTTCTGAGTAAATTCCGTTCGTTAGAAAGTGCTTCCACATGTTTTTTCTGATCCGAAATATCCTGGATAGCGCCAACGAGTCTCGTAGGCTTTCCATTTTCATTTCTCAGAATGATTGTTTTTTCTTTGACAAAAGCATAAGTGCCGTTATATTTTTTAAATCTGTATTCACCGGACCACCTGTTTTCAGAAGGGTTATTTTTGGCATCGGCAAAAGATGCAATAATTTTATCCCTGTCCTCGGGATGAATCGCGTCAGACCAAGCGCTGAAATCCACATAGTCGGACTCCAAGGGATACCCAAACAGCGTTTTGTATCCATTTCCCCAAAATAGTTTACCCGTGGCGACATCCCAATCCCAAATGGCATCAGATACAGCATGGGTGGCATGGAGAAACCGCTCGTTGCTATCAATAAGCGCCTGCTCTGCCAAAAACCTGTTGGTTTCATCTATGACCGTAGAGATCATGAGGTTTTGGCTATAGAGTGGGATATTTTTGGCAGAAATGATTTTTTGCTGACCTGATTTGGTCATGATATGGATTCCGTTCCAAGTCATCTTTTCCGTATCCCCACTTTGGATATCCGACGTGATGGTTTCCTTCATTTGCTGACGGTAGTGGTCATCGGGATACACTTTTTCGAAAAAACTTTCAACGTCCTGCAGTTCCTCTTCCGGCCATCCATAGATCTCGGAGAATTTTTTGTTCATCAGGGTAACTTTGCCGCTGTCCATTTGATTTACCGCGATCCCGATGGGGATATTGTCCAAGGTGGTCTGGATAAATTGACTCCGGGAATGTAATTCATCAGAGGCTTTTTTGGCCTCAGTGATGTCTTGGACCGCGCCGATCATCCTGTGGGCTTTTCCATTTTTATCGCGGATTGCTATTCCTTTGTCAAGGACAAAAGAATAGGTTCCGTTTTTATTCTTGAACCTGTAATTTTCCTGCCAATTTTCTTTGTTCCCTTCCAAAAATAATTGAATGCTTTCACACACCCTTTCGCAATCTTCCGGATGGATGTTGTTTTTCCAATTGGAAAAATTATGCTTGGTCTGATCAGTTTTATATCCAAAAATATTGCGGTAACCTTCTCCCCAAAAAACATTTCCGGAATTGATGTCCCAATCCCAAATTGCCTCGGAAGTGGCTTTGGTCACAAAATGGTATCTCTCGAGCAATTCTTCTAATCCTTGTTTCAATAGCTCAGACGGGGTGATGTCCTGCACTGTGCCGTTAAATATTTGGGGATTGCCTTCGGAATCATTGGTGATGTTGCCCTTCTCATGGACCCATTTTATATTGCCACTTGAAGTGATGATCCTGTGGATTACATCCAAGGGAGCCAATCCGCGGATTGCACGGTTCTGATTTTTGTCAAATTCGGCAAGGTCATCAGGGTGGATGCTTTGATGGAATTTTTCGAACGTCAGTTCAGACCTGTTCTCTTCCATTTCCCAGATATTGAAGATCTCGTCTGACCAAAAGAGGGTATTGGTCTTCATGTCAGTTTCCCAATAGCCAACTTTGGCGATTTTTTGTGCTTCGTTTAGTTTTAACTCTATTGACTTTTGTTTGTCTAGGGCATTTTGTTGGTGCGTAATGTCCTGTGTGGTGACGATGACACTTTGGAGGCTTTCTTCAAATCCGGGTACCGCCTTCCATTTGAGCAGGATGGTTTTATATTCTCCGTCCAAGGTTAACATCTTAGATTCGGTTTGGAAGGCCGTATCGCCTTTGCAAATGGAATAAATCTGTTTTTTTAAAGCTTCAATTGCTTCAGGAATGATTAATCGGTGGAAGTTGGTCAACAATTCTTCCTTGGATTTGGCATCGTGCAAATCAACGCAAGCCTGGTTAATATCAGTGATAATCAACCTTTGGACACAGTCTTGGATGAAGCTGGGATTGGCGTTTAAATACTCAAAAATAAATGCTGTAGGTTTCCCATAAAGACCTTTTTCCAAGAGGTATTTTTTGACTTCTGAAAAATCTTCCTCCCAGATGGGAATGGGAGCAACATCAAAAATCGCTTTGTATTTGGAAGTATTTGTATTCATGCCACGAATTATTTTGAACGAGATAGAT
>JBBRFK010000147.1:0-9811 GCA_038224435.1 Cytophagales bacterium | reverse complement strand
TTTAAGAAAAAGGATACTTTCCTTTCTCAATCATATAATCCGCTACCTGTCTTCTCAGCTCTTTGGTGTTGACAAGGTCGGCTTTGATATAGCGCTTCAGTCCCATCAGCATGACTTTCTGTTCATCACCTTTGGTAAATGCCGCAATGGCTTCCTTGGCTGCTGTTTGGATTTTTTCTGCCGCTTCAAAGAGATACACCTGCGTCATCGCAATCTGTGGCTGACAGGAAGCTTCACCCCTTAAGCCTATCAATTTCTCTGTTCGGAGAACAACTGACTCTGCCGCATAGATTTCGATCATCACATCGGCGAGATTCATCATCACTTCCTGTTCGGATTCGATTTTATCTGCCAAGGACATTGCCGCTTTGCCACCGACCATTAGGAACACCTTCTTAAATTTTTTGATGGTTTCCTTTTCTGCTGCAAAAAGCTCGGAAGTATCCACTGTCTCGAAGCTTGGTACAGAAATCAGTTCTGCTGATACTGCCATGGCAGGTTCGAAAAGGTTGATTTCACCTTTCATCGCCCTTTTGAGCAGCATGCCCACCATCAGCATGCGGTTGATTTCGTTGGTGCCTTCGTAGATTCTGGAGATTCTTGCATCACGGTAAGCGCGCTCCATTGGCGCATCGGCGGAATAGCCCATACCGCCATAGACCTGCACGCCCTGATCGACGACATAATCCAATACTTCCGAACCATGTACTTTGGCAATAGCCGCTTCGATGGCAAATTCCTCAAGTGCTTTGAGTTTGGCTTGGGCATCTTCCATGCCTTCGGCAGCTAGGGATTCCATTCTGTCTTCGATATCCTGACCGGCACGGTAGCAGAGTGATTCGCAGGCATAGGTTTTGACGGCCATTTCAGCCAGTTTTTGTTTGATGGCGCCAAAGCTGTCGATCGTAACGCCAAACTGCTTGCGTTCTCCGGCATATTTGACCGCCAGGGAAGCCACTGACCTACAGCCTCCCAGTACTCCGGCGCCCAATTTGATACGGCCGATATTGAGGATGTTCACTGCGATTTTGAATCCGTTTTGTCTATCCGAAAGCATGTTTTCTACAGGAACTTTGCAGTCATTGAAGAAAACCTGTCTTGTGGAAGAGCCTTTGATACCCATTTTCTTTTCTTCCTCATTCATGGTGATGCCACCGAATCCTTTTTCTACAATAAAGGCAGTGAGGTTTTTGTCATCCTCGATTTTGGCAAATACGATGAAAATGTCTGCAAAGCCTGCATTGGAGATCCACATCTTTTGTCCGGTGATAAGGTAATGTTTCCCATCAGCAGTCAAAGTTGCTTTGGTCTTCCCGCTGTTGGCATCCGAACCTGCATCAGGTTCTGTCAAACAATAGCAGGCTGCCCATTCTCCTGTCGCCAACTTGGGAAGGTATTTGGATTTTTGGTCCTCAGTACCGTAATATAGGATCGGCAGTGTGCCGATACCGGTATGCGCACCATAAGTGGTGGAAAATGATCCTGCCCCGCCGATGATGTCGGCGATGAGCATAGAGGAGTTGAAGCTCATCCCCATGCCTCCGAATTCCTCGGGAACGGCAATACCCAAAAGTCCCAAGTCCCCGGCTTTTTTGAAGATGGAAGGGACGAGTTCAGGATGCTTCATGCTGTCGATTTCCTCGCTGTGCGGGTGGATCTCGGTGTCGATAAAATCCTGACAGGCCTGGGCCATCATTTTTTGTTCTTCAGTAAATTCTTCGAAGATGAAGATGTCTTGCGCTTCAGTTTCCTTGACAAGGAATTCGCCGCCGTTGATGGATGTTTTTGTTAATTGACTCATTTTTTTAATATTAAATTTTTTAAAGTATCGACATTTGAGATGTGAGATTTGAGACTTTAGATGTGAGATGGTTAAGTTTTAATTTGAAAATTTAGAGATAAGCGCAAAGAGCATCTTTTGCAATTCCCCAACCTCTTTTTCGATTTCAGCCAAATCTTGATTTTTTAGAAATCCCAACTCCATAGAAATTATTAACTGGGTATCCAATTCACAAAGAGAACCATAAGCTATTCTTAAAAATTGAGAAAATTCTTTGTTGGATTTTCGACCTGAACCTTCTGCAATATTGGAAGGAATAGAGACGGCACATCTTCTAAGTTGGGAAACAAGCCCGAATTTTTCTTCCAATGCAAGGATGGCTGTTAGCTCATACATTTTGACTGCCAATTTGATGGAGCCTTTCCACACATCCAATTCTTTGTAATTATTCATGTAGTTAAATTTTTAGGTTTTGAAATATTTATCTGTATTTCTAGAAATCTTCTTCCTAAAATGAATCCATTTCATTTACCGGAATTCCTTGTCTCACCTCTCAAATCTTGCGTCTTAAATCTTCTCTCTTGTTTCTATTTCAACAATTCAAACACTCCAGCCACTCCTTGACCGCCGCCTACACAGGCAGTAACGAGGCCGTATTTTTTGTTTTGTCTGCGGAGTTCATGGAAGAGTTGAATAGAAAGTTTGGCCCCTGTGCATCCAAGTGGGTGGCCGAGTGCGACGGCACCACCGTTGACATTGATTTTACCCATGTCCATGTCAAGAGATTTAATCACAGCTAGTCCCTGTGCGGCAAAAGCTTCGTTCAATTCGATAAGGTCGATTTTATCCAAAGTCAATCCTGCCTGCTTCAATGCTTTTGGAACGGCCTCCTTGGGACCGATACCCATGATCCTAGGATCCACACCTGCGACAGAATAGGACATCATCCTAGCAATCGGCTCTAGGTTCAGTTCTTTGACCATCCTCTCCGACATGACGACAACGAATGCGGCACCGTCAGAGGTTTGGGAAGAATTTCCTGCTGTGACCTGTCCGTTCATTTTAAAGGCCGGTTTGAGGTTGGCAAGAACTTCAGGAGTAGTGCCTGCCCTCGGTCCTTCATCTGTATCGATGATGGTTTTTCTGGTTTTCTTTTTTCCTTTTTCGTCGATATAGGTTTCTTCTACCTCTATCGGGACGATCTGATCTTTGAATTTGCCGGCAGCAATTGCAGCTAAGGCTTTGGTATGGGAGTTGGCAGAGAACTCATCGGCCTGTTCACGGGTGATGTCATATTCCTTGGCCAGTTCCTCTGCCGTCAGGCCCATGCTGAGGTAATACTCCGGCGTTTCGGAGGCGATTTTCCAGTTGAGGACGGTCTTGTATCCCATCATCGGGAGCATGGACATGGATTCTGTCCCGCCTGCAATGATGCAATCTGCCATTCCGGCTTTGATTTTTCCCACTGCAAGTGCAATGGCTTCCAATCCCGAACCGCAATACCTGTTGATAATAAAACCGGGATTATCAACTCCTAGGGCTAGGAGTGAAATCATCCTTCCCATCTGCATGCCTTGTTCCGCCTCGGGAATGGCATTGCCAACAATAAGGTCATCTACCATTTTGTTTTCCAGACCCGGGGTATTTGCTACCAAATGCTTGATCACATCCGATGCCAGGTCATCCGGCCGATAGAACCTAAAGCCACCTTTTTTGGCTTTTCCCACCGCTGATCTATATCCGTTTACTATATATGCTTCCATGTTTTGTTTTTTTGAGTTAATTGCTTGTATTGAATAAACTTTGTTTTTGGAACAAGAACCGAGAACCAAGAATCAAGATTTTAGATTCTCGAAGCTTTGGAGATTTTAGTATGGGTTAGATTCTATTGTTGCTTTGAATCCGATTATCATTTTTTGAATTTCAGCAATATCAATATCCGGATTATTGAAATTATCATCATTTAAAATCCCTACCCGATCAGCAATCATAGCCTGAGTTTCTAACTCAAAGCTTTCACCAATACTGATATCCAAAGCGTTTGCAAATGACTTTGAAGTATTTTTGGCTGTACCTTCGGCAATATTAGAAGGAACAGAAACACTTGATCTTCTCATTTGCGAAGTGATTCCAAATCTTTCCTCTGAAGGAAATAATTTGGTTACTTCATAAACCTTGACAGCCGAGTCAACTGACTTTTGCCAAACCTTGAGATTTTTAAAATTGTGTTTCAATTTCATCTTTTTTCAATTTTGATATTGATGATTGCCTATTGTTTCTTGTCTCTTGCTTCCCGCTTCTCGTCTTTTGCTTCCCGCTTCCTTTTTCTAGTTTCTCAGAGGTTTTCCTTTAAACAGAATACTGTGTATTCTTTCCAAGGTTTTTTTCTCGCCGGTAAGGCTTAGGAATGCTTCGCGTTCAAGGTCAAGTAAGTATTGCTCGGTGACTTCTGTCGGTGTGGACAAATCCCCTCCTGACATGACCCAACCCAGTTTTCTGGCGATTTTGGCATCATGTTGGGAAATGTAATTGCCGTAGACCATGCCTGTGACACCTGCTTCGAAAAGTGCCAATGAGGTTTTACCAAGGACTTTGATGTTGGTCTGCTGTACAGGTTGGGTATATCCTGCATCATACAGAGCCAATACTTTTGCTTTAGCATCTGCAAGCTGTCGTTTTCGATTGAGCGTGATGGCGTCTTTGACTTGCAGGTATCCCAATCCCCTTGCTTCGGCAGCCGAAGTGGATACTTTGGCAGTGGCGATGTTCATAAAGTATTCCTGCAGCCTGTTCAGCTCCACGTCGCCTCCTTTGGATTCATTGGAAAAACGCAAAGTCATCTCTTTGGTACCTCCTCCCGCGGGAATCAATCCTACGCCAAATTCCACCAAACCCATATACAGTTCGGCATGTGCCTGAACCGCATCAGCATGGAGGGATAGTTCGCAACCGCCTCCGAGGGCCATGTTGTGTGGTGCCACTACTACCGGAACGGAGGAGTACCTTGCCCGCATCATGGTGTTTTGAAATCCTGCGATCATCAGGTTGATTTCGTCAAACTCCTGATCTCCTGCAAACATAAAGAGCATGGCAAGGTTTGCTCCTGCAGAAAAGTTTCCGCCTTCATTGCCGATGACTAGACCTTTGTAAGATTTTTCGGCCATGCCGATCGCGGTGTTGATGCCTTCGATGACTTCTTGGCCTATGGAGTTCATTTTGGTATGGAATTCCAAACCGATGACATCATCTCCCAAGTCGTAAACGGTGGTACCGGCATTGCCCCAAAGTTTTTTATTAGCTGCCTTGAGGGTATCTAGGATGATAAAATCTTC
The DNA here is from genome assembly GCA_038224435.1 of Cytophagales bacterium. GTDB lineage: Bacteria > Bacteroidota > Bacteroidia > Cytophagales > Cyclobacteriaceae > Cognataquiflexum. Next base: position 4,699 of record JBBRFK010000147.1, on the reverse strand, counting down.
CACCCCCGGAATCGGCACATAGGATTTGGAAGGAATGTCGTAGTATTTCCTTTGGCCTGCCTCAACTTTGTAAAAAGCTGTATGACCGTCAGCAAGCATTTCATGGACCCAGGCTGCGGCTTTTTCACCGGCTGCTTCCATTTTCTCAACAGTCTCTTTGACACCTAGGATATCCCAAGTTTCGAAGGGTCCGAGTTCCCAACCAAATCCAGCCGATACGGCCTGATCGATTCTGTATAGTTCGTCGGAAATTTCCGGAATACGGTGAGAGCAATATTTGAAGAGGTCATAAAAAGAAGCCCTATAAAATTCTCCGGCTCTGTCATCGAAATTCACGAGGAATTTGATGCGTTTTTTTAAGTCATCGATTTCTTTAGATGCTTCAATCGCTTCGAATTTCGGCTTTTCGGTGTCTTTGTATTCAAAGGTCTTGAGGTCAAGTTCTTTCAGTTCTTTTGTGCCGTCCTTGTGACGGATCATCTTGAAATAACCTTGTCCTGTTTTGTCACCAAGCCATTTATTGTCATAAAGTACTTTTACGATGTTTGGAAGAAGGAATTTATCCCTTGATTCATCGTGGACAAGGGTTTTGTAGAGGTTGTTGGAGACATTGACCGTCGTGTCCAACCCGACCACATCCATTGTCCTGAATGTGGCTGATTTTGCCCTTCCGATGATGGGCCCGGTTAGTTTGTCTACTTCAGATACACTCAGACCCATTTTTTCAATGGCATGCATTCCTGAAATGATGGCGTAGACTCCGATCCTGTTTGCAATGAATGCCGGGGTATCTTTACATAGTACCGTTTCCTTACCCAAAAACCTGTCTCCATAATCCATCAAAAATTCGATGACATCAGGATTGGTTTTGGGTCCGGGGATGATTTCCAAAAGTCTCAGGTATCTTGGAGGGTTGAAAAAGTGGGTTCCTGCAAAATTCTCCTGAAAATCTTCAGATCTTCCTTCTGACATCATGTGCATGGGAATTCCTGAAGTATTGGAAGTGATCAGGGTTCCGGGTTTTCTGTGCTTTTCTACTTTTTCAAATAGAGTCTGCTTGATATCCAATCTTTCGACCACAACCTCCATCACCCAATCGTAATCTTTGATTTTTGACAGATCATCGTCAAAATTTCCGGTGGTTATGCGAGAAATTGAGGCTGCATCGTACAAAGATGCCGGCTTGGATTTCAGGGTGTTTTCGAGTGCTGCATTGACAATCCTGTTTCTTACTTGTTTGTCATTGACAGTCAATCCTTTTTTCTTTTCATCGTCATTGGGTTCGCTGGGCACAATGTCAAGAAGCAATACCTGCACGCCAATGTTGGCAAAATGGCAGGCGATCCTTGACCCCATCACTCCTGAACCTAAAATGGCTACTTTTTTAATGGTTCTTTTCATAAAATATGTTGGTTTTAAATTCCATACAACTGGCTGTTGTACTCATTGGGGTTTAGAGTTTCGGTTTGTAAATTATCTATGACATGGTTGATTTTTTGAAACACACTAAAAAAGGTATCCAATTCGGACTTACTGAGCACTTCCCTCACCTGCACGTTGAATTCCATGATAGTCTGTACCGAGATTTCCTTTTTCCGTTTTCCTTCCGGAGTGAGAAAAATTCTCACCGATCTCTTGTCTATAAGATCAGGTTTTTTGTGAATAAGACCCTTTTCCTCCATGCTTTTCAACATTCGGGTAAGACTCCTGGCCTCCAACCCCATAAGCGGCGCAATTTTGGTAGCCGGCGTTCCGTCCTTCGAATTGATGTTGATGAGGACAAAACCGATGGCAGTCGTGAAATCTTCTTGGGCGGCTTTTTGGTTATACATTCTGGAAATCGCATGCCAGGAACTTTTAATATGGTAGTCGACTGTATCTTCGCGCTTCATAGATGCATTTTAGTACGCCTAATGTAACAAAAAATATTGTATGCATGCATACTAAATTGAAAAAAAGTTATGCATGCATAAGAAATTAAGTCTAGGGTTTGGGTAAATAAAAAAAACTATATTCTGAATATTTACAGAACATAGTTTAAAATATGGTTTCGATAACAAAATTGTGATTATCTCGAAATAAAATTCTTACATGATTTTATTGTTAAGCATGGAGAGATTCGATCTCTTTGGCAAATTTTTGGTGGATTACTTTTCTTTTTAATTTCATCGTAGGGGTCAGTTCACCGGTTTCGACTGTCCATTGTGTTGGGAGGATTTTAAATTTTTTTACCTGCTCCCATTTCCCAAAATATTTATTGAGGTTATCAATTTCCTTTTGAAATTTTTCAATGATCTCCGGTTTTTGAAGCATTTCTGCATCGGTTGTATATGGGATGTCTTTGTGACGGCACCAATCTTGAAGTCCAATGATACTTGGAATAATCAATGCTGCGGGATAATTTTTGTTTTCCCCAACGACCAAAATCTGTTCAATCAGGGACGATTCTTTGAACTTGTTTTCCATCGGCTGCGGGGCGATGTATTTGCCTCCAGAGGTTTTGAACATTTCCTTTTTGCGGTCGGTGATCTTGAGGTAATTACCTTCATGAATTTCTCCAATATCACCGGTATGAAACCATCCGTCCGGTCCGAGAACCTCTGCAGTAAGCTCCGGCTGTTTGTAATAACCTTGCATGACATTTGGACCTTTGACCAAAATCTCGCCATCAGATGCTATTTTGACTTCTACATCCTTGACGATTCTCCCAACCATACCAATACGAATATCCTTATGGTTACAGATGGAAGAAGAAACCACGGGAGAAGTTTCGGTTAGTCCATACCCTTCATTGACGGGTATACCTGCACTCCAGAAAACCCTGGCAAGCCGGGGTTGCAGTGCTGAGGCACCTGAGTTGATCTGCATCACATTACCACCGAGTGCTTCCCTCCATTTAATGAAAATGATTTTATTGGCCATTTTCAACTGAAAATTATACCATGCACCTTGATTTTTGTTGGGTTCGTATTTAAGGCCTAAGTTCAAAGCCCAAAAGAAAAGTGATTTTTTAACGCCTGTAAGTTCATAGCCTTTTGAGATAATTTTGTCATATACTTTTTCCAAAAGTCTTGGAACTGTGTTAAAAATATGGGGCTGAACTTCCTTGAGGTTTTCACCAATGGCTTCCATACTTTCGGCATAGTAAATCGAAATTCCCATATAAATAAAGCAAAACGAGCCAGTGCGCTCGTAAATGTGGCAAAGTGGAAGAAAGCTGAGTGCCTTTGCTTCACCTCTCGGTACAATCATCCTGTCCTCTATAGCAAGTAGGTTGCTGATGACATTGTGGTGGGAAAGCATGACACCTTTTGGCCTTCCGGTGGTTCCTGAGGTATAAATGATGGTAAAAAGGTCATCTGATTTGATGCTATCTTTTATGGTTTCAAGCTCTGCTAGGTTGCCTGATTCTCCGGTTGACATAAAATCCTCCCAATAATCGCAGTCTTTGATTTTATCAAAAGAAACAATTTGAACATCCAAATTTTTGGATCCTTCCACTGCCTTGAGATAAATTTCATTATTGCCGACAAAAACCTTTTTTACCTCTGCATGGTGGAAAATATAATTATAATCATCGGCTGAAATAGTCGGATACATCGGAACGGAAACGGCACCAATCTGCTGCAGTGCGAGATCGATAAAATTCCATTCCGGTCTGTTGTCAGATATGATGGCAACTTTATCATCCTTGTCGATTCCTGATTGTAGAAAAGCAAGGCTTAAGTTGTCAACTATTTTTTTTAAATCCCTGCTGGAATATGTTTTCCAAGATCCATTGACTTTCTGGGCCAATGCAACTTGCTTGTCGTAGGTCGTAATCTGAAAATTGATGAGGTCAAAGAGTCTTGTGATTTTCATATTCATTTTGGGTTGTGAAGGTTGTTGAAATTAGATAAAACCTTTCAGTAATCCAAAAAAGACAGATCCAGTAATTCTCCACAGCTTTATATATTTAATATATTATTTAATTAAATAAAACTACTGTTGTTATTAAGGTGTGGATTTGTGGATAATCTTATTGTAAAATGTAATCAACATATTGGGTTTTAGTCTTCATTATGTTCTCCACTTTTAATCCACATTTCAATTTGACATAAATCGTTATATATCAATGGCCTTTTTCAAAAGTTAAAAAAGTTGTGGGTAACGACATTTAGATAAATGTTGGTTCCTGTATGTGGTTTCAATTGTGAATTACTGTTGATGATCTGGTACTTAGGCGAGCGATTTTCTTCTTTGTTGTTTTGAAAGGTCTTATCTATGGATAAGTACTGGCTTATGCTCAAGTTGTGTGAAGTTATAAACATTAAATCTGCCTGTTATCTACATTTATTTTGGCTTTTTTTCTTCTTTTTTGGGTATTCCGACTGGTTTATTTGGTTCGATTGTAACATCAAGCGACCATCCTCCTCTTAGAATTGTATCTCGTGGGTTTGCATTTTCACTGTTTTCAAGATAATATATGGGTTCAGCTTGGCTGTTTTGGATCATATTTGATGTATCCCATGTCCTGTTTTGATTGATATCAAGGATTGCTTTTATATAGTATGTTCCCGGTTCTATGTTTTGGAATATGGCAATGTTTGATTTGGTAAGGTATTGTTCTGCAATAATCTCTTCCTTTTTGTCCAAAATCTGAACCAGTAATGGGAGTACCTCAGTGTTTACTTTGACTTTTATTTCTTCGGCCAACGTC
>JBBRFK010000146.1:0-10094 GCA_038224435.1 Cytophagales bacterium | reverse complement strand
CATATTTTGTTGGAAGGTGTGCCGGGATTAGCCAAAACCCTGACTGTAAATACCCTCGCCAAAGTATTGCACCTTGATTTTAAAAGGATACAGTTTACACCGGATTTGTTGCCTTCCGACCTGATCGGAACGATGATTTACAACCAGCAGGAGGCAAGCTTTCAGGTTAAGAAAGGACCGATCTTCGCCAACATCATTTTAGCGGATGAAATCAACCGTTCTCCTGCCAAAGTGCAGTCTGCCCTGTTGGAAGCCATGCAGGAAAAACAGGTGACGATCGGGGAGACAACGTATCAATTGGACAGACCGTTTTTGGTTTTGGCCACACAAAATCCCGTAGACCAAGAGGGTACTTATCCACTTCCTGAAGCGCAGGTGGACAGATTTATGATGAAAGTACACATCGACTACCCTTCCAAGGCAGATGAAATGGAAGTTATGCGCCGCATGGCCGACATGCATTTCGTTTCGGAAGTGAATGCGGTACTTTCCAAAGAAGATATTTTTGCGATCCGCGCCCAGATCAATGATGTAAAAATTGCAGAGCCTTTGGAGAACTATATCATCGAATTGGTATTTGCGACCAGATTTCCTGAAAAATACGGCCTGAAGGAAGAAGCCAAATACATACAGTTTGGGGTTTCTCCTAGGGCAAGTATCAACCTCAACCTTGCTTCAAGGGCAATGGCATTTATGGAAGGAAGGGATTATGTACTTCCTGAGGACATCAAAGCCATAGCAGAAGATGTGCTCAACCACAGGATTATCCTAAATTATGAGGCGGAAGCTGATAATGTCAGCACCCGTGACTTGGTAAAAATCTTCCTGGAAAAGATCCCTATTAACAAATCCGTAACATTGAAATAGCTTCTATTGTCCATAGAGCCAAATCCCTGTGAAAACCGGGATTTTTTTTGTTTTTAAGGTTACTGCAATATTAAATTATGTTTTATTTTTTAAAAAAAGGGTAACTGCAAAAATTACCCCAGCTACTTTATTTAAGGCAGTTTTGCATCATCAAAAAACTGATAATCAAAACTAAATTTAATTCTGATGAAAAAAATTACTTCACTATTCTTAATGTTGCTGACTGCCGCTGTGGTTTTCACCAGCTGTAAGGAAGACGAAAAACCAAACAATCCTGTCACCATAACAGGAATACCTGCTACTGCTACAATTGCAGCAGGTGGTACATTGGGTCCGGTCACTGCTACAGTGAGTGCACCCGATGGCCTTGCTACATTTGTGATCAAAAAAGATGGAGTTGCAACCGCCACCGTTCCTTTGACAGGGACGACTGCTACCCAAGATTTTTCTTATACTGCCACTCCGGCTGATGCAGGTAAAAACCTTGTTTTTGAATTTACCGCCACAGACAAAGACGGTTCTTCAGCCACCGTTACGCACGTGCTGACAGTTGGCGCCGAAGCAACCACTATAAGGGTAGCGGCTAATATCACAGGGAAAGTAACCTGGACAAAAAACAAAACCTACATCCTTGGAGGTAGAATATTTGTTGCCAACGGAGGAGAACTTACTATAGAAGCCGGTACTGTAATCAAAGGTGAGGCAGGATCAGGTGCCAATGCAACTGCGTTGGTGGTCGCAAGGGGTGGAAAAATCTTTGCAAATGGAACTGCTACTGAACCTATCATCTTCACTTCTATAGCTGACGAAATTGTTTCAGGTCAGGTAGCGAGTCCTAATCTTGAACCTAACATCAATGGTCTTTGGGGAGGTCTTTTGGTCTTGGGTAGAGCTCCGGGTTCTTTTGCAGGTGACGTGACAGAAGTACAGATCGAAGGTATTCCTGCATCTGATACCAACGGACTTTATGGAGGAAATCTTCCTGCTGACAATTCAGGTGTGATCAAATTTATCTCTATCAGACATGGTGGTGCCAATATTGGTGAAGGAAATGAAATAAACGGTTTGACACTTGGTGGTGTCGGATCTGCAACTGTCATCGAAAACGTAGAGGTAGTGGGCAATCAAGACGATGGCATTGAGTGGTTTGGGGGAACAGTAAGTGTTAAAAATGCTATCGTCTGGAATGCAGGTGATGATGGCATGGATACAGATCAGGCTTGGTCAGGTACTTTGGATAACTTCATAGTACTTTGCGGTAACGAAACAGACCACGCACTAGAAATCGATGGACCTGAAGGTTCTTTCAATGCGGCACATACTCTTAAAAACGGTACTGCGAAAGGTAGTCCTTCGGCTGAATTTGGTGATTTCCGTGCAGGTGCAAGAGGTACTTTCGAAAACATTTATTTCTTCGGCTTCCCTGATCCAGCAACAGGCGGTCTTGGTAGAGGAGACTTGTCCCTGAGCGGTGATCTTACGATTGCAAACTTTGCAAGTGGGGTATTGGTCTTCAAAACACTTGAAGTGACTTCTCCTGCAGGCGTAATGTTGACGACGGTATTCAGAAACGGAACAAATGTCCATGGTTCTGATGTTGCGCTCCATGCCAATACTATCGGCGCTACAAAAGCAGCATTTACCGGCTGGTCTTGGGCTGCTGTATCTGGAAATCTTGATGCTTTAAAATAATAAGAATTATATACACGGGAAAGAGGCTGTAATGCAACGGCCTCTTTCCTGTTTTTTTGACTCAAAAGGATATTGAAATTAAAAACGCTGTACACAAAAATAAAAATTATGAAAAATTTGATCTTGTTTATCTTAACGATGATCATCACTTTATCCCCCTTGTATTCCCAAGCCCAAAAAGGAACAATCAGGGGAACAATCTTTGATGAAGGAACCGGAGAACCATTATTTGGGGTCTCTGTTTTGGTTGAAGGCCTACAGACAGGCGCAGTTACTGATTTTGACGGTGATTTTGAAATCATTCTAGATCCGGGGACTTACAGTCTCAAATTATCCTTTATTTCCTATAACACCCTTCAGATTGGACAGGTGGTAGTGACTGAAGGAAATGTGACAGTCCTAGAAACGATCAAAATGGCAGAATTTACTTCCGACTTGGAAACTGTTACAGTTTCTGCAGAAGCTATTCGTACCACCGAAGCGGCTTTGATGTCTGTCAAAAGAAACGCTGCCAACTTGATGGACGGGATTTCAAGAGCTTCCTTTAGACAAATCGGGGATGGAGATGCTGCTGCGGCCATCAAAAGAGTCACCGGTGTTTCTGTAGAAGGAGGTAAATATGTTTACATCCGTGGATTGGGTGACAGGTATACCAAAACTATCCTGAATGGCGTGCAGGTTCCAGGATTGGATCCTGACAGGAATACCATTCAGATGGATATTTTTCCTACCAATGTGATAGACAATATCATCGTCTCCAAATCATTTACCGCCGAATTGCCAGCCGACTTTACAGGTGGCGTGGTGGATATTGAGACAATAGATTTTCCTGAAGAGAAAACCATGGTGTTGAGTGTGACCGGTGGTTACAATCCTTCCATGCACTTTAATAAAAACTACCTCGCCATCGAGGGAGGCAAAACCGATTGGTTGGGTTTTGATGATGGGACCAGGACCATTCCTACCCAAGGAATCCAAGACATTCCGCAGTTTGCAGAAGTGGTGGGAAATCCCAGTTCACCAAAAGGTCAGCAATTCCAACAGATATTGAGAAATTTCAATCCTGTTTTTGGCGGTACACGTCAAAATAGCCCAATGGATTTTGGAATGGGCTATTCTATAGGAGACCAGTTTAAGATCAAGGAAAAGAGCTTTGGGTATAATATGGCTTTCACCTACAGGAATGAAACCCAGTATTTTGCCGATGCGCAATACAACCTTTTCGGAAAACCAAGTGATGCCAATAGCTTCGAAATGGAAGCATTGGAAAGGTCAAGTGGTGATTTTGGGGTCAACAACGTCCTACTTGGAGGTGTCGCGGGACTTGCTTACAAATCTGATAATTCAAAAATCAAGCTGAATCTATTGAGACTTCAGAGCGGTGAATCCAAAGTGGGTCAGTTCTATTTTGTCAATACCAACCTTGGTGCCGAATTTGAAGCCAACCAATATAATATTGAATACAGTGAAAGGGCGATGACCAATATTCTCCTCAATGGAGAGCATTTTTTTAACAGGGGAAAATGGAACCTGGAATGGAAAGTGTCACCGACAAGATCTTCTATAGACGACCCTGATGTCAGAATCATCAGGTTTAGAGTTCCTACCAATACCATCGGAACCGAAGTTGGAAATCCAACTAGGATATGGAGGTCATTGGACGAGGAGAGTTTATTCGGAAGCTTGGATTTGAGCAATAATTATAGATTCAAGGATGCTACTGCAAAGCTGAGATTCGGTGGTGCTTATGTATACAAAGACAGGGATTTCCTGATCGAGAGCTTCCAATTCCCAACCGGCAATACCGCATTTACCGGAGATCCAAATCAGGTGATGAATGAGGATAATCTTTTCTCAGCCACAAATAGAAATGGCGTAAGGTATGACCCGACTTTTATTCCTATCAATCCAAATGCTTATAACTCGAACCTGAATAGCTATCAGGCCTATGTCTCCAATGAATTTACGCCTTTCAACAACCTGAAGGCAATCATCGGAGTCAGGATGGAAACATTCAGCCAATTCTACACCGGATCCAACCAAACAGGAACCATCGTGTTTGACAATGACAAAGTATTGGATGATGTGGATTTCTTCCCGACCATCAATTTGATCAAGTCGTTCAAATCCAACCAGAATTTCAGAGCAGCATTTTCAAGAACTATCGCAAGGCCTTCTTTCAAAGAATTGTCCTTTGCCGAAATCCTTGACCCGATTACAGGAAGATCGTTCATCGGTGGCTTGTTTCCTGAAACGACAAACGGAGGTACAGAAATCCTTTGGGATGGAAACCTCCAGTCTACCAGGATCAACAACTTTGACCTGAGATGGGAAAAATTCATGGAAAGGAGCGAATTGCTATCTGCCAGTCTTTTCTTCAAATCATTTGATAACCCTATCGAAATGGTGCAATTCCTTTCCGATCCGGGAGCTTTCCAACCAAGAAACGTAGGTAACGGCCAATTGATTGGTGTGGAATTAGAACTGAGAAAATCATTGGGTTTTGTGTCCAATAAGATTGAAAAATTCTTCTTCAATACCAATCTGACTTACGTCAGGTCACAGATTGAAATGTCTGAATCAGAATTCAGGTCAAGGCAATTGTCTTCAAGAGAAGGTGAAAATGTAGCCCGTACAAGGGTAATGGCCGGTCAGGCACCCTATATTATCAATGTCGGTTTTTCTTACAATGACCCGATTACCGGACTTGAAGCAGGTGCATTTTATAATGTACAGGGACCAACTTTGACCTTTGTCGGATTTGGTAACAGAACGGATACCTATACTGTGCCTTTCAACTCGCTCAACATCAATGTCAATAAAACCTGGGGAGCAGACGAAAGATTGCAGACCAGTTTCAATGTGGACAATCTTTTGAGTGACAAAAGGGAAGAAGTCTTCAGGATGTACAATGCAGAGGACCAAATATTCTCAAGCCTCAATCCAGGCAGGAGAATTGCCGTGAGGTTCAGATACGCTATTTGGTAAAAATACTAACCAAACTTAAAAGCCTCCACAAAAAAAGTGGGGGCTTTTTTTTGTTTTAATGTTATTCAAATGTTAACTTGGCTTAACAATTTGGTAACATTAGAAAATGAAACGACTTATCCTTTTGATTTTGGCCCTTTCAACCTCGTTTTCGGGGATTGCCTTGTCCAACAATGAAAAGAATGAATCCATGATTTCTTCCAACGAATTTATCACTTATTGGGATTCCACCAGTACCAAATTCCAAAAGTTGAATACCAAACTTCAGAAGGACTTCGACAGGTATGGCCAGAGTGAAAAGTTCTTAAAAATGCTTTTTTTCAGAAGTCAGCAATACCTGATGAATGAATACAACCAATATGCGAGCGTAGAAGAACTGATCGAAACAGGAGCTTTTGACTGTGTCAGTGGCTCTTTTTTGATGGCTGTATTTCTTGACCGTTATGGATTTGATTATGATATTATGGAAACTTCTTTCCATGTTTTTTTGACAGTGAATGTTGACGGGAATAAGTTGGTCTTGGAAACAACGGATGGATTTACCGGGTTTATCAGTGAAAAAGAAGAGGTTAAAGCCTATTTGAAAGACTTTGAAAAAGAATCAAAAAAGAATCCCCTTTACCTCAACCCCGATCAGAAACTTATTCAAAACCTGTTGCAGCCTTCTATCTATCGGGCCATCACCCTACAGCAGTTAAAAGGATTGGAATTGTTCAACAGGGCTATTTTTTATAATAACCAGATGGCGTACGACATTGCCTTCCAAAAAATCAAAGAAGCAGAGAATTTGTATCCTTCAGAAAGGATTATGGCTTTGGGTAAATTGTTACAAAGCCAGCATGTAATCGCCTCCAACCACTGAAAAATACCCTGATCACGGTATTTTTTCTTATTCCCACGCTATGTAAGTTTGTATCAAATAAAATAGAATTTTTCCACGGTTTTTTTGATAAAAATTTAGGGGATAATAAAATTTCATTTTTTATCCCCTTATTTTTTTACTTAATACCTCAGGCCAACTTTCACACCCCCATAAAAATTGATTCCCGGTGCAGGCTGAAAATGCCTGTTTGCGAAGGCGTTTAAGTCATTTCCAAGGCTATACTGTTCATCCAATAAGTTGTCCACGCCACCATAGCCTTCGAGATCCCATCGGCTGCCTAAGGTTTTCCTCCAACCGACTCTACCACCTACGAGGTTATAGGAATCCTGAAAAACCGTACCGGCATCATTCAGCGGAATGGCATCTACATATTGATGGGTGAAGTTGAGGTAAAATCCCGGTTTGGTGCGGATATCCAAGACATTTACCAAAGTATTTGGAGATACTCCAGTCAGTTGATTTCCGGAGAAATCATTTCCCCCGCTTTCATAATTGTCAAAATAAAAATAATGGCCTGTAAAGGCATGGTTAAGTTTTATTTCTTGGAAAAGGGAATTTTGATTTCTAAATAAGACATAATCCATGCTGACTTCAACTCCTTTTTGGTCCGTAGCTCCTGCATTTCTGAAAAGGAAAACGCCCTGTTCATTGGTGTAAGAAGTGATAGTCTGATCAAGTTTGAAGTAAAATGCCGTCAGGTCAAGGTTGAAAATCCCGAACTTTCCCCGGTAGCCAGCCTCATAATTTGTGCCTCTTTCAGGTTCCAAGTCTAAATTGATGCTGCCCTCATTGGTGCGTACTTCGGCTATCGTTGGAGGAGAAAAACCCGAACTGATGCTTCCGTGGATCCCTGACCTGTCATTGACTTTATAGACCAAGGCAAGTCTTGGGATCACTATAGGATCAAAAGTTTTGGTATTAATGCTTGGGTCGTTTGGTCCTGCATCGATGGATCTATTGATTTCGTATCTTCCAAAATTTTCACTAAGTCCGACAGTCATCAATATTTTTGGAGTCCATTCTATTTCAAATTGCTGGAAGAGAAATGCCTGGGTGCTGATCAGGTCATCCGAAAACCGGACTGTATCCGCCTGACCCTGTCTGTTGCCGAAGTTTTGCGCCAAAGTTTTTCCATTTTGGTATTCTGCTCCGACAATGAATTTGACAGGAAAAGAACCCCATTTGTCATCCAAATTGAATTTCGTCCTTCCCCCGTAACTGAAGGCTGTTTCTCTTTTGTAATCTAGGATAAAAGGGTTTTCAAACTCCGTATTGTTCATATACAAAGCCGTGGAATTGTTCCATTTCTTTCCCAATTCGATCTGATGGGAGAGGGTGCCGTAAAGGGTTTTTTGGGCTATTGAGCTGTTTTGGGCTACCGAACCCGGTCTTGCTTGCGTTCTGTCAGTTTCTACCTGTGTCGGATTAAGCGCTCCGGGAATCTGGTAATTCAGGTCAGAATAAAGAATCTGTGCTGAAAGTGTTTGCTTATCTGAGGGTTTGGTATGCATGGCAATCTGAAAAACCTTTCGGTCCATGGCGCTGTGTTGGCGGAAGCCGTCTGATTTTTGGGAAACATAAGAGGCGCTTATTCCTCCGGTTCCGATTTTTTGGTCGATTCCGATCCGATAACGCAATAGCCCAAAATCTCCAACTCCAATATCGGAGGAAAGGTAGTTTTCTGTCACCGTTTTCCGGCTTACCATACTGATGACCCCACCGTTTCCGGCTCCAAAAATACTGCCTGCAGGTCCTTTGATGATTTCTGTATCTTGAATGTTGGAAAGATCGAGGAGGTTGAGCGCAGTGGTGCCGTCAGGTGAGGTAAAAGGAATGTCGTTCCAATACACCTTGACATTCCGGACACCGAAGGGCGACCGGAGTGAGCTTCCCCTGATGGATATCCTATAGCTGGCAGGCGCTCTTTCCTCGACCCGGATGCCCGGTTTTGTATTGAAGGCGCTCAGAAAAGAGTTTTCATTGAAACGGTAGAGCTCATTTTCCAAAACCTTGCTGATCGCACCGGCCTGATGTACAAGCGGTCGTTCTGATTCAAAACCGGTCACGACGACTTCAGCGAGCGAATTGGTAACAGGACTCAGTTCTATCGTAAGAGACACATTTGGTTTGACTGAAATTGATAGCGTCTCGTAGCTGATGTGGAGGAAAGTCAGGATTCCGGAATTTTTCAGTCCGAATTCTGCTTGTCCCAATTCATCTGTTACCTGATTTGGCTGCCCTTGGATTTTGACCAAAACACCTGAAACAGGGGATTTGCTGTTTTTATCCAAAGTCGTGATTTTGGTTTGGGCAAAGAGAAATAGCGGGCAGAGGAAAAGCAGAACAGAAATCCAGAGTTTCATTTGATTCATAGGTTTTGGCGAATTTAATCACAAAAGGAATTGATTTGTTCAAAGGATTTGATAAATGGGGATCAAAGGATTCGAATAGGGATACATAAATTCTAGGTGGAATCAATCTAATGGAATGGTTATAACAGGATAAGCCTATAGCCAAGTTTTATATAAGTTGTTAAGGTTGGTCAATTATCCACTCAATTGCGCTTTCAGACATTTTCGTATAATCATGACCAACATTTTTTATCGTGTCCATTTCCCAGTTAAATGTCCTATTGTTTTTGCTTATTAATGCCTTATTTATGTTGTAAAAATTTGTGCCTCGCTCCAACCTATGGACACCTTGTTCCATTGCTAAATCAGTCGTTCTGAAAGTTCCTAAACTTGGGTCGTTGTCTAACTCTCCTAAGAGTATAACCAATCTTTTTTTATAGGCTTTTTCTAAGTCGGACCTAAAATCCATTCCTGTGCTTTTGAAACCATAGGGAAATTCAAGGTCTTCGAAAGGTAAACTGTAAAATCCTGAGTTTGCAGAAATAGCTGTTCCAATTCTCGATTCGGGCATCAACATTACCATTCTATGGACAAACTGTCCACCAGCTGAATGTCCAAAAATATCATAGTGTTCGTTTGTAATATTATTGACTGTTTTGATATGGTCAAATATATTTTCTACAACTGTATATGCCCATTCTTCTTTTGGGTTTTTGGTTCCAAAAAAAGTAAATAAATTCCCTTCTTGGTAGTCGTTGGTTACATATTTATAGAACTTGTTTTCAAATTCTGGGGCAACTATTAGAAGCTTGTTTTCTTTGGCTATTTCCACCCAAGCATCGAGGTAATCATCCGCATTTCTTCCTCCACCGTGCAAAACAAAAATAATTTTATCTCCATTTTTCCAATTTTGTGGTTTGTAAGTCCAGACTTTAATGGATTTTCTCTCACTTTGCTTGAAGGCATACATCACAAAGGAATCTTTTGTGTCATTTAGTGGAATACTTTCTGTGATATTTGGTCCTTTTGGAATTACGTAGAGATAAATATATCCTGCAATTGAAAGAAGCAAAACTATCGAGGCAGTATATAATATTATCTTTTTTAGAATTCGAAAAGCTGTGTTCATTTGGATGGGTTTGTTCGTGGAATTCATATTGGAAGAGGGAATGTCAATTTTGTTTTTGTTAGCGGTTGTGGTTCATTCCCACAAGCAGAAAGTTTAATTTTCTTTTAAAGGAGTCGGTAGGATAAGTTTACAATTTCACAAAATAGAGTTGTATGTAACTGCTGAACGGATATAGGAATTCACA
>JBBRFK010000145.1:0-10207 GCA_038224435.1 Cytophagales bacterium | reverse complement strand
TGTTTGGGAGAAAGTCCCAGTGCCTGAACCAATCTGAACTTTATTATCCGCCGTGGTTGGGTTTGTTGAAGTATTCCAGACAATCCCTCTTTCCGTAACTTCGGCACCACCGTCATCGGTAACATTACCTCCCAAAGTAGCGGAGGAAGATCCTATAGAAGTAGCAGAAGAAGTAGTAATTGTTGGCGAAGACGGACTGGCCTCCATTGTTAAAATCAACTCCGGTTTGTTTGTAGATTCTCTTGAATCGATTCCTACATAAGACATTCCTCCATTGTTACCATTTAAAACCAGGGTGACTACTTTATCACCATTTATTTCAGTTTGAACAAATGATGTGACATCTATTTCTATCCATCCTGTTGAATTGATGTCAGTTTGCCCTAAAGGATAGTCCTTAGTCGGGATAGTCATTGTATTTTCAAGCCAACTATCATAATTAGAACCGAAGGCTTTCAGAAAAATATTACTGCCCTGTAAATAGTTGATATTCACCCTTAGTTTTGCTCCTTGGATAGGGCCGTTGAGATCAGAAGGAATTAAAAACTTCATAAAACCCTCCATGAAACCATAGCCATCTCCAATTTCATTTCCAATATATAAGTAGTTATCTGCGGGATAATTTCCATACAAATCAACAGAAGAATCCATTGTTGGATTAATCGATACCGGCCCGGACCCATCTGTTGTGGAAAAATTGATTTCGCTACCATAGCTTGTTCCCTCACTATTGGTTGCAAATGCTCTTGCATAATAAACAGTGTTCAGACTGAGCCCAGAAACCTGTGCAGAAAAAACTCCTGCTCCAGTCCCCATGATAGATTTAACATTTGCTGTTGTTGGATTGGAAGAAGTGCTGTAAACCACACCCCTTTCTGTAATTGTTCCTCCACCGTCATCGGTAACATTCCCGCCAAGAGTTGCCATGGTTCCTGCTACGTTTGAAGCAGCGGAAGTAGTTACTGTAGCAGCAGAAGCCAAAGCAGGACCCACTATTAGATTATCAAAGAACAAAGTATAAAGCCCTGAGAATTGAAGTGTAACACTTGTTACATTTAAATTTTTAGTAAGCGTTACAGTGGAATTGATATTATAAGTCTCACTCGAAACTGCAGTGCCATTATAGTTTGCTCTTAAAAAAGGAGCTGGGTACCCTGAAAAATTTGTGTACTTCATCCAAGCCCCGTAAAACTGAAATCTCTGATCATCCTTCCTTTTAATTGTAATTATTATATCTCCTGCTGAGTCTGCATAAAGAGAAGAACTATTACTTACTCCTCCATTAGCAGAAAAAGCCCAACTTCCATTTATCACGCCGGTCAATTGATATACAACTCCGCCTATGGAAACTTCGGCAGTTGTTTTCCATGAGGGGACTCCTGGATACTCAATCAAAGTAGGTGAAGTAATAAACGGCTCGGTGGTCTGGCTAAACGCATTTGAAAAAAACAAAAGACCCACCAAAAACAGCATGGTTTTGATTGGCATAAATTTAGAAAGGTAACAGATTTCCCTTCTGGCTTTAGGTAAGATATTTCCCATATTAAGTTGTTTAATTTGAATTGGTACTGGCAGGTAATTTCCTGTTTAGAATTTTTTTTAAAGACTTGTTTTTTCCTAAGAGCAAAAATCAATGGTTTGGCGAGTTTTGGATCTTGGCTTTCCAATGGGGTGAAACATCAGTAAGCGATACAAACCAGAAAAAATTATCATTGAAAACAAACTTGTTGATGTTCCAAAATCCGATTTTGAAACATGTAATCAGGAAACTTCCTTTTACCCTTTTTCAAATACAAAAGGGTTGATATAAAAAATCCTGATTTTCAAATGAAAAAGTAGGGGGATTTGAGGATTTAATAGGTAAGAGTATCTTTTTGAATCAAGATTTTACCTGTCCTTAAAATGGAATGCAGATTTTTGAAAGGAAAAGAAAGGATAATTTGCCTGAATTAAGGCTTGAAATATCGGAAAGAATCAGGAAGGGATTTGCTGAAATTTCCTCCAGTATTCAGAAGGGCTGTAACCCATTTCCTTTTTAAAGGCATTGAAAAAAGTAGTCCTTGAATTGAATCCTGATATTTCACCGAGTGCTTCCAAGGTATAATCATCAAGGTATCCATCTTCTATTTTGGTGATGGCATACGCTATCCTATATTGGTTTAAAAATTCATTGAAGCCTTTATCGAATTCCCTGTTGATAACCAATGAAACCAACTTTGGGGATACGTTGATTCGGTTTGCAAAATAGTTCAATGTCATTCCGACTTCAGTAAAAATCCGCTCTTCTTCCAATATTGAGATGATCTCTGATTTGATCAGCGCTATTTCTTTTTGGGAAATCACATCCTGTTGTTCTAGGGAAGGCCTGGTATTCTTCTCAATTTGCTCTGGCTTTTTGGCGCAAGCGATGTCGGTTTTGTGGTCATCGACCCCGATCAGCTCGGAATCTTTCTCCTTTGATGGTTGATTCAGAAATCCCGGTTTGAAATTGACAAAAAGATTAAGCCCGAGAAGCCCAAGAATTGAAATTCTCCTCAGGACATAGTTTTCTCCTGACCAGTCAATTGCGCTGTTATGCTTCAAAACCTCAAAAACAGCATAAGCAAATTGAAAAACCACCATCCAACCCATAAGGACCAATACCATCATGAGGTGATTTGAAAGCGGATTTCCTTTCAATATGCTGAATATCTCCGGTCTCATTTTATTCACCAAGTATATTGAATAGACGAAATAGCCAGTCTGAAGAAAAATCCTGAACAGGTAATGAAACTGAATCGGAATCAATCCGCCAGCCACAAAATTAATCTTGGAATGGTCGGCAATCATGATCTCGGCAAAGACAGATTTGACCTCAGGCGATTCGAAGTAAAATGGAAGCAAATCCAAAAAATGGATCAGGGTAGGAAGGAAATGAATCCAATCTCTTTTCCTTAATCCAGCCGATCCATCAAGTGAGTTTCTTACAAAGAAGTAGAAAAAAGGCGCACACAAATAGATCAAAGGACTACCTGTCCTCAATAGTTGTGGTATTTCCCTTATAAACCCTGCCTCAAACCAGACAAAATATACCAGCAGGCAGAGGTTATAAAAAAACAAAGAGGTATAAAGCAACTTATATCCCCCAATGTTCTTTTCCTGAGGGACAATCAAAATAAAGCTATTGAACGTAGCAACAGCGAGTATCATGATCACAAAGAGTAACTGAAAATTCATAATTCTATGGCTCGGGATGATTGGAAAAGATTGCTGCACCAGCACGTAAATGCAGATTTGAATTTAGCACCAAATCGAGAATAAATAAGGATTTTTATTATAAAAATATGTCTTTTTTTAAAATTTAAGCATTTATATATGGCAAAACCGATACTATTTTCATAAAAAAGTAAAATTAAATTATTTAGTAAATAGTATATGCATGATTATATATATCTCAGAATAGGTAAATAATAAAATAAATGTTTTCCATTGTAATATTCTCTTTTGGGGATTTTGAACAAACAAATTGCGCTGAAGAATAAAAAAAAAAATCAACTAAAATTTCACTTTGTTTCCAAAAGACCAGGTTCCGAAGCGATGAGCAATCAAATGAAAAAAAAAGCCACTTCCTTTCGGAAGCGGCTCAGTGTTTAAGTTCAAGTTATTTTTCTTTAGTTCTCAAATATTATACCAAAAATCCACTGGACAATTTTAATTTGGTAATTTATCTGAAAACCTTCCATAAACCCAGGTTCCTGCCACTGCACTGATCAAAGTCACGATGATTACAGTAAATCCACTGCCAATCTGTGCAAACAAAGGACCCGGACATGCACCTGTAAGTGCCCATCCCAATCCGAAGAGAAAACCTCCGATGATTTGTCCTTTCCGGAATTCCTTGTCTGCGATGATGATTTTTTCGCCTTTGATGGTTTTGATGTCAAACCTCTTGATGACCTGAATGGAAAGTGCTCCTACCACTATCGCTGAACCGATTACCCCATACATAAAGAATGACTGTAACCTAAACATCTCCTGGATTCTAAACCAAGATATGATTTCTGCTTTTATGAAAATGATCCCAAAGCCTACACCGATGATCAAATACATCAATAATTCCAATGGATTTTGGCCATTCTCTTCTTTTATTGGAGTTACTCCTGTATTTGGCTTTCCTCCTTTTTTTACTGCTGTTCCCATTTTTTGCTAAAGATTAAAATCCTACTAATTTCATCAAAGGACCAAGGAAGACATGCGTCATCAGAAATCCACCTATCATAAAGAAAATGGTCGCCACGACAGACGGCCACTGCAAGGAACTGATCCCCATAATGGCATGACCTGAGGTGCATCCTCCGGCATACCTGGTGCCGAATCCGACCAAAAATCCGCCGAAGACAAAGAACAACAATCCTTTTGCAGTGAATAAATTCTCCCAATTGAAAATCTCATGGGGCATGATACTGCTATAATCAGTGATGCCAAGTGCCGCGAGGTCACGCTGTGTGGACTCAGCCACTTGAATCATCTCCGGATTGGCCAAAAGATTATGACCTACAAAACCTCCGATCGCCACTCCGATAACAAAGGCGATGTTCCACATTTCCTTTTTCCAATCATAAGTAAAGAAAGGAATCTTGGCAGGGACACACATGGCACAGATATGCCTCAATGATGAAGATATCCCAAAAGCCTTTCCTCCGACGATCAACAATGTAGGCACGATAAGGCCGATCATCGGTCCGGCTACCCACCAAGGCCAAGGCTGCTTGATCCATTCAATAAACTGTTCCATTTTATTTGTTTTGTTTTTTTTGATTAAAATTTAATATCGTTATCCGCAATGATGTAACTAAGCTTAATTCGAATCAATTTTGGGGTGGATAATTGTCCATTGTCAACAGTCCAGAGAAGGCCTGCCTAACGGACAGGAAAGTTCAATTGGATCTTCGAACCTTATTTGTTTTGTGGCAATAAAGCATAAGAACAGAAAATTTAACTTAAGGCCATTGCTGGAATCCATTTAGCTCATTTACAAACTCCTTATCCTTATGTTTCATAATTGATATCAAGCAAAGGAAAGTTCCATTTGAATTGCAAGATTTCAGACGCATATATCCTTAGTCTAAGATAAAGCAAGCTGGGGATATTGATCAGAAAATCTGTAAATCCACAGTTTTCCAAAGTATTCAAAATTGTCCAGACTTTAGTCCGATTACAGTGACATTTATCACCATGATGAATCCGAAATTAAAATGGCAAGACCGAAGTCTTGCCATTTTGGGTAAAACACAACTTTTTCACAACTTCTGATCAAAGCAAGGTCGTAGGACATACATAGTCACTGACTTTGAATAAGGCGGAATCCTTAATGGCGTCAAATCCACCTTTTACATCGATCAGGTTATCAAAACCCCTCGCTCTCAAAATGGAATTGAAAACCATAGACCTATATCCACCCGCACAGTGTACATAGTAGGTTTTGTCTTTATTGATCTGTGCCATGCTGTCATTGATATAATCCAACGGCGCATTTTCTGCATCCATCACGTGTTCACTGAGGTATTCACTGTTTTTTCTGATATCAAGGATATTGGCCCCGCCTTCTTTTTCAATGATATGGGCAAGCTCTTCCGTTGTTACAGTTTTGATGGTATCAATATCCCTGCTGTCATCTTTCCAAGCTTCAAATCCACCCTTGAGGTATCCGATACAATAGTCATAACCCACCCTTGCCAATCTCGTGATAACCTCTTCTTCTCTTCCCTCATCTGCTACGATCAGGATTTCCTGCTTGAGGTCAGGTACCAAAGCACCAACCCAAACCGCAAAACTTCCATCGATACCGATATTGATTGAGTTTGGGATAAAACCTTTGGCAAATACCAGTGCATCTCTCGTATCAATGAGAACGGCACCTGTTTCGTTGGCTGCAGCCTCAAAAGCCGCAGGGCTCAAAGGATTGAATCCCCTGTCCAAAACAGTGTCAATGGATTCATATCCCTGGATATTCATCATGACATTTTGAGGGAAATAGGCAGGAGGAGGAGTAAGACCGGAAGTCACTTCTTTGATGAACGCTTCTTTGGTCATTTCCTGAAGCGCATAATTGGTTTTCTTTTGGTTGCCCAAAGTATCGGTGGTCTCTTTGCTCATGTTTTTGCCACAGGCACTACCTGCACCGTGGGCCGGATAGACGATGATATCATCAGCCAAAGGCATGATTTTATTTCTCAAAGACTCATAAAGATGTGCGGCAAGTTTGTCCTGCGTCAATTCAGCGATGACTTTCTGAGCCAGGTCAGGTCTGCCTACATCTCCGATAAACAAGGTATCACCTGTGAACAAGGCTTCTTCTTTTCCTTCTTCATTGATCAAGAGAAAGCAGCTACTTTCCATCGTATGACCAGGCGTATGGATTACTCTGATTTTTGCTTTTCCAAGTGGGAATTCCTGACCATCCTTGGCCACGATGGCTTCAAATCCCATTTTCATTCCTGTGGGACCGAACACAATCGGGGCCCCGGTTTTGATTGATAAATCTTGGTGACCGGACACGAAATCAGCGTGGAAGTGGGTTTCAAACACATACTTGATGGTATCTCCTCTTCTTTCGGCTTTTTCTATGTAAGGTTGCACTTCTCTCAAAGGGTCAATGACAGCAGCTTCGCCGTCTGACTCGATGTAGTAGGCTCCCTGAGCCAAACATCCGGTATAGATTTGTTCAATTGTCATATGCTTTTTTATTTTTTTCCTGTTGAATGATATGTAAAATTAGCTACCTGCTGTTTTTATTAAAATGACTTTTGTCACATTTTCAAATTACATTTTTTGGACGAGTTTTTCTTCCACCACTTTTATCAATTGATTGGCGGGAACCACACCTGATTGTCTCCAAAGCGGCTTTCCGTTTTGGAACAATATCAAAGTTGGAACTCCCCTTACCTGATAAGAACTTGCAGCTAATGGGTTTTTGTCCACGTCCACTTTGATGATTTTGACTTTGTTACCCAATTGGCGGGCAGTATCTTCGAGGATCGGCTGCATCATTTTGCATGGACCGCACCAAGTGGCAAAGAAATCCACCAAAACAGGTTGGTCTCCTGAAATCAATTCGCTGAATGTTTTTGGTTGTGCACTCATGGTTATTATTTTTAGTAGTTATACCCAATCCCGCCAGTTACGCTTTTTCCTTTCAAAAATTTGACGGAAGACTGAAGTCGGAAGTAACCTTCTTTCCCCCCTATTCTTGAATTTGACAATTTCAGTAATGTTACTGGCAACATTGAATACTTAAATATTTTTTTTTGACTTTACAAAAGTATCGCCCAGGCAACTGTGGAACAGTAATTTTTATCACAATACCTTAAATGCTGTTAAAAACCCGATGGATTAGGATTTATTGTTTATTTTCGCCCGAAACTATTATTTCAAAAACAATGCTTGACTATCAAAAGGCCAATAACCTCACCGGTTGGCTGGTTTTTCTCCTATCTACCACCGTCTTTATACTGACAGTGGAACAAACCGCGAGTTTTTGGGATCCGGGAGAATTCATCGCTGTTTCCTATAAACTGCAGGTGCCACATCCTCCGGGAGCACCGTTTTTCCTCTTGATTTATAGGATGTTTGGATTCCTGGCATTTGGGGACGGATTGGCTGTCGCCTATTGGATGAATGTCGGAAGTGCTGTTTTCTCAGGTTTTACAGTCTTATTCCTTTTTTGGACCATTACCCTTTTTGGACGCAAATTATTCCAAATCCAAAAGGGAAAAGAAACCAAAGGCCAAATCATCACCTTGATGGGTGCCGGTGTGGTGGGATCGCTCATTTATACTTTCACAGATAGCTTCTGGTTTTCGGCGGTAGAAGCCGAAGTATATGCCATGTCTTCCTTCTTTACTGCAATAGTAATCTGGGCTTTTCTCAAGTGGGATGTCATCGAGGACCAAAGGGAAGAAAACAGGTGGATGATTTTCATCGCCTATTTGGTAGGATTGTCCATAGGGGTCCACTTGCTGAATCTAGTCACCCTACCGGCGCTGGCTTTGGTGGTTTATTTCAAAAAATACCCAAACCCCAACCTCAAAGGAGGAATCATTGCGGTGATTTTGGGCGGTGTAGCCCTCATCATCATCAATAACCTGATCATTCCGGGACTTCCAAGTCTGGCTGGTTCCATGGAGATATTCTTTGTCAATAGCATCGGACTGCCATTTGGATCGGGAATCCTTGTCTTTTCAGCACTGTTTTTGGGTTCCCTGATATATGGCATCCTTTACTCTATCAAAAAAGGAAAAGTCATTCTCAATACCGTTTTGGTATCGCTTGTATTTATCCTGATCGGATATGGATCTTATGCTCTCATTGTCATCCGTGCCAATCAGGATCCTGTCATCAATGAAAATGCACCAAAGGACATCATCAGTTATGTTTCTTATCTGAAAAGAGAACAATACGGGTACCGCCCTTTGATCCATGGACAATATTTTGATGCCGAGCTCACAGACCAAAAAGAAGGTGCCCCTATTTATATGAAGGGTAAAGACAGGTATGAAATCGTGGATTACTCTACCGTCAATGAATATGATCCTGCGCGAACGACCCTTCTGCCTAGGATTTATTCCACCCAAGACCGACACAAGCAGATCTACCAATCCAAACTAGGATTGAGTGAGGGACAAAAGCCAACCTTTGGAGATAACCTCTATTTCATGTTTACCCATCAGCTGGGCCACATGTATTGGCGGTATTTTATGTGGAATTTCTCAGGAAGGGAAAGTGATTTCTCAGATGCGCCTTGGATGGGGATTTCAGATTTTTTCTCAGACATCTATCCTGATTATATTAAAGAAAACAAAGCCCACAACAATTACCTGATGTTGCCTTTGATTTTGGGATTGATCGGATTGGTTTTTCAGGCAAAGAAGGACACCAAATCTTTCTTTGTGTCGGCTATGCTTTTTCTGATGCTGGGCGTAGTCTTGGTATTATACCTCAATTCTCCTCCGGTAGAACCCCGGGAAAGGGATTATATCTATGTCGGTTCCTTTTATGCTTTTGCGATCTGGATCGGAATGGGCGTCATGGCTTTAGCCTATTACATTGAAAGATTGAATAAAAACCTTGTTTTGGCAGGTATTATCGCCACGCTTGCGACTGTGCCGGTAGCATTGCTGATGGCCAACCAAAACTGGGATGACCATAACAGACAGGGAAGGTTTTTCTCTGTCGATTCAGCCAGAAATTTCCTTGCTTCATGCGCGCCAAATGCCATCCTGTTCACTGGTGGGGACAATGACACTTTCCCGCTTTGGTACGTGCAGGAAGTCGAAGGTTTCAGGACTGATGTGAGGGTGGTCGTATTGAGTTATTTTGATACCGATTGGTACGTGGAGCAAATGGCCCGTCCTGTCAATGAGTCAGCGGCTTTGCCATTTTCATTGGATCCAAAAAATTATAAAAAAGGCACCAATGATGTGCTCTATGTCATGGAAAGAGAAGGACTCCAAGCCATCTCCGCCTCCGAATACCTCAAACTACTCAACAACGGAAGTGAGCTTCTGAAATTGGCAGCATCGGGAAGCAAAAATACTTACAACATGGTTCCCTCCAGAAATCTGATCCTTGATGTTGACTTGGAAAATGTCTATAACCAAGGCCTTATTCCCGAGTCGATGGAAGATCTGATGACCGAGCAAATCAACCTCAGGATCAAAGGAAATTACCTGACAAAAGGAAACCTGATGCTAATTGACCTCATTACTACCAACAATTGGGAGAGGCCTATTTATTTCAACAACACTTCTTTGGCAACCATCACCTTGGATATTGAGGACTATGTGGTGATGGAAGGAATGACATATAGGTTATTGCCGGTCAAAAAACCGGAGGGAATGAGAACCGAATTGGTCAACACCGAATTGGCCTATTCCAATATGATGGAGAAGTTTGCTTTCAGGGGAATGGACGATCCCGGTAACTATTTTGACGATGAATTCAGAAGGTTTACTTCCAACCACCGTTCTGCGGTAAACAGTATCGCGATCGCACTGTTAGACGAAGAGAACATGGACAAGGCGGCCGAGTTGCTGAAATTCAGCATGAAAGTCATGCCTCACGAAGCAGTACCTTATGACTTGGCAAGCGGACAGTCAGTACCATTGTTGTTTGAAGTCGGAGAGGATGAACTTGCCTTGGATATTGTAGAAAAAATATCCGACAAGTC
>JBBRFK010000144.1:0-10234 GCA_038224435.1 Cytophagales bacterium | reverse complement strand
GAAGACAGTCAGAAATTACTTCTCCCTTATGGATCGGATATGCTTTACACTAAAGTAGATTAAACCGGAAATAGTTGGACTCTAATCCTTGTACTAAAGCCTAGTCAAATTGGGGTAATGCTTCTAGGCATTTCTATTTTCAGGAGCCATTTTTTTTTGAGAATAAAACCGTAAACGAATTTTAAAATTGATTGGAATTTGTATTGAACCAAGGCTATAAATTGCCTTGGTTTAATTTTTTATAGGAAATAACCATTAATCGACTTCAATCGCCACCTGTGTTTATTTTATTTTTTACCCCAATTAATGGGCTTAGCTTTCGGGTTCGGAACCAAAATCAAACTGTTCGGTTATTACTTGGTCAAGATGAAAAACAGTATGTTGTATTATAAAACCTACAAGCATTCTTCCAGTAACGAATGGGTGGTGTTTATTCACGGCGCCGGAGGATCGTCTTCTATCTGGCACAAACAGATCCGGGAATTCGGTCAGGAATACAACCTTCTGCTCATCGATCTGAGAGGCCACGGCAAGTCTGCAAGCTCGATCAGGAATATTTGGAAGGAAGAATACACCTTTCCGGCAGTGACCAAAGACATCATTGAAGTCCTTGGCCACTTACAATTGCCGCCGGCCCACGTGATGGGAGTTTCGCTCGGGACAGTTTTGGCAAGGCAATTGGCAGAAATGGAACCTCAACGGGTAAAGTCGCTGATCTTGGCGGGAGCTATTACAAGGTTAACCTTCACTTCCCAGATTCTTGTAACTTTGGGAAATACCTTCAAAAGTGTCGTGCCTTACATGTGGTTGTATAGCCTTTTTGCTTGGATCATCATGCCGAGAAGACACCATGCTGAGTCTAGGAACCTCTTTATCAATGAAGCCAAAAGGCTTTGTCAAAAGGAATTTATCAGGTGGTTTAAGTTGACAAAAGACATCAACCCACTTTTGAAATTTTTCAAAGAAAAAGACCTGTCAATCCCGACACTTTATGTAATGGGGGAAGAAGATATCATGTTTCTCGAACCGGTGAAAAAGATTGTAAAAGAGCATAGACTTTCCACGCTCAATATTGTCAAAGCCTGTGGCCACGTGGTCAATGTAGAGCAGCCAGAAATCTTTAACCGATTGGCTTTGCAGTTTATTAAAAATCAACAAATACCCTTAATTGGATTTTCTGAATAGGTAGAATGAAAAAACAGACCAAAATTATTTTAATAATTTCCATAGTCCTTGTATTGGCAGTGATTTTTATTTACCCAAGGTGGGATCAGTTTATGGGGAAATCCGATGAAGTTGCCGCTTCCGGACAGCCTGGAGGTCCACAGGGTTCCGGACAGCCTATTCCTGTCAATGTAGTCGAAATCCGTCCTGAAAGATTGGAAAATAGCCTAAGTGTCACAGGGTCGGTGATTGCAAATGAGAGCGTAGACCTCCGTTCGGAAATCACAGGTTTGGTAAAAAAAATATCTTTCGACGAAGGGCAGTTTGTAAAGAAGGGAACTCCCCTGCTCTACCTCAATGACGATGAACTTGACGCCCAATACCAAAAACTTGACTTC
Organism: Cytophagales bacterium; assembly: GCA_038224435.1. Classification (GTDB taxonomy): domain Bacteria; phylum Bacteroidota; class Bacteroidia; order Cytophagales; family Cyclobacteriaceae; genus Cognataquiflexum. Next base: position 8,672 of record JBBRFK010000144.1, on the reverse strand, counting down.
ACCAAGAAGCTTTTTGAAAGCCAGGAAAGCAGACAAAAGCAACTTCTGGCCAAGGAGGCAATCAGTCAGGAAGAATACGATATCGTTCTCAACCAATTCAATACCAACCTTTCTGATATCAAGTTGGTGGAAGCGCAACTGAATAAAACCGTTATCAGGGCTCCTTTTGACGGAGTTTTAGGTTTGAGGATGATTTCAGAAGGAAGTGTGATCGGGTCTTCTGATGTGATCGTTAATATTGTCAACATTGACCCTATCAAGATTGAATTCTCAATCCCTGAAAGATATTCCAATCAAGTCAAAATAGGTTCAAAAATCATCTTCTCCAATGAATCAGAAGGAGTAGATGTCGAGGGGACGGTTTTTGCAATTGCGCCAAATATAGATACAGGAACCCGAACGCTAAAGATCAGGGCGCAAAGCTCCAATAAGGAGAGGAAATTTTTGCCCGGCATGTTTGTGAGGATAAAATATATCCTTGGCGTGGAAGAAAATGCCCTCATGGTCCCTGCAGAATCTGTGATTCCGGAATTGGCAGGATATAAAGTCTTTGTGGTTAACCAAGAAAGCAAAATCGAAGAGAGAAAGGTGGCCATTGGCACCCGTACAGAAAGTTTTGTACAGATTATTGATGGGCTAATAGAAGGTGACCTGGTTTTGAGCACCGGAGTATTGCAAGTAAGAACAGGTATGCCTGTCACTTATACTAAAATCAATTGAAATATGGCTAGTTTATCAAGTATCAGTATCAACAGACCCGTCCTTGCCATAGTAATGTCATTAACAATAATGCTGTTTGGGATTATTGGAATCAGTTTTTTGGGAATCAGGGAATTTCCTAGTGTTGACCCACCCGTTATCAACGTCAGGACAAATTATGTCGGTGCCAATGCTGATGTCATAGAAGCCCAGATAACGGAGCCTTTGGAAGAAGCCATCAACGGCATTGCCGGTATCAAATCCCTGACTTCTACAAGTAACGACGGAACAAGTAATATTACCGTCGAATTTGATGTAGGGGCAGACCTTGAGGCCGCAGCCAATGATGTCAGGGATAAGGTTTCGGGTGCACAGAGAAATCTTCCTCCGGATGTGGAACCACCGGTCGTTTCCAAGTCGGACTCTGATTCGCAGCCGATTGTCTTTTTGGCAGTTCAGAGTTCCACAAGAAACCTTTTGGATCTTACTGATATTGCAACGAATATTTTTAAGGAGAGACTTCAGACTATTCCCGGAGTAAGTACTGTGCAGATTTGGGGAGAAAAAAGATATGCCATCAAATTGAGGATGGACCCTTTGAAGATGGCTTCATACGGTGTGACGCCACTCGATGTCCTGAACAAAGTTCAGAGTGAAAACGTGGAATTACCATCCGGAAGGATTGAAGGCGCAGCAATAGAGCTTTCGGTCAGGACCAAAAGCAGGTTGAGTACCCCTCAGGAATTCAATACGCTGATCATCAAAGAGGATCAAAACAACATCGTCAGATTTCAGGATATAGGGGCAGCTGAGATGTCAGCTTTAAACGAACGGACAGTTCTCAAAAGGGATGGTGTTCCGATGGTCGGGGTGGTATTGGTACCACTTCCGGGTTCAAATAACATCGAGATTGTGGATGAGTTTTACAACAGACTCGAAACAATAAAGAAGGATTTACCCAGCGATATCCGTGTGGATATAGGTTTTGATTCGACTACATTTATCAGAAATTCAATAGCTGAAGTTCAGGAAACAATCTTTATCGCCTTTATCCTAGTTGTTTCTATTATATTCTTGTTTTTGAGAGATTGGAGGACAACCTTTATTCCGGTTTTGACCATACCGATTTCTTTGATCGGGGTATTTTTTATCATGTACCTGATGGACTTCTCTATCAATGTGCTGACACTTTTGGGAATTGTACTTTCGATCGGATTGGTAGTCGATGATGCCATCGTGGTTTTGGAAAATATCTATGCCAGAATAGAAAAAGGCGAACACCCGGACACCGCTGCCTCCAAAGGCTCAGAAGAAATATTCTTTGCTGTAATTGCTACAACTGTGGCACTGGCGGCTGTTTTTCTCCCGGTCATTTTCTTGACAGGCACTACCGGTAGGCTTTTCAGGGAGTTTGGGATTGTTGTCGCAGGGGCGGTCATCATTTCTTCTTTTGTCGCCTTGACAATGACCCCGATGTTGAGTGCCAAGTTATTGAAGAAAAGGGAAAAGCATAACGCTTTTTACAATTGGACAGAGCCCTTCTTTGTTTGGCTAAACAACCTATATGAAGGAGCCCTGGATAAATTCATGAAGATAAGATGGAGTGCATTTGCCATTATCCTGGTCATGGGTTTTGGGATTTATTATTTCTTCAAAGTCATCCCTACAGAATTGGCACCGGTAGAAGATCGGGGCGAAATGAGGATCATCATTTCAGGACCCGAAGGCGCAACCTTTGGGTATATGGATAAGGTTCTTGATGAAATGACAGTTGATTTTACAAATCAGATACCCGAAGAGGAAAGAGCAGGAATCACGACCGTTACATCTCCCGGATTTGGTACATCAAGCACCAATTCAGGATTTCTCAGACTAATACTTGTAGATGCTGCTGAAAGGGAGAGAAGCCAAATGGAAGTTTTTGGGCAAGTATCCAACATGATCAAAAAGTATACAGCAGTAAGAGCTTTCGTTACCCAACCCCAATCCATCGGCGATAGAAGAGGTGGATTGCCTGTCCAATTCGTCATCCAGGCACCTACTTTGGAAAAATTAAAAGAAGTTATCCCGACTTTCATGGAAAAAGCAGGGCAAAGTCCGGTTTTTACTTTTACAGACATCAACCTGAAATTTACCAAACCTGAGATTGAGGTTGAAATCAACCGGGAAAAGGCAAGAAATGTAGGTGTCTCAGTTCAGGAAATTGCAAGGACACTTCAATTGTCTTATTCAGGCCAAAGGTTTGCTTATTTCATTATGAACGGAAAGCAATACCAGGTGGTAGGAGAAATGCAGCTTGCTGATAGAAATGAGCCTATCAACCTTAGGATGCTATATGTGAGGGCAGACAATGGTCAGCTTATTCAGTTGGACAACTTGGTTACGATTCAAGAAAAGAGCACACCTCCGCAGTTATACAGGTTCAATAGATTTGTGAGTGCTACAGTATCTGCAGGCTTGACTGATGGATATACCATCGGAGCAGGTCTGGATGAAATGGATAGGATTGCGGGAGAGGTGCTGGACGATACTTATAGCACAGATGTGGCTGGCCTTTCCAAGGAATTCAGGGAGAGTTCCAACAGTTTGATATTTGCCTTCTTATTTGCATTGGTATTGATTTATTTGGTGCTTTCTGCCCAATTTGAAAGCTTTATGGATCCACTTACAATCATGTTTACTGTTCCTTTGGCCTTGTTCGGTGCCTTGTTTTCATTATGGATATTTGATTTTACATTGAATATTTTCAGTCAGATCGGGATTATCATGCTCATAGGCCTGGTAACCAAAAACGGGATTTTGATTGTTGAATTTGCCAACCAGCGAAAAGCACAGGGAATGTCCATAGAGGAGGCGATCATTGGAGCTTCAGCGGCCCGTTTCAGACCTATTCTCATGACAAGTCTTTCTACGATCTTAGGTATATTACCGATTGCATTGGCCCTTGGGGCAGGTGCGGAAAGCCGCGTTCCCATGGGAGTTGCTGTTATTGGCGGATTGGCATTTTCTACCGTGCTCACTTTGTTTGTCATCCCGGCCATTTATACCTATTTAACATCCAAAAAAGGAAGATTAGCAAGAGTCTGATGAGAAAATCACTTTTATTATTGGTGCTCAGTACTTGGGCGACGGTTTCTCTTTTTGCACAAGATGGAGAAAATCTGGATTTGGAAAAAGCAGTTCTGATCGGTTTGGAAAAGAACTATGGAATAAAGATTGCAGCAAACAATGTGGTCATTGCCGAAAGGGACATAAAAATTGGGATCGGAAGCTTTTTTATGCCCACAATTACAGGAAATTTTCTGAATAGTTTCAACAATGAAGATGTAAGTCAGAAATTCCAAAATAATCCGGAACAAATCATTGAAATTAAAGGTGCTGCTACAGAAAACCAAAACTATTCTTTGGTAGGGTTTTATGGATTCAGACCGGAGACAGTGTATTCTATAAAAATACTGGGTAAGTTGGCTGAAATCAGTGATCTGGAAGCCAAGGTTTTGGTAGAAAACACTGTTGCAAGTATTTCATCTTCTTACTTTAGGTTGGTTTTGGAACTTCAAAGATTCAATGTGCTTAAAACTACCTTGGACCTTTCCCAAGCCAGGTTGGATATAGCCAAAGCAAGGTATGAACTTGGTGGTGCCGGCCGAAGTGATTTCCTTACTGCTCAAGTAGATTATAATGCCGATTTGTCCCTGCTTACGAATCAGAAATTGGTCATCAAAAATGCAAGAATTAATCTAAATGAGTTACTCGCACTTACACCGGAAGAGGAATTTGTAGTAAAAGACACTATTTTGGTAGATCAAAACCTCCTTTTAGAGAATATTCTTGAGAATGCTTATTTAAACAATAAGCAGTTTTTGGTCACCCAAAGACAGGAGAATGCAGCCTTTTTGGTCTTGAAAGAAACCCAAGCCCAAAGACTGCCCCAAATCAATCTCAATGCTGCCTATAACAGAAACACCTTTACTTCGGAAGCAGGTTTCTTATTACTCAACCAAAGAACAGGCATTAATTATGGATTATCCACCTCTTTGAATTTGTTCAGTGGATTTACACTTAATAGGAGGATTCAAAATGCCAAGGTGCAGAAGTTGAGTGCCGGATATGCTCTTCAGGATTTGGAAATACAAATGGTATCTGATATCCAACGGGCATACAATACATACAATACCAACAAGGAACTGTTGGAGATCGAATATGCCAATTATAAAGTTGCCACAGAGAATGCTGACATTGCCTTGGAAAGATTCAGGTTGGGTATTTCCGACTACCTCCAATTCAGGGATGCACAGCTCAATCTGTTGACTGCAGAGAACAGGTTGATCACTGCCATATTCAATATCAAAGAAATGGAAATTGAGCTGATGAGGCTTTCCGGAAGGATTTTTTACCAAGAAGGGAGAGAAAATTTTCAGTTAACAATTGATTAAACGATTTGCTTGTAAATAATAGATAATCAGACATTTAAGGCGCCAATGAAAATTCATTGGTGTTTTTTTATGCAAAAAAATGTATTTCATAACGTGAAAAATTTGGTATGTAAATTGCTTTGTAGCACCTTTGTATAAACCAAAGTCCCGAAAGGGTCACAAATGGAATGAAAAAGACAGGAATCAATATACTGTTTTTGATAATATTTACACTTTTTGGGTTTCAATGTACCCCATTTGAAAAAACTGAAACAGAGGCAAGTTTTTGGGAAAATCCCGTTCAGTTAGACTTGGATGAGATTCAAAGCAGAGGATACATCAGGGCTGTAGTCGATAATTCTTCCACCAGTTATTATATCTATAGAGGAAGAAGGATGGGTTATGAGTTTGAAATGCTGAAAACCCTCGCCTCATCGCTAGGCGTGAAGCTGCACCTCATCGTAAAATCGGATATAGAAGAAGCCTTCTACCTGTTGAATAAAGGAAAGGCAGACATCATAGCCATGAATCTCGAAGTAAGTGAAGACAGAAAAAAGTTTGCCTCATTTACCTCCCCGATTGGAAACATGGGAACTGTCTTGGTTCAAAAGGATGGTCCTGCGAAAGTTAAAGACCCAAGGGATTTGACCGGTAAGGTAGTCCACATTCAAAAAGATGCCATTTTCAAATCCCAACTTTGTTCCCTTCAAAATGACCTTGGCATCAACCTATCGGTATTTGAGGAAAAGAGGAACAGTGATTTCTTAGTCAATAGAGTAAATAATGGGGAAATCGAATATACCGTAGTAGACAAAGTAGTGGCCTTGGTCAAAGAAACCCATTACAATGACCTTGACAATGATGTGGAAATAAGTCCAAAGTCTGACGTTGCCTGGGCAGTGAGAAAAAACGCGCCACAACTTGAACAAGAGATCAACAAATGGATTCAAAACAAAAATAAGTCAGGCTATATCAGGACACTTTACGCCAAGTATTTTCAAAATCCAAAAAATAACTTTTATAGGTCACAGAGTTCTTTTTCATCCTTAGGGGGAAATAAAATCTCCCAATACGATGACCTGATCAAAAAAGGGGCCGAGAAACTCGGTTGGGATTGGAGGATGTTGGCTTCGCTTGTGTACAAGGAATCCGGGTTTGATACCACTGCCACTTCTTATGCAGGAGCTACAGGACTGTTGCAGCTGATGCCTGTTACTTTAGAGCGCTTTGGAGTAGTCAATCCCAATGATCCCGCCGAAAGTATGATGGGAGGGGTAAATTATCTGAAATACCTCGACAAGTTTTGGAAAGGAAGGGTGCCTGAAAGCAACGAGAGGATCAAATTTATTCTTTCTTCTTACAATGTAGGCCACGGCCATGTACTTGATGCCTGGAACCTTGCTTTAAAATATGGAGGCAATACCCAAAGCTGGGAAAATGTGTCCCATTTCCTTGCCCTTAAATCAGACCCGAAATATTACAGGGATCCTGTGGTCAGGAGCGGTTATGCAAAAGGGCACCTTGCCGTTTCTTATGTGGAGGATATATTGACCCTCTACGATTCATACAGGGTACTGATAGCACCTTAATCTCCGGCGTACAGTACAAATACCACAGGAATTTTATGCAGGTCCAGTTTTGCTTTTCGCCACTCTGAAACGGGTTTGGTGAGGATCATTTCATCTGGACCTGTTATATTTTTTGCGATACAAAGCTTCGTGTCCGGGTTAAGTGTAACCTTCAAATCTTCCATCAGGTGATTGTTGCGAAAAGGAGTCTCCATAAAAATCTGTGTCCGGTTGCTTTTAGCAGATTCGGTCTCCAGACTTTTAATAGCCTGAATTCTGTCTTTCTTATCAATAGGCAAGTAGCCATGAAAAGAAAATGACTGTCCATTGAAACCGGAACCCATCAACGCTAAAAACATGGCGCTTGGACCGGAGAGTGGGATAACTTTTATACCTTTTGCATGGGCATAAGCCACCGCAGCCGAGCCCGGATCGGCGATTCCGGGGCAACCTGCTTCAGACATGACCCCAACATCCTGTCCCTCAAACAATGGCCTCATAATTCTTTCTAATTCTGCGCCCTTGGTACTTTTGTCTAAAACTTCAAATTGTAATTCCTCAATAATTAGCCCAAGTCTCAGGCTGCTGATATAGCGCCTTGCTGTACGCACATTCTCCACCAAAAAGTAACTGAGGTTTTTTACCGCATCTTTAACTTGAGGGCTGATGACCTTGTCAGCTGTATTTTCTGCAAGGATGGTTGGGATCAAAAATAATTTTCCTTTACTCATTTTTTGAAGGTCGTCAGACAAAGATGGGAAAAATTATTAAAACAGGAGGTCACGAATACACCATGATTTACTTAATAGGCTATCCAATACTGGATTTTATTCCCTAATTTTTGACCGTCAAACTATCCAAACTCAATATGAGAAAGATGATTATCAACAGGGCAATCTGGGCTTTTGTCCTTTTGTTTTTTATTTCCATTAGCGTCCAATCACAAAACATCAAAGCACTAGTCGGTGGAACCATGATCGATGGTTTTGGCGGTCCACCACTCCGCAATTCTGTGATCATCATCGAAAATGACAGGATCAAAGAAATTGGACAGGTAGGCACCTTGGCTATCCCATCAGGTGCAGAGGTAATCTCTACCGAAGGAATGTCAGTACTTCCCGGACTTTGGGACATGCATGTGCACTTGATGCTCAATGGACACAGCAATTATACCCACTGGGACAGCACCTATATCGATATCTTTGAATCGGTGATCATGCCCGCCTCTGCGCACCAACTTCTGATGGCCGGTGTGACAAGTGCCCGTGAACTCGGTGCGCCGCTCGAAGCAAGTATCAATGTCAGGGACCGGATCAATAGGGGAGAGTTGCCCGGACCGACTGTTTATGTATCCGGACCGTTTATTCAGAAAAAGCCATACCCAAGAACTAAGGAATTTCGATGGGGAGTCAATGGAGTTCAGGATGCAAAAAACAAAGTTAAGATTCTGGTTGATGCCGGTGTGGATGTCATCAAGCTGATAGACCAAGATGAGATGACTTTTGAAGAGGCAAAAGCTGTGGTAGATGAAGCGCATAAATATGGTAAACCTGTTGTCGGGCATTCCCATCGTCCTGACGAAATCAGGGTTGGATTGAAAATTGGAATTGACTGTTTTGAGCATACCGGACTTTCCTCTGCACCTGAATATCCTGAGGATATCATTGCCATGATCAAGGAACGTACAGCCAAGATGAATATGGGACCCTTATTTTGGACCCCGACCGTGGAGGGTCTCTATAATTATGAATACATGCGCAACAACCCTGAGAAACTCGATGATCCTTCATGGCATCTTGACTTACCGGATTCGATCATCAGGGATATCAGGGCTTCTTTGAGGTATCCTGGTAGGATGTCCTATTTCCAGCTTACCCCTGTCCGCAAACCGACTTTGGAGAAAAAAATCAACCAGCTCAAAGATGCCGGCGTGGTCATGATGATCGGAACAGATTCAGGAATACCAATGAAATTCCATAGCCAAAGTACC
>JBBRFK010000143.1:0-10416 GCA_038224435.1 Cytophagales bacterium | reverse complement strand
ATACAGGATTGCGGACGAAAATATCGGGGCAGTCTATGTGTCGGCATTGGATGGTTTTGGGGTAAAGTTGGATGCAAGCCAACTTGAATTATTGAAAAATGACCCCTCTGTAAGTTATATTGAACAAAACCGCGTGGTGTCTATTGCCCAAAAAGGCAAGCCAGGTGGGGGAGGTGGCAGTACAGCCCAAGAGACTCCATGGGGTATAACCAGAGTTGGCGGTTCGGTAAATTACACAGGAACAAATGTTGCGTGGGTAATAGATACAGGGATAGACTTAACCCATCCGGACCTCAATGTCAATACGACAAACGGCTTTACGGCTTTTACCGCAGGGAAAGATGCCAACTTCAATGATGGTAACGGACATGGATCGCATGTGGCAGGAACAATAGCTGCCATCAACAACACCACCGGTGTAGTGGGTGTCGCTGCAGGCGCTCCGGTTGTCCCGGTAAAAGTATTGGATTCAAGAGGTTCAGGTTCTTATGATGGGGTAATTGCAGGAGTTGATTGGGTAGCCGCCAAAGGAAAGTCCGGCGATGTGGCCAACATGAGTTTGGGCGGACCGGTATCTCAGGCGTTGGATGATGCAATCTTGGCCGCAGCCGGTAAAGGGATTAAGTTTGTGATTGCGGCTGGAAACAGTGCCGCAAATGCAAATAACTATTCACCTTCCAGGGTAAATGGTGCAAACATCTTTACTATTTCTGCCTCAGATAGTGAAGATAGGTTTGCAACTTTCTCCAATTTCGGAAACCCTCCCATCGACTATTGCGCTCCAGGAGTAAGCATTAACTCAACTTGGAAAAGTGGTGGATACAATACCATCAGTGGAACTTCTATGGCAGCCCCACATGCTGCAGGGGTATTGCTATTGGGAACTGGAAGAACTTCAGGATTTGCGACCGGTGACAAGGACAGTAATGCTGACCCGATCATTTCGAGATAATTTTTGGAAAAACAATTAAAACCCTAAACCGCCCGCTTCAATGTGGGCGGTTTATTTTTTTCAATTCCCTTAAGATATCCTCTAAGCCATTGAGACGGATTTCATATAGCGTACTCAGCCACATTCCGAGTTTGCCTTCGGGAAAGCCCTTTCTGTGCATCCAAATAAGGTAATCTTCCGGAATGTCACAAAGCAGCTTTCCCTTGTACTTGCCAAAAGGCATGGTCTTGGTCACCAAATCAATCAATATTTGCCTATCCATTGGTCAAAAGTAAGGGGTAAAGATTTAGAATACGTCAGAAATGCATTTAAACATGCTCCAAAAAATCCTCCTTTAAATCATCCATCAAAAAAATGAAGTTTTAATTCCGAATGAAGTATTAAGCTAATAACTTCGTATAGTTCAACAAAATAAAACAAAACCATGAAATCTATCACTTTTAGCAATGGAGACCAAATGCCGATCATCGGCCTTGGTACTTGGAAGTCAAAACCTGGGGAAGTCTATCAGGCGGTCCTTTGGGCAATTGAAGCAGGATATCGGCACATTGATTGCGCAGCGATATATGACAACGAAAAGGAAGTCGGCAATGCCTTGGATAAAGCTTTTAAGGATGGACTTGTCAAAAGGGAAGATCTTTTCATCACCTCCAAATTGTGGAACAGCAGCCATCGCCTTGATGATGTAGTCCCTGCTTTGAAAAAAACACTCAAAGACCTCCAGCTTGAATACATCGATTCATATCTCATACATTGGCCCGTAAGCTTCAAGAAAGGAATTTCCTTTGCCGAGACTAGGGAAGAATTTTTTACTTATGGAGATGTACCTCTGGCCCAGACTTGGGAAGGTATGGAGGAGGCCAAAAATATGGGCCTGGCAAAGCATATCGGTGTTTCCAATTTTAACATCACCAAACTTGAGGAGATTATCAAATCAGGAAGGTTGGCGCCAGAAATGGTACAAGTTGAATTGCATCCATTCCTTCCACAAAATAAATTGATCAACTTCTGCAAGGCAAATGGTATCCTTCTCACAGCCTATTCACCTTTGGGTTCCGGCGACAGGGCCGCTTCCTCCAAAAAATCCAATGAACCAAGCCTCTTGGAAAATGAGACAATAAAAGAATTGGCTTCCAAACATGGAGTAACCTCAGCCCAGATATTGATTTCATATTCTGTCCACAGGGGAATTGCTGTTATTCCAAAATCCGTCAACCAAGGTCGGATCATCCAAAATCTAGCTTCCATTGAGGTAAATCTTGACGAAGGCGACATGGAAAAACTCGCCAATATCGGTACAGACTATCGTTTTATCGATGGGTCATTCTTTACGGGTTCACAAAGTCCGTACAAGTTGACCGACCTTTGGGAAAAAGAGTGAGAAATAATTCTGCCAATTTACCTGACTTGAACATCAGGTAAATTGGATTTTTTTTCAACTGAAATTTAAAATCCTCTCTACCAATATTTCCCATTCTTGCTCCAAGCTGCTATCCGGTCTGGGTTCTCCTGCTCGGCGGTACCAATAATCAGCATTCCATATATCACCTTCCTTCCTGTGAAGGTAGGCGTGAACTCTCGCAGAAAGTTTGTCTGAAGGACCATCTGCCAGGTCATGGGCACTTTTCCAATCCCCTTTGCCGTCATACCACAAGGCTTCCAATTGCGAACACAAACCCTCGGGAGGGTTTAGGTCTAAGAGTGAAGATTTGAATTCTGATATTGTCATGGCATTCATTTTTTGATAAATCTATTTTAGAATGGATAACCAATTCCGATGTTGAAGACAGTCTGTCCGCGTTGTCCGGGAAAACTCCTAAAGAAACTGTCCAAGATGTAGCGTTGACCTAAAGGCCGGGCAGGATCTACGGCTTTGATTCCCATGTCAAGCCTGACCACCAAAAAATCAAAATCCATCCTCAAACCGACTCCTGTTCCTACTGCGATTTCTTTGTAAAATCTATTGAATTCAAAATTTGCCCCAGGCCTGGAAAGGTCGGGATTGAAAGTCCATGTATTTCCCACATCGATGAAAATTGCTCCATCAAAATAGCCGTAGATTTTTGAGCGAAACTCAAACATGCCTTCAAAGAGGATTTCTCCAGGCTGCTCAAAGCGATAATCAAAAGAACCGTCTTCGAAAGTATTTGGAGCAAATGAACCCGGTCCCAAACGTCTCGGCTGCCAGGCCCTGATGCCGGTGCTACCTCCGGCAAAAAAGTACTTTTCGTAAGGGAGTACGCCGTTGCTGACGCCATAGGGCTTGGCCAGTCCGAGATTCAAGCGGTAAGCAAAAGTTTGGTTTTTGGTAAGCGGAACATAATGCCGATAATCTGATTGAAATTTTAGGAACTGAAAATAGGCCAAGCTCCTTTCTTCCACGAAACTGCTGCTGACAAAATTCAAGGTCGTACCGCCACTCTCGAAGAAAAGCCGCCAAAGTGAGGCTTTGTTTTTCTGAAAAGCGCCGTATTGGTTAAAATTGAAGATTACCTGGCCTGAAACACTGCTGACATAAGAAGGTAGAAAAGAATTGATCAGGTTATTGCCTTGATTTTGAAGGTCTTCCAAAAGAATCCTAAAATCATCACTCAAATTGGACCGGATAAAATTCGCATCAAGGGCATTCACAGTATATTGTTGGCGGAGATTCCGGGTGTTCCAATTGTAAGCGATGATACCATTGACACTTTCCCGGATATATTCCGGCCTGTTGATATAATTATACCCGATCAGGGTTCGGGTTCTTGGATTGTACCTGCCAAATCTTTCAAGTGAATTGACATTTAGAGGTAGTAAAAACTGCGGAAAAATAACAGAGGCAGAGGTATTCAATTCCCGGCTTCTGAAAACGCCGCCTTCGCCTGTGGCGGATACCACACCTTCCAAACCAGCCCTGAAGAAAAATTCAAAGATTTCAGCTCCCCGAAAAAGGTTTCTATTTCTCAGAGAAGCGCTGAAGAAAGGCCCGGGAACCTGCTCTGTAATGGTGGCCCCAAGTTGGTTTGTGATCAGGTATTTTTGGTTGGATTGAGTATAAATTCTGGGTCTCAGGACATTGCCCAAGGTATCAAAGGCAATGTTTACAAACCTGAACAAGTCAAGGTTTGCGAGCTGTCTCTGGGTTTCTATGACATTCGTCCTGTTATAGAGATTTCCTTTTTCAAGAAAAATCCTTGAAGAAATGATTTTTTCCGAATACCGGTCTTCATATACCTCAAAGACAATATCCCGGTAGGTGTTATTAAATTCATAATCAACATCCGCTTCGGAAGGTGGATCAATGAAAAAGAAAATGGAATCCAAGGTATACACTTTGTGACTTTCCATAATTGAAGGGCTTCGGATTACTTCTTCTATCTTGACTTTGTGTTCCACAGTGTCTTTGTAGATATTGTACTCCAAATAGCTTCTTGAAAAGGTATAGTATCCATTGTCTTTCAGCAAATCTTCCACCCTTTGCCTTTCACGGGAAATTGCATTTTGGTTGTACCTTTCACCAACTTTGATCTCATTATTTTTTTGGTTTTGTTCCAAAATGGCCAAAATCCCCGCATCGTCTGATTTGGTGAAAAAAGAATCTACCATATAAGGTTCATTTTCGGTAATGAGGTAATTTACCTTTGCTTTCTTGTTTTTGAAGGAAGTCTCGAAATCAGTCTTAGCATCAAAAAATCCATTATTTACCAAATAATAATTCATTTGCCGGCTTGTTTCCTCAGTTAGGGTACTGTCAAAAATGACCCTTGGATTTCCTGTTCTCATGAAAAAATTTCCGAACTCTAATTTTTTATCCAAAGAAGTAAGGTTACCATTGACCTTGTTCAGCCTTTTGACCTGCTTTTTAGTAAGCTCTTTTTCATCGCTGATTTTCCTCAATCCATCTCTTTCAGCGAGGAACTCTGCCTGTTTGTTGAGGTGTCTGGAACTGTCATACAACCATTCTCCAAAACTGTAGATGGAGATTCCCGGGGAGGTGTTCAAAAGAGGAATCCGGGTGTTTGGAACTTGCTGGATAAGTCCTGAGAGGTTAGATTTGTCACTTTTTTTTACTCCCGTCAATTTCGCATCATAGACCAGATATTCGCCTTCCTTGAGTCCTTTGGTCAAAGAACAGGAAGAAATTAAAAAAAGCAGAAAAAGAAAGTTTATATATTTGGCTTTATTCACAATTAGGCAATTGACCGAATGTTAAGCAAAAATACGCTTAAGTTTATTAAATCCTTGCAACAGAAAAAATTCCGAAATCAAGAACAGTCATTTTTTGTAGAAGGCAGTAAAAATGTAACGGAATTGCTTCAGTCAGATTATGAAGTGAGCCATGTATTGTGCACCCAACAATATGGAAATGACCACGTCAAACTCCTAAAATCCATAAAGGCTGAAGTTTTTGAGGTGAACCAAGCCACGCTCGAATCTGTAGGTTCATTCCAAACCAATGATGCCGCACTTGCCGTATCCAAATCCAAACCAAATATCCCGATAGATTTGAAATCAGATGAATGGGCCATCGCCCTCGATGAGGTGAAAGATCCGGGAAACCTTGGGACCATTATCCGGATTGCTGATTGGTATGGTATCCAAAAACTGCTTCTAAGTGAGGAATCTGCAGAATTTTATAATCCCAAGGTCTTACACGCCAGTATGGGGAGTTTTACAAGGATCCGCTTTTATTATACCGACCTGAAAAGTGAATTAGAGAAATCCGGACTTCCCGTTTATGGTGCATTTTTGGATGGAGATTCTATTTATAAAACCAAATTTGGAAAGGGGGGAATCATCCTGATGGGAAATGAGTCCAACGGGATTTCCAAAGAACTCGAATCGTTGGTGAGTCAGAAAGTCACCATTCCAAGATTTGGACAAGCAGAATCTTTGAATGTAGCGGTGGCTACGGCGGTGATTTGTGATAACATCAGGAGGAATACCAAATAACCCGATGGCAAAACTCAAAGATACTTTAAACAGGGTAGGGCTCAATACATTTTTCTTCCTCCTTGTGGGTATGATCTTTCTCGCCAAGGCTTTTCCGGAATGGGGTTCTGAAGCAAGTCCTTTGCCGCTAAAATCCATCACAGGAATCGGGATTTCGGTTATTTTCTTTTTTTACGGAGTCAAATTAAGTCCGGATAAACTCAAACAAGGCTTATCGAATTGGAAGCTTCATTTGGTGGTACAGTCCACCACTTTTCTCATATTTCCATTGGTGGTGTTGGCTTTGTATGCAGTTTGGGGAGATGAGGCCAATTACTTTTGGATAGGGACGTTTTACCTTGCAGCATTGCCATCTACGGTTTCTTCTTCTGTGGTAATGGTTTCCATAGCGGGTGGAAACCTTCCTGCAGCGATTTTCAATGCGAGTATTTCAAGCATGATTGGGATTTTTATCACACCGCTTTGGATGGACCTGATGTTACCGGATACGGCAGTTGCTTTTGATTTGACAGATACGATTATCAAATTGAGTTTTCAAGTATTGGTTCCTGTGGTTTTGGGCCTGCTTGTCCACAAGTATTTGGTAAAGTTTGTCAATGAACACCAAAGGACTTTGAAGAATTTTGACCAAGCCATCATCTTGCTCATTGTCTTCACTGCTTTTGCAGAATCATTTTCAGCAAATATGTTTGAGGGTCATTCAGCAGGAGAATTGATTTTGTTGGGATTTTTGATGCTTGGATTTTTCCTGTTGATGATGGGCTTGATGTATATATTGTCAAAAGCCCTCAAGTTTTCTAGGGAAGACACGATTACAGTGGTATTCTGCGGCAGCAAAAAATCCTTGGTGCAAGGCGCTGTGATGGGCAGGGTGATGTTCCCGGATCCGGTGGTATTTGGAGTGATGTTGTTGCCATTGATGGTCTATCATGCGCTGCAGCTGATGGTCGGATCTGCTATCGCACAAAAGCTCGGTGATGGGGGTAGGAGGTAGTTTGCAGTCGCAGTTTGCTGCTTTCAGTGGGCAGTTGCAGTTTTTAGTGATCAGTTTGGTAGTCAGTTTGCAGTATTCAGTTTCAGAAAATAGTAAATTATGGAGGATTGTAGTAGTGTGAGAAAGTAAGACCATTCTAAGCATGAGAATACTTACAACCATTATATGCTTTACAACAATGCCAACCCGACAACTTTGAGAAAGCGACAATTCTCCAAAAACACATTCAATAAAATAATTATAATCTTTATTTTCCATGGAATTAAATATCTACCAAGTCGATGCTTTTTCTGAAAAAGTTTTTGGCGGAAATCCAGCCGCAATTGTCCCCTTGACAACATGGTTGGAAGATAAAATCCTTCAAAAAATCGCATTGGAAAACAACCTTTCCGAGACTGCCTTTTATATTGAAGAGGAGGGTAGGTTTATCCTCAGGTGGTTTACCCCGGATACAGAAGTAGATCTTTGCGGGCACGCGACCCTTGCAGCTGCGCACGTGCTTTTTGAACATGAGGGTTTCGAGGGAGAAGAAATTTCCTTTTTTTCTCCTCGCTCAGGCGTTTTAAAAGTCTGGAAAGACAGTGACAATCTTGTAATGGATTTTCCTCTCGATCATGTCAATGAAATAGAATTGACGGAGCAAGTGACAGAACCGTTTTCACCAAAACCTGTACAGGCTTTTAGGGGAAAAACGGATTATGTATTGGTTTTTGAAAATGAAAACCAGATCAGAAACTTAGAATTTGGCCTTTCTCAAATCGCAAAGCTCCCTGTACGAGGTGTGATAGCGACTGCCAAGGGAGATAAAGTGGATTTTGTTTCAAGGTTTTTTGGTCCACAAGTGGGTGTTCCCGAGGACCCCGTCACCGGTTCTGCCCACACTAGTTTGACTCCCATTTGGGCAAAAAAATTAGGCAAAGATGAGTTAACCGCCATTCAGGTTTCTCCTAGGGAAGGGAAATTGGGATGTAAGTTGACAGGGGAAAGGGTCATCTTGACAGGCAAGGCGGTAACTTATATGATAGGGAGGATTTTTATCTGAACTTGATATAAGGTTGGATATAAACAAACGCATTGACATTCATTCCGGCACCCACAGAAGCAAATACCAGAATGTCTCCTGAATTGAAATGATGGTCGGGAAGTTTGTTTTTCACAATCATATCGTACAAGATGGGAACAGTGGCCACAGAATTATTGCCCATTTTTGAAATGATCATGGGCATGATTTCTTCTGGCATGTCCTCCTTACCAAACAACTTGAATGTTCTTTCAAGAATTGCGTGGTCCATTTTGGCATTGGCCTGATGGATAAGAATTTTTTTGATATCATCTATGCCCAATCCGGTTTTTTCGATCACCTGTTTGATCAGGACAGGTACGGTGTTGAGTGCATATTCATAAAGCTTTCTTCCGTTCATTTTCATGAATAGCGTGTCGTCTTTGTAATTTGGGTTGTATGACACATCCATCTTCAGGTAATGCGCTTGCGTCAAGGTGTCGGTCCGTGTCTTATGTGCCAGGATGCCCACGGGAGTTTCACTTTCTATTCCTTCCAAAACTACCGCACCGGCGCCATCTGAATAGATCATGGTGTCTATGTCATGTGGATCCACAATCCGCGAAAGGGTCTCAGCCCCGATGATTAGCGCACGTTTGGCGTCACCGGACTTGATAAAATAATCAGCTTGGATCACTCCCTGAACCCAGCCCGGACAGCCAAAAGGCAGGTCATATGCCACACAATCCGGATTTTGGATTTGGAGCAAATGCTTGACCCTTGATGCAATGGTCGGGACCATATCTGATTTTTTATTGTCGTGCCTTATTTCACCAAAATTCTGTGCCACAATAATATAATCCAATGTTTCAGGATCGATTCCAGCTGCTTCAATGGCTCTTTGCGAAGCAATGAAAGCCATGTCAGAAGTATTCAACTCCGGTTGGAGGTACCTTCTTTCTTCTATCTCTGTGATGTCTTGAAATTTTTGGATGATGGCGGCATTCTCCTTTTGGATTTTCTGACCTGCTGAATCCAGAAATTCATTTTTCAAAAAATCTTCATTCTTTACAATGATTTCCGGCAGGTAAGAACCTGAACCAATAATGACAGAATAGATGGACATGGTGGTTATGTTAGGCTATTGGATTCAACTTTCAATTAAGCTAAATAAAAAATAATATCAACAATAAATAGGTAAAGAAAAAGCCCCGATTGTAGGGGCCTTTGTAAAATAGGTTTAAAGATTCGGTTGAGGTGTTGTCCTCAGATAAGGTTTGATTTTGGTATGGCCTTTGGGAAATTTGGCTGGGATATCTTCGTCCTTGATGGAAGGAGAGATGACGACATCTTCCCCTTGCTTCCAATTTGCTGGAGTAGCAACAGAATAATTAGCTGTCAGCTGCAAAGAATCGATCACCCTAAGCAATTCGTCAAAATTCCTTCCCGTGCTTGCCGGATAGCTGATGATGAGTTTGATTTTTTTGTCAGGACCTATCACAAATACCGACCGCACAGTAGCTTTTTCGCTTGCATTTGGGTGGATCATGTCATATAATTCAGCTACTTTCCTGTCCTCATCGGCTATCAACGGGAAATTGACTGTGGTATGTTGCGTCTCGTTGATGTCTTTGATCCAAGCAGCGTGGTCTACAAGGCCATCTACACTCAAGGCCAAGACTTTGACGTTCCGCTTTTCAAATTCTGATTTCAATTTGGCGACAGCACCGAGTTCTGTAGTACAGACCGGCGTGTAATCTGCCGGATGGGAAAATAAAACGCCCCAACCGTCTCCAATATATTCGTGAAAATCAATTTCCCCTTCGGTCGTCTCTGCGACAAAATTCGGTGCTGAATCGCCTAATCTTAGTGACATGGTTTTTTGTTTTTAAAGTCTACAAAATTACTAGGTTAAGAACCCTAAGTTGCGAAAAAAGGTTTAGACTCATGAAGAATTTCATTTTTCTGTTGGAAATGAAACAGCTTTTGGTACGATCAAAAAATGATTATAAGCAATGATGCCGCTAAGTTTATTTCGGATCACTTTTGTTGCGGATAATCGCGCATAGTCCATAGAAGACAGACCACAGCAGGTTTAATTGGACTTCAAGCGTTTTTTTATTGGTTACTGGTAAAGAAGCGTTAATACATTGATCAAAAAGCAAAATTTGTAAGAAATCATTTGATCTTGATATTTTGACTATAATTTTGAAAAATATGAAAAAGGAAAATGCCCTGATTGTATTCCAAAAAAATGAAGTTTTGGGCAAAGTCAAAAGCAGGCTTGCGGTAAAAATAGGGGATGAAAAAGCGCTGAATGTCTACCGTATGCTTTTGGATTTGACCTACAGTCAGGTAGCCAAACTGTCAAGCTCCGATATTTTCGTCTATTACTCAGAGGAAATCGGAGATAGAAGTTTTAATTTTCCTGTCACCAAAAGAATACAGAAAGGACAAAATCTCGGCGACCGCATGGCTGCGGCCTTTGAGGAAGTTTTCCTCTCAGGATATCAAAAAACCGTCATCATCGGAACC
>JBBRFK010000142.1:0-10421 GCA_038224435.1 Cytophagales bacterium | reverse complement strand
TATTTCAGGATTTGGAGTTTGAAAATTTATATCAGGGGAAATTGTTTTGGAATAATGAAATGCTTAATCACTATAAAAAATTAGACACTTTGGCTTTGGAAATCATCAATCAAACCAAATAAAAAAAGCAATTGCACCATCAAAACATATGCTAAAATTCTTCCGAGAAATTCGCCAAAACCTCCTCCATGAAGGGAAGATCTCTAATTATCTAAATTATGCTATTGGGGAAATTCTCCTAGTGGTGATTGGGATTTTGATTGCATTGCAAATCAATAATTGGAATGAGGATAGAAAGGCAACCCTAGTGGAAAACAACTTTTTACAAAATGTCCTAATAGATTTAGAAAAGGACGAAGAAAAACTTACCTACTTCAAAAAATTCCACACCAAAAGAATTGAATACTTAGACACACTGCTCACATATGTGAGAAACCCCAATAAAACCATGGGAATTGAAAAATTTGCGATGTATGTAGAACCCTTGTTTTATTCTGCAAACCCTACCCAATACGCGACAACTTTTGAATCTGCAAAGTCCATGGGTACCTTCAACAATTTCAAGAAAAAAGAATTTTTAAAAGAACTCTCACAATACTATGCTGACTTCACATTGATAGAAAATAATTTGTATACCATTACAAGATTTATTGAGAGTGTATTTGAGCCAATTATGTTGAACCTGCCGGAGTCTTACATGACTAAAGAAACTGGCAATTTGGTTATCAATGAAGAGGATACAAAGTCGTTCTACGAAAAAATTGGCTCTATTCAAGATTTTCGAAACATTACTCCCGACTACCAGAAAATATTGAGAACACCAAAATTGGAAAATTATTTAATTGGCGACATGGGAAGAACCTACAGTACATTGGGCAACATATCCACGAGACTAGAGAAACTGAAACAACTCCAAGAAAAAATTAAACAGAATGATTAGCCTCTTTCGAAAAATCCGCCAAAATCTCCTGCTAAAAGGTAAAATCACTAGTTATCTGAAATATGCCATCGGAGAAATCCTGCTGGTAGTCATCGGGATTTTGATTGCCTTACAGATTAACAACTGGAATGAAATACGCAAAAATCAAAGAGAGCGTATTGTTATTCTTAATAATTTAAAATCGGAATTAACTGAAGATTTTACCATGTTGACCTACACTATAGAAAGATTAGAGCGTAGAAAAGTATTTGCTGATTATCTCTATCACCTTATAACAAATGAAACTAAAAGTGAGGGGATTGACAGTACTGTAATTGTAAATGCTTTAATGCGCTCTGGTTACATTTATAAGTTTGTACCTTCATTTGCGGTATACAACGAAATTCAAAATTCAGGTAAGCTCAATTTAATAAAGCCAGATAGTATCAAAAAACAGCTTGCCATCTACAAGTCACGAGTTGAAGAAAATAGTAGGATTGAAGGTCCCTATGAAATAACGTTAAAAGACTTTGAAAAAAAGGCTGTTAATTACCTATCAGAAATTCAATTATCAAAAAACAAAAAATTAGAACAGCGCTACAAGCTCATAAATTTTAACCTTGTTGAAATTTCTAAAGACAAAGAGTTTTTAGCATTACTTAAGCACATCAGTTACATAACTGGAATTGAACTTAGCTTGAAGAAGGATTTTCTTATTCCTGAACTAAAAGCACTAAAAGATCTAATTGATATGGAACTCTAACTATGATAAAATTTTTCCGCAAAATCCGCCAAAAACTTCTTTCCCAAAACAGAATAACCCAATACCTAGCTTACGCTATTGGCGAGATTTTCTTGGTGGTAGTCGGGATTCTGATAGCACTTCAGGTAAATACCTGGAACGAGGAAAGAAAATTCAATAATGAAAGTCTTAAGCTTATTCAAGAGATAAACTCCGAATTCACCGACAATGGAACCGTTTTAAATGAGCGCATCACTGATTTAGAAAATGCCAATAATTATGTTAGAACTGTTTTGGGATTTATCAATGTCGATCAGGATGAAATTCAAAAAACCAACATGGACAGTATCATCAGTAAATCCTTGAAATATGGAAATTACAACCCTGCCAATAGTTCTATAAAAGAGCTGATCAGTTCAGGAAGGCTTAATCTAGTCAGAGACCCATCACTCAAAAAGAACCTGTTTAAATGGTTACAATTACTGGAAGATGCCGATGAAGACTTTAAAAATCAGGATCTACAGGCTACTACACTTTTGATTCCCTATTTATATAAACACGTAGCCATGCAAAACCTGAATACCTACAATAACCTGGGCGTTGATCATAAATCAGCGCTTTTCAATGGAGATTATTATGAAGTATTTAAAGATTTGGAGTTTGAAAATTTATACCAGGGGAAACTGTTTTGGAATAATGAAATGCTGAATCACTATAAATCATTGGACACATTGGCTTTGGAAATCATCCATCAAACCCAATAAAAAAGAAATTGGCAATGAAAAGAATCCTATCCACCCTCAAAGAAAAATGGCCGGAATACATTCTGGAAATCCTCGTGATCACCATCGGTATCTATGGGGCTTTTGAATTGGCGAATTATGGAGAAAATAGAACCCGAAAACGGGCGGAAATTGAAATCCTGAAAGGATGCAAAACAGAACTGATGGCTGATTTAGTGGATATCAAGTTGAATATGGAGGAACTGAGTAAAAGTCACCAGTCCTTAAACCTGATCATTGAGGCCTTAGAAAATGATGAGCCCTACCATGATTCTCTGAGTTTACATTTTAATTACACTTTACTCCCAATTCATTTTGTCCACTCGACCAGTGCCTTTGAAGCGCTCAAATCCAAAGGCTTAGACATTGTAACCAACCCTAACATCCGTATTAAGCTGATTTCTCTGTATGACTCCCAATATGATCTTTTTCTCAAAGCGGAATCAGAAGAACTGCAGGAGGTACAATACGGCATGAGACATATACTATCCGGGCGTTTTGATGCGGCTTGGAACTATCCGGAGTATAATTTTTTAGGTACAATGATCCCCTTAGACTTTGAATCCCTCAAAACTGATCAGGAGTACCATTATTTTATCAAAACCCAACAAAATCGCACCAGATCCTATATCGACTACTTTTATGAAAACCTGAGGAAATCAGTGGTGTCCATGATTGATGATTTGGATCAAGAAATCAAAAGACTAGAGCAATGAAAAGAATTGGCTCCATCCTCAAAGAAAAATGGCCGGAATATATTCTGGAGATTCTAGTGATTACGATCGGTATTTTGGGTGCTTTTGCACTGAATAGCTGGAATGAGGGTAATAAAGCCAACAGGCTGGAAAATGAATACATCGTTCGGCTGATCGAAGACTTAGCTAAGGATACCACCGATTTTAATCGGGAACTGAGAAATACTAAGATCCGATTTGAAGAATCCCAAGCCTTGTACGAAATCGTCACAGCGGAGACTCCCCTCATTCAGGATACTGCTCTTTTCCTATTATCCATTCAGACCATTGGCCGTACCGATAAACCGGTTATCCATTCAGACACTTTTGAAGATTTGGTAAGTACAGGCAATGCCAACATCTTCCAAGATAAATCCCTTTTTAACGCTGCCAGCAGCTATTACAGAAATATTCCGGAAGAGTGGTTTGACGAATATATAGATCGCTTGTGGAAAGGCTACCTTCCCAGAGGAATAGATGCATTACCGCTAGATCGTCTATTGCAAATCATTCAGGAAGAAATGGATATTTCCTACGGAATAAAAGAAATTGTCCCGGTCCAATTGAAGGTGTCTGATTCAGAACTCCAAGAGATTCTAGACAAAATAAGAAACTCCAAAGAGTTTGAGTTTGAAACCAAAAATATTGCCCGCTCGCATCTTTTACATATCACCTTTCTACAACGAACCAGATTAGATGCTGAGGAGCTGATGAAAGAGCTTGAAGACTATCTTAAAACACGCTGAAATGATCTCACTCTTCCGCAAAATCCGCCAAAAACTCCTTGAAGAAGGTAAAGTTTCGAATTACCTCAAATAAGCCACGGGAGAAATATTCTTGGTCGTGATAGGGATTCTGATAACATTGACCCTTAATAATTG
This sequence comes from Cytophagales bacterium, assembly GCA_038224435.1. GTDB lineage: Bacteria > Bacteroidota > Bacteroidia > Cytophagales > Cyclobacteriaceae > Cognataquiflexum. The sequence continues at coordinate 6,363 of JBBRFK010000142.1, read as the reverse complement.
GAATGAAAACAGAAAAAGCCGAAATATTGAAAGCAACATCTATGCTGCGGTCTTGGATGATCTGGAAAAAGAGAAATCAAAAATCCATCAGCAAATCCAGTTTTATAACCGCTTTTAAATCCTACCTTAAGGGAAACTTGGGCCGGTCCTTTCATGCCATTGTATTAATGAATGACCGTTTGGTACAGATTGATTCCATCCAAAATGAAATATCTGATTTCTTGGATAAATAGACTCCTATTTCTACAACCATGATCCTTTTCGAAATGAATATTTCAAAAAAAATAACCCTTCTGATAATTATATTTATTTCCTTATTTGGATGTAAAACTTCAAATATGGAACCCATCAACCTTTCAGAACTGACCATCTCTGATATCCATGAGGGATATCAAAGTGGAGAATTCAACAGTCAGGAATTGGTACAGGCTTATTTGGATAGGATATCTGAGTTGGACAAGGAAATCAACTCCATCAGTATGATCAATCCCGATGCAATTAAAATTGCGAAAGCCTTGGATGAAGAATTCCTAAAAACAAAGATTTTGCGTCCCCTTCACGGGATTCCCATCATCGTCAAAGATAATATCAATACCAAAGGATTGCCCACCACGGCAGGATCCTTGGCTTTGCAGGATTATTATCCGGAAGAAGATGCGTTTATCATCAAGAAACTGGTAGCAGCAGGGGCGATTGTCTTAGCCAAATCCAACATGGCCGAATGGGCATTCAGTCCCATGAATACCGAAAGCTCAACGGTGGGAATTACCCGAAATCCCTATAATCTCGATTATGTTCCTGCCGGTTCAAGCGGAGGGACAGGCGCTTCTGTCGCATCCAATTTCGGTACCATCGGATTGGGTACTGATACAGGGAACTCTATTCGAGGACCTTCTTCTCACAATGCCTTGGTGGGTTTCAGGACAACCTTAGGATTGGTCAGTAGGGAAGGAATAGTACCGCTCTACCTCAGAAATGATGTGGTAGGCCCCATGTGCAGGACTGTCGAGGATGCTGTTAAAGTGTTGGAAGTAATTGCTGGATATGATGCCCAAGATCCATTAACCCGCTATTCTGAAGGTAAAACCTTTTCCAATTACACGCAATATTTGGATAAAGAGGGATTGAAGGGTGCACGAATAGGGGTGTTGAAAGACCTGATTGGAGACAACATGGATGAGGAAGTTAAAACCCTTTTTGAAAAGGCCCTATCTGATATGGCGAATCTGGGAGCAACCATTGAATATGTCGAAATACCTGATTTTGAACAGCTCAGTCAGGATCAGTGGTGTCCGACATTTCGCTTGGACTTGGAGCATTTTCTTAAGACCTATGTAAAAAGGGATACGATCCAAACCTTGGAAGATATTATGCGCATCGGCACAAAGCCAGCCTATACCAAAGCCAGAATGGAGCGCTTATCTACCAATACCCTGCGCCTGGAAAACCCTCAAATTCCTTGTGAAGATGCCTATACAGACATCCGAAGAATTGCTTTCAGGGAGGGAATCGAAAAGAAAATGGATGAACTGCAATTGGATGCTTTGGTCTATCCTTCCTGGAATAACAGACCAGGAAGAATAGATTTTTTTGAAGAAGAATACAAAGGAGACAATAACCGGATGATTTCCCCCCATACCGGCCAACCGGCATTTACTGTTCCCATGGGATTTACTTCCGGAAACCTGCCTGCAGGCTTACAGTTTTTGGGAAGGATGTACGATGAACCGGTTTTGATCAAGCTTATCTATTCCTATGAACAGGGAACGAAGCACCGTAAAAGCCCGAATTAAGGCTTTGACGAAACCAAATACATTACTGAAACCCTTTACTAATTGAAAACCTGTAGTTCAAATACTGATGGCATGCCTTTCAATTAGCAGTTGTAGGCAATTTAACTGGCGGTATTCCTAAAACCGGGTTTTTTGACATAAAGCCGAACGGCATTAAGGTAATCGATACCGTATGCTGATTCATGATTGGCCATTCCTCAGGCCGGACGAGGTGATTGACCCCGGCCACGTACCAGACGACAACATCGGTATTGTCAATATTCCTGTTTTGCTGTGTCCATTTAGGCAATCCTTCATTTTTCTGGTTACTTGCCGGAAAATCTCCCGTAGGATACATTTCATCAGCGCTATAAGGAGTTGTCCAAAAATGATGATATAGTGCCCCGGCACGATTGTAAAGAGAAGATCCAACTTCTGCCAACGGAACTACCCCGGGACTGGGCATAAGCATGTAGGAGGACATGTGGTTGAACTTATTCTTCACATGATGGTTCATGACCATCCACATCCTGCTGCTGGCAGCATTGGCTATCCGTTTGGCTTCGAGTTCATTCTTAAACATGTCCATTTTCCCTATGATGGCATTCCCGTAGGGGTTGTCGGGTCCCTTGGGAACTGCTACCATGTTCATTTCCCCCACGGAATTGTGCTGTCCATCAATATCGAGATCAAGCCTGAAAATAAAAAAGTGTTGGTGGTTGTTCGCTTCCACATGGGGCTCTACAAGAGTCCCAAAGTAATTGCCCTGAAAGGCCTCGTCAGCACTTACGGGATCATCAGTTACCCGCTCCACGACACGTATATGCGCAATCCCATTGAGTTCTGTAACAATAACTACCGTTCCGTCCTCCTTGAAAATCCATTTAAACCCATAATCATAATTGCCCGCAGTAATGTAATACTTGATGGCCAAGTCAGTTGCCCTCCGCGCATGGTTCTGATGCCTCCAAAGTACGCCGCCATATTCTTCAAAAACTGCAATCGCACTATCTGAATGTATGGGTGTTGCAAAATCATCATGCAAAATAGCAGGCAAGTAGGTAGCGTTCTCGGGGGCATCTGCACCGTAGGTGAGTGGTCTGGCTTTTGTCTGAAATAACCTGAATTCACCTACATCAAAATAGTTGTTTGATGCATTTAACAAATCCGGAGAACCATAATTCACGATCATTTCCGCGAGCCCACCGCGGTACATGATATTGCGCCACTTTTTTTGCTCCTGGTCAAAGTAATGCAGGTCATGAATCACCAATCCTTCCCGGCTGTGAACACTGAATCTGAATTTCCAAAGTGGAGAAATGACCTGGTTTCCTTCTATCCGGTAATTGACACCTTCCGGCTGGGTAATCAGCACTTGTTTAGGTGCAGTCATGTCAATTTTGATGGAATCTCCTTCGAAATAACCCACCTTCAAGGGTTCTGACCAGCCCCCACCGGTATCCACTACTTTCAGTACTTTTTTGTCTGTTAAATCCACATAGGCATAAATTCCTCCAATCGGGACCCTGTTGAACTTTTTGTTTTTGTAAACGGGAGAAATTATTTTTTCCCGATTACCTATCGGAGCCAGTCCCAAATCTGCCGCATAATTTCCACCACTAGCTTTCACCGAATCGGGATTTATCCCTCTTTTAGTAAGTGCAGCTATCCATTCAGCATTATTTTTGACAATTTCGGAAGCGACAGAATCTGCTTTAAAAGCACCTGTAGGTTGTTTTCCTGCTATATTTTCGAAAGAAAGCAATTTTTGTTGCTTGAGATCAATAACAGCTTTTCCCAAAGCATTTGCAGGATAATCATACACATACGCAAATGCTTCACGTCTGAAATCATCTCCGGGTTTATAGGCTAATACCTCACTTTTAGGCGGTTCTTGTAAGTTGATGATACTATATAAGCTACTGCTGTCATTTCTAACCTTATTTTCTTTCAGTAAAACTTGTTTGACAATCTTGATCTCATTGCTGTCGAGCGGGTCTAAGGGATGCCTGAATTGCGTCATGGTAGACTGGGAAAATAAATTTCCACAGATCAGAAGGAAAAGGCAAATAGTAAAATAACTGAAGGATTTCTTTCTCATTTGATTGATGTTATCGATTGGAGGTTTGTTCTGTCTAATAAAAGGTAAAATAGTGACTTTATTTTAATAAAATGAAAATGGAAAAATAAAATTTGTTGTATTTAAAAATCATCTATTTTATATTTTTAATCTCAATATCGTTGGGAAACTTTTTGATATCATTCGGACATTAAATGCATGCTTTCGTCCCAGTAAGAGAAGATAAATGACATTTTTTATCGAAATTCTAAACATGAATTGATTCACTAATTTTTAATCAGTCAATTTTTAAAACACACTAAACATGAAAAGAAGAAAATTCATCATTCAAGGTGCAGTTGGCGTGGCAGCCCTTTCCATTCCGGTATCATGTCAAAATTATAAGAATGGGGAATTTGATGTGGTTTTAGCCCAACCCACATCACTTTTGAAGATTTGGGATTCTGAATCAATTGCAAAGATCGGTCACCAATATCTCTTGGGTAATCAAAAGGAAAAAACGGAACGGACACTGGTCAAATTATTGGAGCAAATTGATGAAATAGAGGGATCAATTGCTCAGGGTTTGGAACAACAAATCATCAATGATTTTGAAAATGGAAGTATGGTAATGGTTGATGGTTGGATTTTGTCCATCACCGAAGCTCGGCAATGTGCCTTATTTTCTGTAAGTCAACTTAATTGAAATGATATGCATATAGATTCAAGAAATCTTCCTGACAACACTACCATAGAAGGCGATGTGTGTATCATTGGCGCAGGTGCAGCGGGGATCAGTATGGCCCTTGATTGGATGAATACACCCTATAAAGTGATCCTGCTTGAAAGCGGTGGATTTGAATATGATGACAAAGTCCAGGATTTGTACAAGGGCAAAACGACAGGTCAAAAATACTATCCCCTAAAATCTAGTCGCCTGTCCTTATTTGGTGGCACGACTGGACATTGGGCAGGGATGTGTTCACCATTTGATAATATTGATTTTATAGAAAGAGATTGGGTTCCCAATAGCGGATGGCCGATTTCAAGGAAGGACCTTGATCCTTTTTATGCCCGGGCAAATGAAAAACTGAAGTTGGGACCTTATAATTACAACCTTGATTATTGGCAAAAAGAAATGCCAAATCTGAACCCTTTCCCCCTTGATGAAAATATTGTTTGGCATAAAATATGGCAAATCAGCCCGGCATGGGGATTTAATGGAGGGCTCAGTAAATTTTATAAAGAGGATATTATTAAAGCAAAAAATATTCATCTCCATACCTATGCCACCGTGATTGATATCAAGGCAAATGAAAATGTTACAAATATTGACCATGTAGTGGTAAAGAACCTGTCAGGAAAAAGGCAGACCGTCAAGGCAAAGCATTTTATTCTTGCCTCAGGTGCCATCCAAAATGCGAGGTTATTGCTCGCATCAAACAAGCAGGCTCCAAAAGGACTAGGGAATGAAAATGACATAGTGGGCCGTTATTTTATGGAGCATTTAGAAATCCAGACAGCGGAATTATGGTTGTTTGAGCCTTTTCCAACTGATCTTTTTACATTTTTTATTGAAAACCCAAAATTATGGTGTGAGCTGGCCATCGCGGAAAAAGTCCAGATCGAAAATAAAATATTGAATGGTACGGCAGGATTAAGCCCATTGAGCACTGCCCGACATACCAAACCAAGAATAGAAACATGGCAAGACGAAGACCCTAGGAAATCAGTTGATAACCTGTTTAAGAATTGGGATGAAGCTGCAAAGTTGGCTGAAAATGAAAACAAAGGAGCCATTACAAGGGCATTTGAATTCCAAACCCGGATCGAGCAGGCCCCAAATCCCGACTCAAGGGTGACCATCGGTACTGAATTAGATGAATTGGGAATGCCTCGGGCCAATCTTCATTGGGCATTGACGGAACTTGATAAAAGAAGTATCCGCAAGGTCAATCAAATCATAGGTCAGCAGATAGGCAGGGCGGGGATCGGCCGTGTAAAACTCAAGGAATTTTTGCAAGACGAAAAAGATAACACCTCTTGGCCTGAGGGTACAAATGGGGGATGGCACCATATGGGAACAACCCGGATGAGCAAGGATCCCAAAAGAGGAGTAGTCGACGCAAATTGCCAAGTCCATGGTTTAGCAAACTTGTATGTCGCAGGTTCCGGTTGCTATGCCACCTCAGGAGCACCCAATCCAACACTTACTTTAGTAGCACTTTCGCTACGACTTTCGGATTATGTAAAAAATAAGCTAGGCAGTTAACAAAAAAGAATCGATACAACTTCAATAATTACCAAACCCTTAAAGCCTCCACCGCAGCCTCCACCAATTGGTTATTGGACTCATGGTAATTGTTATTCAATAGGATAAGGGTTTTATTATGGTCAATAAAACGCATGATCAGCGTTTTGTAGCCGGGATTATCTCCCGTGTGGGAAACGGTTTTTCCCAAATCCTTATCCTGACCCAGGTCCCAGCCAAAACCATAATTACTCAAGGTGCAATCATTCAAAGATTGCGGG
>JBBRFK010000141.1:0-10440 GCA_038224435.1 Cytophagales bacterium | reverse complement strand
TTATGGTTTGGGTTTTTTCCTTCAATAATCGCCAAAATGCCTGTTTCTGCCTTTTGTTCGATATTGCTGATTCCAATAATCTTGAGCTGCTGCTCAACAAATGCGGCTGTCTTATATTCTTGGAAAGAAAGCTCAGGATGGCTATGTAAATGCCTTCTGTTGGCTATAAACTCTGATTTATAAGCAGCGGCTAACTCCTTAATTCTGTTGTTGACCATCAGTGACTGGTTCAGGAATAACGGATCTTTCTCTCAAAAACCTATCTTGGATAATTCTAGAAGATGGAAAATTTTCTTTCAATTGGTGATAATAGGTAAGTGCTTCAATGCGATTTACAAACTTCCCAACCTTCACAAGGTACCTCGGCTGCTGGTATTGCATGTCGGTTTTGAAATCAGGAAAATAGGTGAAAAGATCATTTCTAGTTTTGAAAGCAATATCCCTGTCCACACCGCTGTATACCAAAACGGTATATCCGCTCCAATAAATTTCTGCTTTATTGGCTTCCTTAAGATTATTGAGTGCGATTTCGAGATCTGCATCCGCTGCCGAAACCTGCCCCAATTCTTTGGAAGTGGATTCAGTTTTTGCGGCCTGTTCGTCGAGACCAGGGTAAAGTACCCTTGACCCGCTCAAATCTTCCTGGTAATTTTCAAATTCACTTGAAGGTGCAGATGTCTTCTTAAACAGCCCACAAGAACTTATCAAAAATACCGGAAATATCAAAATCAGGAGAGACCTCTTCATCTTGTTTTTGTTAATGTTCTATGACTACACATCTGCCTGCAGCGACATCGAGCTCGACACTTTTGTATTTTACCTCCTTCAATACTTTTCCATCTGGATATTGTACAGATACTTTGTCATTTCTGCCATACACCTTATCAGATTTTCTTGGAGCGACGATCCTTGGAGAAGCGGTTCTATTGGCAACTGCTGTGGCAGATTGTCTTCCTCTTCCAGGATTTAAACTGCTTCCAACTTCCTCTTTGGAGGCTTTCACATAGTTTTCTTCCTTGCGGGGTGCTTGGACAGCCTTCACCTGATTTGGATCTTGGGCAGGGAGGTCCGCTTTGGAGATGAATGAAATGGTATCTTCATTAAGTTTGCCCACGAAGCGCTTGAACATTTCGAAAGCTTCGAATTTATAAATCAACAAAGGATCCTTTTGTTCATAAACGGCATTCTGAACAGATTGCTTCAAGTCATCCATATCACGTAGATGTTCTTTCCAGTTCTGATCGATGATCGCCAAAGTGACATTTTTTTCTACGTTTCTGATCAAATCCCTTCCTTCATTTTTGACAACGGATTCGAGGTTGACTACCACTCCAATCTGCTTGAAGCCATCCGAGATCGGCACCATGATTTCTTTCACTGTTGCCCCTCTGTTGGTATGCACATCTTTCAAAACAGGTAATGCCTTGTTGACAATGCTGTCGTTTTTGCCCACATAATGCTGGTATGCGGCATCAAAGAGCTGCTGTGTAAGAACTCTTGTTTCTTTGGATTTGAGATCCTCTAAACTGAAGGGGTGGTCGATGCCCAAAGAACTGTATATGTTCATCCTGAGGTTGTCGGCATCTTCTGTAGATTTACCCATTTGGATGATGTCAAAGCATACGTCGTACATAACATTGAGAATATCCAATTCCAGACGTTCGCCCTTCAGTGCATTTCTCCTTCTTTTGTATACCACTTCCCTTTGGGAATTCATGACATCATCATACTCCAAAAGTCTTTTTCTTACTCCAAAGTTATTTTCCTCCACTTTCCTTTGGGCTCTTTCGATGGATTTGGTAATCATCGAGTGCTGGATGACTTCTCCTTCCTCCAAACCCATCCGGTCCATGAGTTTTGCAATCCTATCCGAACCGAATAACCGCATGAGGTTATCTTCCAATGAAACAAAAAACTGTGAAGAACCCACATCTCCCTGGCGTCCTGATCGTCCTCGAAGCTGACGGTCAACACGTCTGGATTCATGTCTTTCTGTACCTACGATAGCCAAACCACCTGCTTTTCTTGATTCCGGTGCCAATTTGATATCCGTACCACGTCCCGCCATGTTGGTGGCAATGGTCACTGTTCCCGGTTTTCCGGCTTCAGCTACAATGTCCGCTTCACGCGCATGTTGTTTGGCATTCAAAACCTGGTGCTGGATTTTGCGGATAGTAAGCATCCTACTTAAAATTTCGGAAATTTCTACCGAAGTAGTACCGACCAAAACCGGTCTTCCTGCTGTGGTCAGTTCCACGATTTCATCCGCTACGGCATTGAATTTCTCCCTGACGGTCTTGTATACTTTGTCTTCTCTGTCTTGCCTGATGATGGATCTGTTGGTAGGGATTACGACCACATCCAATTTGTAAATCGTCCAGAATTCTCCCGCTTCTGTTTCCGCAGTACCCGTCATCCCTGCAAGTTTGTGGTACATTCTAAAATAGTTTTGGAGGGTAATCGTCGCATAGGTCTGCGTAGCGTCTTCTACTTTCACATTCTCCTTTGCCTCGATGGCCTGATGGAGTCCGTCAGAATACCTTCTTCCTTCCATTACCCGGCCTGTCTGCTCGTCGACGATCTTTACTTTGCCATCTACCAGGATATATTCGGTATCCTTTTCGAACATACAATATGCCTTTAGCAATTGGTTAACTGTATGGATTCTTTGGGCTTTCACGCTATAGTCTTTGATCAACTCCTCTTTCCTGATCAACTTTTCTTTGTCGTCGATGTCCGGATTTTTTTCCATTTCGGCGATTTCCATGCCGATGTCGGGAAGGATGAAGAAGCTCGGGTTTTCATTCTTTTGGGTGATTACCTCGATGCCGTTATCGGTAAGCTCCACACCATTGGTTTTTTCTTCAATGGTAAACAACAGCGGCTGATCCGCTTCCGGCATCATCCTTTTGTTATCTTGGAGGTAATGGTTTTCTGTTTTTTGGAGGATTACCCTGATTCCAGGCTCGGATAAAAACTTGATTAAAGGCTTGTATTTTGGCATGCCTCTAAATGCCCTGAAAAGCGGCAACCCTGCTTCCTTTTCATTTTTTTCCTGAATCATTTTCTTGGCAGTATTGAGGTATCCCTGCACAAGCTTCCGCTGCTCATCCACAAGGGTTGAGACCCTTGGCTTCATTTCCATAAACTCATGCTCATCACCCCGGGGAACAGGACCTGATATGATCAGAGGCGTCCTTGCATCATCGATCAGCACGGAATCCACTTCGTCAATCATCGCGTAATGATGCTTGCCTTGGACGAGATCCCCTGATTCGCGGGCCATATTGTCCCTCAGATAGTCAAAACCAAACTCATTGTTGGTACCATAGACAATGTCACAGGCATAAGCTTTTTTTCTTGCTCCTGAGTTGGGCTGGTACTTATCTATACAATCCACAGTAAGTCCATGGAATTCAAAAAGCGGGGCATTCCATTCGGAGTCTCTTTTGGCGAGGTAATCGTTGACCGTGACGATGTGAACTCCCCTTCCGGAAAGCGCATTGAGGTACGCAGGAAGGGTAGAAACCAATGTTTTACCCTCACCTGTGGCCATTTCTGCGATTTTTCCTTTGTGCAACACCATCCCACCGATCAGCTGTACGTCATAATGGACCATGTCCCAGACTACCTCCGTACCGGCAGCCATCCACTTATTGTGCCAGATGGCTTCTTCTCCCTGGATTTCAATGTTTGCTTTTTTGGCGGCAAGTTCTTTATCCATCAAGGATGCCTTTACCACCAGTTTGCCATTTTCTTTAAATCTTCTTGCCGTTTCTTTGACTACTGCAAAAGCATCTGCCAATACCTTATCCAAAACAACTTCCAAAGCTTCGTCCCTCGATTTCTCAGTCTTTTCTATTTCGGTAAAAAGGGCATCTTTTTCGTGGACCTTATCCGACGACAAAGCATTGATCTGATCTCTGAAGACGGCTACATTATCATCAAAAGGCTTTAAATCCGCATTGATGATGGCTTTGATTTCTTCGGTTTTTGCCCTTAGACCTTCATCACTGAGACTTTCCAATTTCTTGAACGCCTCATTGATAAAGGGAACCTTGGGACTCAATTCCTTCACATCTCTATCTGACTTGGTCCCGAAAACTTTTGCCAGTCCTTTGGCTATAAAATCTAACATATGGTATTTAGTGTGTAATAGGGTGTAAAATTACTTCGTTTTTATTAAATATAGTAATCAGTGACAAGATATAAGACCGGAGACAAGGGAAAGACACAGACAATTAATATCCTTTCCAGTAGCCACAAATCTCCTTTTTAAACCTCTATTCTTCCTTTAAACACCTGGACCGCCGGTCCTATCAACCAAATATCCCGAAAACTCCCGTCTGCACTTTGGGTAAATTTAACTTTGAGCTTTCCTCCAGGTGTGTGGATTTTTACTTCATCCAGTTGATTCCGGTAGCCATAAACCAATGCACAGGCCGTCACTCCTGTCCCACAGGAAAGTGTTTCATTTTCAACACCTCTTTCATAGGTCCTGACGTGGATTTCATCTTCGCCTAATGGCGTAACAAAATTGACATTCGTTCCTTTTGGCGAATATTCTTTACTATACCGGATTTCTTTTCCTTCTTCAAAAACCGGGTATCCGGTAACATTTTCTACAAATTTCACATGATGTGGGGAACCTGTATTCACAAAATAATCCTGTCCGGCAGTGGCAATGCTCGGGACGGGGAGCATTTGCAATTCAATCCAATCCTCGGCCACTATAGCTTGGTGTCCACCGTCGATGGCAAGAAAATTCGTATTATGATCAATAATTCCCAGAAACCTTGCGAAAGCGACAGCGCACCTAGCCCCGTTTCCACACATACTCTGCGAGCCGTCGGCGTTGAAATAAACCATTTCAAAATCAAAGTCTCCCTTATCCCTGATCAATATCAATCCATCGGCACCAATTCCAAATTTTCGGTCACATAATTTCTGAACAAAAGCAAGGTCATGGTGTGGAAAAGAGTTGATCCTGTCATCGATCATGACAAAATCGTTGCCCGTTCCTTGGTATTTATAAAATGAAATTTCCATAGCCATTGACTTTTATTGCATGGAATTGGTTGTTTTCAAAAACCAAACCAAGCTATTATGGTTTTACAAACATAACCATCTTGTCACAAAATCAGACTTATTGTCTGCTTTTAGGTTTCATTATCTGAGTGAATTGGTTAACTTGTTGATCGATTCAAATTTGAAAATCCACTAAAAGGAAATAAATCTCTATGAAAAAGACGACTTACAACGTTTCAAGAAGAACTTTTATAAGCCATAGCTCCAAGGCCACCATAGCTCTGGGAATAGGCAGTTCCTTGGTTGGTTCTGCGTTTTTGACCGCATGCGGCGGTGAAGGCGAGGAATCAGAAGAGGTAAAAACCCTCCTAAGTACAGGTTTTGAGCAGACTCCGCTAGGCTATGATTATACGGCACTCCAGCCACATATCGATGCCATGACAATGGAAATCCACTATACCAAGCATGCTGCCGCTTATGCCAAAAACCTTGGAGAAGCTTCTGCCGAGGAAAATGTGGATGTCAGCAAACCGCTCGAAGAAGTGATGATGAATATTTCGAAATATTCTACAAAAATGAGAAACAACGGTGGCGGACATTATAACCATGAACTCTATTGGAAAATCATGTCACCGACCGGTGGAGGAGAACCAGCCGGAGATTTGTCTGAAGCCATCAACGGTGCTTTTGGAAGCTTTGCAGATTTCAAAACAAAATTTGAAGATGCCGGAAAAAGCAGGTTCGGTTCGGGCTGGGCTTGGCTGGTGTTGGACAAAAATAACCTGCTACAGATCGGCAGTACGCCCAATCAGGACAATCCCTTGATGGATATTTCAGACTTTCAGGGAATTCCTCTAGTAGGAGTAGACGTATGGGAGCATGCCTATTACCTCAATTACCAAAACAGAAGACCTGATTACCTGACGGCATTCTGGAATGTCATAGACTGGAAAACAGTAGGCGAGCGATACAATACCATCGTAAAAGGAGCTTAAAAATCCTTTCCATAATTTATCAAAGAAACGGGGTTTTACGGCTCCGTTTTTTTATTTTGCAGCAAACAAAAAAAACCTCAATGCAAGACCCTAAAAGCCTCACTTCCGTCGCCGCTTTCCATCAGACTTTCAAGAATCCAATTTTGCCCGAACCGCAGATACCTGATGCCAAACGCTGTCAGCTTCGTGTTTCCCTTATAGCAGAGGAATTAAAAGAACTTGAGGAAGGGATCAAAAACCGGGATATCGTAGAAGTTGCAGATGCCCTTTGTGACATTCAATATGTACTTTCTGGCGCTATTTTGGAATTTGGATTGGCCAACAAATTCAAGGATTTGTTTGACGAAGTACAGCGATCTAACATGAGCAAAGCCTGTAAAACAGAAACCGAAGCAGATCAAACAGTAACCCATTATCAGAACCAGGGAGTCGATTGTCACTACGAAAAAGAGGGGGATTTGTACCTCGTCTATCGGAAGGAAGACCGAAAAACCTTGAAATCCATCTATTACTCACCCGCTGACCTTAAGGGAATAATCGGCTAGATTTTTGGGCAAAAAGGTCAATTATCCTCAATATCATAAAACAATCTGTTAAATATTCGGAAATACGGACAAGTTTGGCGTTCTTGAAACAGATTAAAATTTCTTTTTCCTGCGGTCAGCTCTAAAATTAATTTTCATCACCCATTTACAGCTCTGCAAGTTTTCAAAAACAATTTAAAGCTCTACCAGTTGTTCATTGCAATTAACCAAAAAGATTATTTTAAAATTTAATTATGAATACATCCCTTAAGTTTCTTGATTCAGGAAACTCGCAGTTTTTCGCTACGGTCAAAAACAATGTAGATGACTATTTCAAGACAAACAATATTACCAAGTACGCCAACACGGCGATGGTGCTAAAAACCATTTTCTATCTTACTTCATTTGTCGGACTTTATTTCCTGATCTTATTTGAGGTATTCCCCACTATTGTCTCTTTGTTTTTGGCAATTGCTTTGGGTATGAACATGGCATTTATTGGATTCAACGTATGCCATGATGCGTTGCACGGATCTTATTCGAAAAATGCATTCGTAAACAAATCCCTAGGGTTTTTTTTCAATATCATCGGTGCCAATGTGTACGTGTGGAATATCACCCACAATAAAGTCCACCATACTTACACCAATATCATCGGTCATGATGGGGATTTGGATGTCGCACCGGGTTTGGTCAGGGTTTCACCGGAGGAACCTCTGAAATCAATCCATAAATACCAACACATTTACGCTTTCGCTTTATATTCTTTGGCCTCATTGTCGTGGTTTTTCAGAAAAGACTATGTGAAGTTTTTTCAGAAGAAGATTGGAACCCACGTCAACAAGCATCCTAAAATTGAATATTTCAACCTTTTCTTTTTTAAACTCCTCTATTATTCTCTATTCATCATCATTCCCTTGGTCGTCATGGACATCACTTGGTGGCAGTATACCATAGGCTTTTTGGTGATGAATTTCGCTGAAGGGTTGGTATTGGGATTGGTATTCCAATTGGCACATTTGGTCGAGGACACAGAAATGCCGAATCCTCAAGGCGAGGAAAATATCGAAGAAACCTGGGCAGCGCATCAAATGCGGACTACTGCCAATTTTGCAAGGAACAACCCTGTGGTAAACTTCTTTTGCGGTGGCTTGAACCTTCAGGTAGAACACCACCTTTTCCCAAAAATCTGCCATATCCATTATGTTGCCATTTCTGAAATCGTGAAAGAAACTGCATATGAGTTTAACTTGCCATACAATGAGAATGCTACTTTTGGCTCGGCATTGAAATCCCATTATGATTTCTTGAAAGCGGCCGGAAGGGCTCCGGAAAAAGTAGAAATCTCGGAGAAAGTAGAGGTAATGGCTTAAAATTGTAATTTGGGATTCCAAGTTGATTCCATAAAAAATCCCGATCAGGACTACCTGAACGGGATTTTTCATTTGGGAAATCTAATAAAAGTCAACCTAAATTCTTTATCGCATGATGCGCCGCCCTTGCCGCAAAGGCCATATATGTCAGTGATGGATTCTGGGTGGCTGTTGAAGTCATGGATGCCCCGTCTGTGACATAGACATTTGGAACAGCATGAAGTTGGTGGTTGCCATTGAGCAAAGAATTCTTGGGATCTTTTCCCATGCGCACGCCACCCATTTCGTGGATATCCAATCCCGGGGCACGCTTGTCGTCACGGGTTTTGATATTTGTGAAACCAGCTTTCTCAAACATCTCGGTCATCTGCTCCAAATAATCCTTGATCATTTTCTCATCATTGTCATCATAATCGACATTGATTTTCAATTGTGGCATCCCAAATGGATCTTTGGCATTGGGTTCTAAAGCGACATAGTTGCTTTCTTTTGGAATGGTTTCGCCCATCATATGAGAATTTACCCTCCAAGGTCCATATTTATCAGGATTCAGGAGATTTTCTTTCAATTCCATCCCGATACCGCTTTGGTCTGCGTAGCTTCCCCTGTTGGCTCCAAATCCTGCAGCATATCCCCTTAGGAAATCTGTTTCCTGTTTTTTGAGATTGCGGAATCTCGGAAAATACCCCGAGGTAGGTCTTCCGCCTTGGGTTGTATATTCTTGATGGCCTTCATAGTCTGCATTGATACCTGCTCTATAATTATGGAAAGCGACATATTTTCCCAATAAGCCGCTGTCATTGCCAAGTCCATTTTGGAAGCGGTTGGAGGTGGAGTTCAATAGGATCAGGTTGGTATTCAGCGCTGCTGCATTTACGAAAATAACATCCGCATAATATTCCTCCATTTCTTTGGAATGGGCATCAATGATCCGGACTCCTGTAGCTTTTCCTTTTTCTTCATCATAAATAATAGAATGAACGACTGCATCAGTACGCATGGTCATGTTCCCGGTTTTTTCAGCCCAAGGAATGGTGGAGGAGTTGGCAGAAAAATACCCTCCAAAAGGACAGCCTCTTTGACATAAGTTTCTGCTTTGGCATTTTGCTCTGCCCTGCTGTGCATAGTAATCAAAATTACCTGTGATATGGGCACAACGGGCCAATATCATGTGGCGGTCATCACCATAATGCTGCCTGAGTTGGTCCTGAAAATATTGCTCGACCACATTTAATGGAAAACCTGGCAAAAATTCCCCATCAGGAAGGTTTGAAAGTCCGTCTTTATTGCCGGAAACTCCTGCGAATTTCTCCACATGGCTATACCAAGGAGCAATGTCTTTGTATCTGATCGGCCAATCTACTGCAAAACCATCTCTTGCCGGACCTTCAAAATCAAAATCCGACCAACGCTGCACTTGCCTTGCCCAAAGCAGGGATTTACCTCCTACCTGATAGCCTCGGATCCAGTCAAATGGTTTTTCCTGAACATAGGGATGCTCATTGTCTTTGACAAAAAAATGTGCCGCGTCTTCCTTGAATGCATAGCAACGGCTGGCAATCGGGTTTTCTTTTTGGATTTCCTGGGTAATCTGTCCTCGATGCTCAAACTCATGCGGAAGCATGCTTGTGGTTGGGTAATCCTTGAGGTGCTTTACTTCCCTGCCCCTTTCGATGACGAGGGTTTTGACTCCATGTTCGGTGAGTTCCTTGGCGGCCCAGCTACCGCTGATTCCCGAACCGATCACAATCGCTTGAAAAGTCCTTTCTTTTACTGCGTCTATATTCAGATTAGCCATTGATTCTTTCGGGTTTGAGGTCTGAGATTAATACTGCCCCTTGGTAATCACCGGGGATAAGGGAATAGGGTTTTATTTGGGTTTGGATGTATTCTGACATCATAAAACCTTGAACGGTAAAGCGCTTGGCCATTCCTATAAATTCTTTAGTAGCCTTGTGAGGATCGTCAGGTTTTACTTCCTCAGGTATTTCAATTTCCATTGCAGCTTTCACTACCCCTTCTTTTCCTGCCTGATCCAGTTTTGAAAAGGCACTTCCTCCACTATTTTTACTGAAATCTTCAAAACCCTGCAATCCCTGCACAAAGGACTTTTGGCCTTCGGAATCTACACAGTCATTGACCATCACAAGGATAAAATCCTCTAAGGCAATGTCGGAAGCTCCTTTGGTCTTTCCCGAAGGAATTATTGTCCCGGCGATATCTGACAAAAGCTGCTTGAGGGATGGCGTGATTTGAAGGTTTTGGTAGGCACTGAGAATGTCTTCCTTGGAGAAATCGCAGGAAGGCACCAACACCAGCCCGCCTGTAATCAGGGCTAGGCTCCGTAGGGCGTCTCTTCTTTTCATGGTAAGGTAATTGGGTTTGAATAATTAACGAGCCAAAAAGGTAAAACGATTTAGGGAAATTTCATAGCCCACTTATATAAAATGAGTATTCCCGAGATGGCTGTGGATAAATGGAATTCAAATTGATTCCAAAATTGCAGTATTTGAGAAAATA
>JBBRFK010000140.1:0-10514 GCA_038224435.1 Cytophagales bacterium | reverse complement strand
ACTGAAAACTGCCCACCGCCCACTGAAAACTGCCCACTGAAAAATACCCCATTTTTAGTCAAAAAACTTACTTCTTACTGAACTCAAAAAGCTTCCTCTTCTCCTCCTTGCTGAGTGCATCATAGCCTTTTGCGGCTATTTTGTCCAAAATCAAATCAATTTCTTCTTGGGAGACCACCTCGATTTTTGTGGCTGTAGTCGGTTTGCCTGTTTTGGTTTGTGAAAAATCTCCTACAGAAGAATAGGTTTTTGTTTTCCTGTAGGAAACTTTGACAGGGGATTTTCTGGTGAAAATTTTTGTAAAGAAATTTCCTATTGCCTGGATCCATGAACCCATGTCCCTGCCTTTTTGGAGTTGGTTGACATACAGGAAGCCCAAAGCTGCCCCTCCCAAATGCGCAAGTTCCCCTCCGGCGTTGTTACCTGTAGAATTGACAAAAGCGATCAATACATAAAAAATGGCGATGTATTTTATTTTGACAGGACCTATGAGGATCAGGAAAAAGGTAGTATTCGGTGCCAAAGTAGCCGCTGCCACTACGACCGCATAGACTCCGGCACTTGCACCCAACATCCGGGCACTTGGCAATGATTCTGCGAAGTAGGGAGAGATATTATACATCAACAGGTAGAACACCCCACCGGCCAGTCCACCCAAAATGTAGATATTGGCCAATCTTTTACTTCCAAGGTATTCGTTGAGGATAAGACCAAACCAATACAAAAACAACATATTGAAAAGGATATGGAAAATTCCCTCATGAAAAAACATGTAGGTCAATACCGACCAAGGTTGGATAATCAGTTGCGGGATATCCGCCGGCATCATCAGCATGGCTCGGAAACCCTGATAGATCTCCCCCGCTCCTGAAAGGGTAAAAATCACCCTTATAAAAACCAACACAAAAAACACCAGAATGTTGATCGCAATGATCTTGTACAGACTGTTGTTTTGGAGCTTGAAAGCGTTTTTGAGGTTATACCAGAATCCTTCGTACATAGCTGTTTTCAATAAAAGTCTTTTCTACTTTTTTTCCAATAATACACCAATCCTGCTCCTACTATCAAGCCGCTGAGATGGGCAAAGTGCGCCACATTGTCGAGTGGGTTGTTATTTACAACGTTGTATATGGTGTAAAGACCGTAAAACAAAACCAGATATTTGGCTTTGACCGGCATAGGGGGAAACAATAAAAAGAGCTGGGTGTTTGGGAAAAGCATCGCAAATGCGATCAACACACCAAACAAAGCCCCCGACGCGCCTACCATGGGGACATTGGCCTGAAGGTCACGTACTGCCGTCAAGTTTTCTTTCGCTCTTTGAATAAGGGCCTGATCTCCGGGATTGCGACTGTACGCATCCACAAAATCAAATACGCCTACCTTGAATAAGTGCCTGTTTTGAATCACAAATTGATTGAACTGTTCGGGACTAGGCTCCTCATAAAATGCACTGATTTTATTGTCCAGCTTGTTTATCTGATAGGCTGTGTAGCCTGAATACAACAATCCTGAACCCACACCACATACCATCCACAATGTCAGGATTTTTTTCGGTCCAAGAAATTCCTCCAATAACGGACCGAAAATGAACAAACCAAGCATGTTGCTGAAAAGATGCCATCCATCGGCATGCATAAACATGTATGTCAAAAATTGGGTGGGAATAAAGCGGTTACTGTTTACATAATAGAGTGCCAGCATACCCTTGAGCTGCGGCATCAAAAACGCCGTCACGACATAGACTGCTACCGTGATGATCAAGATATTTTTGACTACAGGGGTAATATTTCTAAACATACATTATCTGGTAAAGAAGCCGTGAATTTGTTGTAAATCGATTTTCACAAAGGTTTTGTTCCCCGAAAGGCCATAATTTGGATTTTGACAGGCAAATAGCTGGCCAACGATGGTTTCCATTTCCGCCATGTCCAGTTTGGTGCCCCGCCTGATCGCCGATCTTCGCGAGAGTGACCTCGCCAGGTTTTCTCTTTTATCCAATGAAAGCTCGGACTTGAAGTGCTTAAACTGCTCGAGCAATCCCTCGAAAAGCGCTTTTTCATTGTTGACCTGAATGTCGGCAGGCACACCTTGAATCAAAACAGTGTCTCTGCCGAACTCCACAATCACGAAACCTAGACTCATCAGCTCCTCCTTGATATCCATCACCAAGGCAAAATCTGCCTGACTCAACTGGATATGGGGAGGAAACAGGCATTGCTGTGATGCGCCGGCTGCCTGATGGAGTTGTTTGCGGTATCTCTCGTATAGGATCCGTTCATGTGCCGACTGCTGCTCTATGATCATCAGCCCGGTGGACATTTGGGCTACAATATAATTGTTTTCAACTTGAAAAGTCGCCCCGGAGGTATTCCCCTCCGGAAATTGGATGACATCCTCATTCGCTTTGGAAGAAATGGTCAAAATCCCATCACGCTCGGAATTTCTAATTTCCTTCCCCCTGGAAATTTCACTTTGACTTCCTCCCCCCTCAAAGAGTTTTTCCCAACCGGAAACAGATTGCTTCTGGAAAGCCGGGCTTTGAAATGTTTTGTATTTATTTTCTATGCCCTGATTGTCGGGTTTGAGGGTATTTTCTATATGGACAGCCTCAGTTTGTTCCAGATTGGATTTCCAGTTTTCGGTAAAATTCACATCAAAACTGAAATCAATGGCTGGCACCACGTTATGTGCTCCAAGGGATTGTTTGACCGCCGATCTCACCACGGCATAGACTGTCCTTTCATCGTCAAACTTGATCTCCGTTTTGGTAGGATGGACATTGATGTCAATATGGCTTGGGTCGATCTCTAAAAACAGCACGTAAAATGGTTGCATGTCTCCGGACATCAGCCCTTCAAAGGCATTGCTGACAGCGTGGTTGAGGTAGTTGTTTTTGATAAACCTGTTGTTGACAAAGAAATATTGCTCACCGCGTGTTTTCTTGGCAGACTCAGGCTTGCCGATGTATCCAAGCACATTGAGGTGCGGTGTTTCTTCGAGGCAGGTTACCAATTGTCCCTGATAGGATTTGCCAAAAATACCGATGATGCGGTTACTGAGTTTTCCCGGCAAAAGCCTGAAGAGCTCTAGGTCGTTCTGGATGAAAGTAAAGGCGATCTCAGGATAAGAAAGGGCAACCCGCTGGAATTCTTCCACCATGTGGCGCATTTCCACGGGATTGGATTTCAGAAAATTTCTCCTCGCCGGAACATTGAAAAATAAGTTTTTGACAGAAATTGAAGTTCCCTCAGCGCAGGAAACAGGTTCCTGTTTTTTTACCTCCGAACCTTCCATCACAATTATTGTCCCCAATTCGGCGCCGCTCTGCCGGGTTTTCATCTCCACTTGGGCCACTGCGCCGATGGAAGCCAAAGCTTCACCCCGGAATCCGAAAGTTCGGATCGAAAAAAGGTCTTCTGTATTTCTGATCTTAGAAGTTGCATGCCGCTCAAAGCACATTCTGGCATCGGTCATGGACATGCCTTTGCCGTTGTCAATGACTTGAATGAGTGTTTTTCCGGCCTCCTTGACGATCACCTGAATGTGCGTCGCTTTGGCATCAACGGCATTTTCAAGCAATTCTTTCACGGCGGATGCGGGACGTTGGACTACTTCTCCTGCGGCAATCTGATTGGCGATCGCATCAGGGAGTAAATGGATAATGTCACTCATTGCTTAGGCCTTCCCTTAAGCTTGAATATCAAATAGACCAGCAAAACACCAAAAGCGAAATATAACAAGTAATACACTGCGTCAGGCCCATAATAGACATACCCAAAAACAAGAACTATCAATACCAAAAAAATCAATAGCCTCAAAAATCCGGTGTTTGAAAAAGGTGTGGTAGTTTTGCCTTTGATGGGACTGCCTTGGGTAAATGCCCCACGGATCGCAGAACCTCTGAATGAATCATTTTCAGGATCATATCCTTCTTCATAAGGAAGCTTTCCTTCCATCTGAAGCTCTTTCTTGATCCTTGCGGTCCTCTGTTCGATTTCCTCTTTGACAGGATCATAGAACCTAGGCTTGATACCAAACCGCATGGGCTGGGCTGATCTGAATAATGAGGGTAATTTCATAGGACGGTTAAATTCAATTCGGTAATCATTCAATTATAAAACATCTGTCCCAATCATCACATATTGATACTTTGGGCTTACTTTTTTCGTATATGTTTGTACAAATTGATGTATATTCATACAAAGTTATTTTAAAATTCAAGCAATAAAAATTAAACAAGAGCATGCGTATAAAAGTTTGGGGTATCCTGTTGGGGTTGGTCGTTATATTTCAGTCAGACGTGTTGATGGGATGGGAAAAATCCAACAATGATTCAAAATTGGATGAAAAGGATCCACTTCAGGCCGAAAATATCGGAAGGCAGCTGGAGTGGGTGGATAGCATTTTTGAGAGAAACAGTTTTGAAGACCGCTTGGGACAGCTTTTTATGGTGGCCGCTTATTCCAATAGAGATGAAAAGCATACTGCCGAAATTGCCAAATTGGTTACCGAACAAAATATTGGTGGATTGATTTTTTTTCAGGGAGGACCGGTGAGGCAGGCCAACCTGACCAATTACTACCAATCCATTTCCAAAATGCCCCTATTTATTGCCATGGATGCGGAATGGGGTGTCAACATGAGGTTGGATTCCATCATCGGATTTCCCAAAGCCATGACCTTGGGGGCGCTTCCCGACGAGGAACTGATCTATGAGATGGGTAAAGAAATCGCCTTTCAATTCAAATCCCTTGGGATGCATATCAATTTTGCACCGGTGGTAGATGTGAATTCCAATCCCAATAATCCGGTGATCGGGTACCGTGCCTTCGGGGAAGAAAAACATTTGGTCACCAGAAAATCATTGGCCTACATGAAAGGTTTGCAGGATAACGGCATTATGGCCAATGCCAAGCATTTTCCGGGACATGGTGATACCGAGACGGATTCCCATTATACCCTTCCTATCATCAAGCATTCCGAAACCAGAATAAAAGACATTGACCTCTATCCCTATCGGGAACTGATTGAAAACGACCTGATGAGCGTCATGGTCGCCCACCTGCATGTGCCGAGTATGGATAGTGAAACCGACAAGGCAACCACACTTTCCAAGTACGTTGTCACTGATTTGTTGAAAAAGCAAATGAACTTCAAAGGACTGGTTTTCACTGACGCCCTAAACATGAAAGGTGTATCCAAATATTTAAAACCCGGAGAGGTTGACTTACATGCCCTTTTGGCGGGGAATGATGTGTTGTTGTATTCTCAGGATGTCCCTAAGGCCAAGGCACTCATTCTTCAGGCAGTCAATGAAGGAAAGATCAGTCAGGAGGAAGTGGATGACAAGATCAGAAGAATTCTCAAAGCAAAGTTTTGGGCAGGATTAGATCAAAACCGGTCAATAGATACTTACAAGCTGGCCGAAAAAATCAATAGACCTGAGGCAGCACTTTTGGTGGAGAAGCTTTACGAAAGATCCATCACTGTCACTTCCAACAAAGACAACCTGCTCCCGCTAAGGCATTTGGACATGCAAAATTTTGCTTCCCTTACCATCGGGGGAAATGGGACAGAATTCCAAAAAAAATTGGACAAATATGCCAGGTTTGACCATTTCCGAATCAACAATGGGGCTAAAGAAGACAGCCTAAATGTCCTTGCGCAGAAGCTCCAACCTTACCAAACCGTCATTATCGGAATGATGGGGATCACCAATACCCCCAAAAAGAATTTTGGAGTGAGCATGAGTGATTTTGAATTCATCAAAAAATTAAGTCTGGAGAAAAACGTTATTCTCGTTGTCTTCGGAAGTGCTTATTCGATCAAGTCCTTGCCGGAGATGCCGCATAATATTGTGGCTTTTGAGAATAATGCCATTACCCAAAAACTTGTTCCGGAGATTATTTTTGGGGCAAGAGATGCCCATGGTCTCCTGCCGGTATCGGTCAACCTGACCTTGAGGCAAGGTACGGGGGGATATTTGGAAGGATTGGGAAGGCTTTCCTACAGTATTCCTGAAAGCCAGGGCCTTGACAGCAGAAAATTGGCAAAAATCGATACTATCATGGCCAAAAGCATCGCAAAGCAGGCATTTCCCGGTGGGGTGGTTTTGGTAGCGAAAAACGGTCAGGTAGTCTTTGAAAAAGCCTATGGCTATTATGATTACAAGAATGCCAAGCCTGTCAGTACAGAAACTATATATGACCTTGCCTCTATCACCAAAATACTGGCAACGACCCAAGCGGTCATGTTCCTTGAAAGCAGGGGTTTGATTGACATGAACAAGCCAATCGGACGATATATCCCGGAGTTGCGCAATACCAATAAAGAACATTTGATATTGAGCGATATTCTGGCCCATGAGGCTGGGCTTGTGGCATTTATACCCCATTATACCAAAACAGTGGAAGCGGGCCAATGGAAGACAGAATATTACAAGCCTGCTGCAGAGCAGGGATTTTCACTTTCAGTTTCCAATGAGATGTTTGCCATGAATTCCCTTCGCGACAGCATCTGGGCGTGGACGGTGAAATCCGAACTGAGAAAACCCGAAGCCAACAGGAAAAAGTACAGCTATGTATACTCTGACCTGACCATGTACCTGATGCAGGCATTGGTGGAGGAGTTGACCCATCAGCCGTTGGATGAATTTTTGGAGCATAACCTCTATGGGCCGCTTGGGCTATATTCCATGACATTCAATCCGGCCAATAAATATCCGATAGACTTTGTCGCCCCGACGGAAGACGATGTGGCATTCAGGAAGCGACAGATTCAAGGTTATGTGCACGATCCCGGAGCAGCGATGTATGGTGGAGTTGCCGGTCATGCCGGACTTTTTGGCAAAGCCAATGACTTAGCCGTCATGATGCAGCTGATGCTGAATGGAGGCAAATATGGAGATGTGGAATTTATCAATGAGAAAACGGTTGAAAGATTCACCAAGAGGCAATCTCTGCAAAGTAGGCGGGGATGGGGATGGGACAAGCCCGAACCAGCAATTGGCAAAGGCGGTAGTGCAGGCAACCTTGCTCCAAAAAGTACTTTTGGCCACACGGGATTTACCGGAACATGTGTTTGGGCAGATCCTGAGAATGACCTGATTTATGTATTTCTTTCCAACCGTGTTCATCCATATGCCGAGAACAACCTGTTACTCAAAGACGGTGTCCGTCAGGAAATCCATGATATCATATACCAAGCCATGGTAAATCAGGAGAAGGATGGGAATTTGGTTTGGGTAAAGGAGAAATAGTAAAGGAATTTTCCTTTTTTTCTTAAATCCATTGAATGAGGCTTTGGATTGTTGGGGATGGGAGTAATTTCTTGGATTTTTGCAAGCATCAATTGGATTGCCAAATGCCATTCCATAAAAATATTAAATCGAGAGAATTGAACAATTTTATATAAAAACCGTGTTTAATTTTTTGTTATAAACATTCATCTCAATCAGCATGAAAATAGGAATAGTTTGTTATCCTACTTTTGGAGGTAGTGGAGTGGTAGCCACAGAGTTAGGGAAAGCCCTAGCCAAGGAAGGCCACCAAATCCACTTCATCACTTACCGACAGCCCACAAGGCTCGATTTTTTCAATCAAAATCTCTTCTATCATGAAGTGGATATCAAAAGCTATCCTTTGTTTGAACATGCCCCGTATGAACTTGCACTTGCAAGCAAAATGGTGAATGTGGTCAATTTTGAAAAGCTTGACCTTCTTCATGTCCATTATGCAATCCCACATGCCTCAGCAGCATATATGGCAAAGCAGATTCTCAAGGAACAGGGGATTTACATTCCCGTAGTCACGACACTTCACGGAACGGACATCACTTTGGTAGGAAAGGATCCAAGTTATGAACCTGTAGTTACCTTCAGTATCAACCAATCTGATGCAGTGACTGCAGTTTCAGAGGATTTGAGAAAGGCCACATATGAACATTTTGACATCAAGAAAAAAATAGTAGTCATTCCAAACTTTATTGACCTAGACAGGTTCAAGAGACAAAAGAAAGAACATTTCAAGTTGGCAATCTGTCCAAATGGAGAGAAACTTTTGGTTCATACCTCCAATTTCAGAAAAGTCAAAAGGGTAGAGGATGTGATCCATGTTTTTTATGAATTGAGAAAAAAAATTCCTGCAAAACTGTTGCTGGTAGGGGATGGACCTGAAAGGGATAAGATGGAAAGACTTTGCAGGGAATTGGGTAGCTGTGATGACATCAGGTTTCTTGGCAAGCTTGATGCTGTGGAGGAAGTCCTTTCTGTGGCGGATCTTTTTGTCATGCCTTCCGAAAAAGAGAGTTTTGGATTGGCAGCTTTGGAAGCAATGGCATGCGAAGTGCCTGTCCTGAGTTCTGATGCGGGAGGTATTCCAGAATTGAATATAGACGGGGTGACAGGATTTACCTGTAAGATCGGAGATGTGAAGACCATGACTGAAAAAGCGCTTGAAATCCTTGACGACAAAAACCTCGAGGGCTTCAAAGAAAGAGCACTTGCAAGGGCAAAAGAATTTGATGTTAAAAAAATATTGCCTTTGTACGAGCAGGTATACCTTCAGACTTTGGAAGAAACAAGGCCTTTGAATATGAAATATCATTTAAACCAGTAGTGAATTTTTATTCCTTAAATAGAAAAAATTGTCTTTTAAATGTAAATTTGTGAATTAAAGAAATAAGGTCCGCCGGCATTTAATTTTTAGAAAAGCTTTTGTGACCTTTTTTAGAATCTCAAATATTTGAACTATGCCAACTAGCACGAGTACATTGAAAAAAATCGGCAGGTTGGACAGGCCTGATAATGCGGGTTCTGCCCATATGTTTCAGAATCCACTTCTGGAAAGACTTTCAAGGACACATATTTCGGTTCCTATTACCTTGTTCTTTTTGGTTTCTACGGTTTGTATATATTATGCAGTAACGATTACCACTATCAGTTTTGGGGTCGGGATTTTGGTTTCGTTGGTTGGGATTTGTGTTTTCACCTTTGTGGAATACATGATGCACAAGTATTTTTTCCACATGGAGCCTGATACACCCGTCAAAGATAAACTTCAATACAGCGTTCATGGCGTTCACCATGATTATCCCCGAGACAAGGATAGACTGGCAATGCCTCCAATTTTCAGTATTGCTTATGTATTGGTTTTCTATTTTGTGTTTACCCTGATAATGGGAGACTATGCATTATATTTCCTGCCTGGGTTCTTGATTGGGTATTCTTCTTACCTGGGCGTACATTACATTGTCCATGCCTACCAGCCTCCAAAAAATATTTTCAAAGTCCTTTGGATAAATCACGCAGTTCACCATTACAAAGATCCCGATGTCGCTTTTGGTGTGAGTTCCCCGCTTTGGGATTACATCTTGGGGACAATGCCCAAAAAATAAAAATAATTTTGAATCCCTCTTTCAGCCCGAAGGAGGGATTTTTATTTGGCTTTGTTTTTATTTGAAAACCTGTTCAGAAATCCTTTTTTGAATTCTTGGTACGCCACAGAATCCTGGATGCTTTTGAAAAATCCGATTGGTAGGTCCAACCTTGTGTACCTGATGGATTCCAGACTGTCTGTCAAAGTGAAAGCATCTTTGGTATCATCCAATACCTGCCATATCCTTTCCATTCCGGCTTCGTTGCTGACCACGAGCAGGTTGCCTTCAATATGATAGTCATACCCAATCGGACCGATTTGAGGATGGTGGAGCACGATCAAGCTGTCGTTTACATAGAGTTCATAATAGGTCGAATCCTCTTCGAAACCATACCAATTTCCAATCATTGGATTTTTGTTTTTATTGAAATTGCAGGAAGGGAAAATGAAAATTGACATCATTCCCATCGCCAATACTTTGGAAAGGAACATCGGAGTTTTATAAAGAAGCCTCAACCTGATTTTCATTTTTAATTACCTTTATCTTTGTCAGTCACTCAAATTACCAAATATTTGAAAATTTACCACTGTTTTTTATGACTTCAGTAGCGATCATCGGTTTGGGTTGGTTAGGAAGGCCTTTGGCTTTGCACCTTTTGGAGGGTGGATTCCAAGTCAAGGGAAGCACAACCACACCCGAAAAAGTACCAGGATTGCAATCCAAAGGGATTGAAACCGCTTTATTAAAATTCTTTCCCCACCCTGAAGGAACCGGATTTGGGAAGCTATTTGATACAGATGTGCTTTTTATTAATATCCCTCCGAGGTCGAGGACAGTGCCTGAGGGATTTTATGAGGAGCAAATCAAATTTGTCAGGGAGCTTGCCATCCAATCTAAAGTGGAGAAAATCATTTTCGTCAGCTCCACTTCTGTCTATCCGGATTGGAATCAAAAAGTAGATGAAACTTTTCCCCTCACAGTAGCCAATACCGGAAGTTTGGGGATTTTCCGTGCCGAACAAATTCTCCAATCGGAAAAAAATTACGACCTGACCATCATCAGATTTGGTGGATTGCTTGGGGTAGACAGGATTCCTGGAAGGTATTTTTCTGGAAAATCAAATGTAACAGGAGACA
>JBBRFK010000139.1:0-10525 GCA_038224435.1 Cytophagales bacterium | reverse complement strand
GGCTAAATTATAACAAAATACCCTTTATCCCAATTTATGCTTTTTACTTATTGACAAATGGTAAATAGGATTTTTGATTACTTCTTTCTTTTTAGGGAAGGCTTGGAAAAGGTTTTGTCCCTACTTTTAATTTGATCCTTTTGAAAGGTTTTGATCTGAATATTGAGGCCCTTGTAGATTTCCTCTTTTTCAAATTCCCTTACTTCTCCCGAAGTGAAGCCCTCAATGGTCAGGTTTTCCATCGACCACCTGACCAAGCGCA
The DNA here is from genome assembly GCA_038224435.1 of Cytophagales bacterium. Lineage (GTDB taxonomy): Bacteria > Bacteroidota > Bacteroidia > Cytophagales > Cyclobacteriaceae > Cognataquiflexum. The sequence continues at coordinate 10,263 of JBBRFK010000139.1, read as the reverse complement.
GTGTCGGAAAACCAACAGCAGCGGTCATTTTCCTCACTTGCCTGTTTTTTCCTTCGGTCAATGTCAACTGTATCCAAGTATCAGCAACCGACTTTCTGTACCGGATCGGAGGATTTCTATCAGGAAGCAGCGGCGGTTCTGCAAGGATTTTGGCAAATGCTTTTTTGGTCTCATAAAGCCTTCCGTCCACATTGATTTCTGTTCCGGATTGCAGTTGGCGGATCGCTTCCTCATTCGGAATTCCTTCCACCTGTGCCAAGTAAGACCTGAGGTGTCCGAATTTTGGGTCCAGCAAATAATGGTTCAGCGATTTATCATCCGTAATCAGCAACAACCCCTCGCTGTCTTTGTCCAAGCGACCTACAGGATAGACCTCAGGAGGAAAGTCCGCCACATCTTTCAAAGTATCGGCTTCTCCGCTAAATTGGCTGAGGATCCCGAAAGGCTTGTATATGACGAAGTAGCGGTTATTTGGCATTTTTTATAAAAAAGGGTTTCTCTATTGCTTTTTTGGGACAACAGACAAAACCCTATAAAGCTTAGGTTAGAATAATATCAGCTTCCGCAACCTATACAATCAAAATGGCTGTCCATGGGCTTGACTCCTCTCAGCTGCATTTCAAGGTTGTGGATCTGGTCTCGGGCATCCATATCATGAAACATGTTGCCGGTCAATGTGCCTTTCAGGTTATCGATTTCCTGTTCGATGGCAGATTTTTGTTCAGTTGTCATTTTCAAATGGTTTAAGTGGTTACAGCTTCCAATATAAAAAAGTTCTTTATTTTTTGTAGGCACATCGATGCCTTTGCAATAATTTTTTCTGTAGGTACGAAAAAGGATTCCGTGTAATTTTGATTGGCTTTAGGTTCCGAATCGGTTAAATTTCTGAAAAAATCCAATATGCTACTCTGTCCTGCCACAATTCAGGAACTCACTGAATTTAGAAAAACCCTTCACCAATACCCTGAGCTGTCAGGTCAGGAAAAGGAAACAGCCAAAAGAATTGAGACATTTTTTGATAACCTAAACCCAGACAAAACCATCTCAGGACTGGGCGGCACCGGTTTGGCTTTTATTTTTCAGGGAAAAGATCCGGGCCCGACCACCTTATTTCGCTGCGAACTGGACGGGCTGCCCATCAAAGAGGAAAATACCATCTCCCATCTCAGTACTGTTCCAAACAAATCCCACGTCTGCGGGCACGATGGCCACATGGCAATTTTAAGTGGACTGGGAACTTACTTTTCTGTGAATAAACCCAAAAAAGGCCGTATAGTCCTTCTTTTCCAACCTGCGGAAGAAACCGGAGAAGGAGCGGAAGCAGTACTCAAGGACCCCAAATTCGTAGGAATCCAACCGGATTTTGCTTTTGCCCTTCACAACCTGCCTGGCTATCCACTCCATCAAGTCCTGCTTAAGCAGGGCGCTTTTGCAGCCGCATCTGTGGGAATGAGTATTCATTTCAAAGGAAGGAACTCCCATTCGGCCCATCCTGAAGCAGGAAACAGCCCGGCGGAAGCCATGGCCAAAACGATTGTGGCACTTGAAAAACTTCCCTTAGGAATCGGGAAATTTTCCCTTGTCACCGTCATTCATGCTGAATTGGGCAGTATCGCTTTTGGAACCACGCCCGGAACTGCAGTCGTAAGGGCTACCCTAAGGGCATTCGAAAATGAAACGCGGGATGCCTTGGTTACCTACGCATCTCAATTGGCAACCACAATCGCCAATGAATACGGATTGGGTGTTTCTTTTGAATTTGTAGAAAGCTTCGCAGCTACCCACAATGATCCTGAAGCATGGAAAATAGGTCTGGATGCGGCAGCAAGCTTGGGCCTGGATATCCGGCATGTAGAAAAACCGTTCAGATGGTCGGAGGATTTTGGCTTGTTTTCTTCTCACACCAAAACCCTTCTTTTTGGTTTGGGTTCAGGCTTGGACCAACCACAACTCCATGAATCCAACTTTGATTTTCCTGATGAGTTGATCGAAACAGGCGTCAGGATGTTTGCGGAAATCGCAAATAAGCACCACTTTTAAGACTCAAATCCAGCTTTCTTCATTTGGTAAGAATCTCTTTTCCAATTGGAAAGGTTAGGACTGAAAATGATATAAAAATACCAATACGCCGGTAAATGCCGGTTTGTTTTGGTCTTTGATTTCGAGCTTGACGTTGACTTCTGCTTTGATTGTTCCCCGAAGGTTGACGACATTTTTGAGATTGGCTTTGAGCCTGACTTCATTGTTGACCAATACAGCCTGCGCAAATCTCAGGTTTTCTATCCCGTAGTTGACCATCATCTTGAGGTTGTTGACATGGATAATCTGATCCCAAAGGAAAGGTACCAAAGACAGCGTCAGGTATCCATGGGCAATGGTATCCCCAAATGAGCCTTCCTTTTTTGCACGATCCGGATCGGTATGGATCCATTGATGATCGATGGTAGCCACAGCAAATTGATTGATCTGATCTTGTGTGATTTGATGGTAATCAGAGAAGCCAAAGTCCTGGCCTATATACTTTTCGAAATCTTCAAAGCTCCCAATCGTGATTTTGGTCATATAGAAAGATATTTTTAAAATTTAAAGGTAAAAAAAATTGCAAGGGGAAGGAAACCGATAATGGAAAACAAGAAAATAGCCTCAAAAGACCAGAATATAAACGGTCAATTTTGCAGATCAAATTAAATTTTTCACAACGGTTCTAAATTAAACTAATCCAATACATTTTCGTGCTTGATATTCCTTTTCGCATTATTTACCTATCAGCTAAGCTAATTGGACGATCAGGTCAAAATAACAGCCTCCATCAGCATAAAATTTTTTCCCCTTTCCCCCACCATCTATCCTGAACTGAAGTATTTTATGGAAATCCTCACCACAAAACTGAAAGAATCGGTACTACTCAAAAAAATTGCAAAGCCATGACGCCAACATTGGGCTTTAAAATGCGCGGGAATTCTTCTTTCTTTGCGTAACAAACCACATCAAATGAGCGGCACTCTTACTCCCAAATACATCCACGGCTATCAGGAAATTGAACAGGAAAGGCTCCGGGAACAGGCTTTGGTGATCGAAAGGCCCATTTATGATTTCATCGATTTTTCGGAAGTAAATGACCTACTGGAAATAGGCAGCGGTGTCGGTGCACAGACAGAAATCCTCCTCAGGAGATTTCCACACCTATCCATTACCGGAGTGGAATATGAATCCCGTCAAATAGCCAAAGCGGAAGAAAACATGGCCAAAGCGGGTTTTGGCGAGGACAAAGTGAGGTTTGTCCATCAAGATGCCAAAAACCTAAAACTCGATAAACAATACGACGGCGCATTTATCTGCTGGGTATTGGAGCATATATCCGAGCCCATTGAAGTACTTGTCAGCATGAAACCTTTTTTGAAAACCGGGGCAATGGTATCGGTCACCGAAGTTTTCAACGCCACTTTCTACACCTATCCGGTCATGCCTGCCATCGTGGATTATTGGACCATCTACAATGACTATCAGGTCCGTATCGGAGGTGATCCACAAGTGGGCGTCAGACTTGGCGATTTGTTGTCGGAATCAGGATACCGCGACATCAGCCTTAGAAGCGGCGGATTTCATCTGGACTGCCGCCAATCGGAAGAAAAAAGAACGGTATTCAACTATTGGAAAAATCTGATGAACAGCGGCGCACCGGCTTTGCTATCCGAAGGACTGGTCAGCGAAACACAAATAAATGACATGCTCGCTGCGATGGACAAACTGAGGGACATGCCGAATTCAGTTTTTTATTATAGATTTATCCAAGCCACCGCCTTCGCATAAGCCACCATGAAATTTATCAAGAAAATCTTCCGGTTCCTCTTTAAAATCGCCCTTTGGTTTTTTATCATTTCCATCGGCCTGACGGTTATTTACAGGTTTGTGCCTATTCCTGTGACACCATTGATGGTCATCAGGCTATGGGAACAGGCTTGGGATGAAAAGAAAGAAGTCCGGCTATACAAGGACTGGGTGTCGATGGACAAAATTTCGAAGCACATGCCCCAGGCTGTCTATGGTGCTGAGGACCAAAAATTTTTGGAGCACAACGGCTTTGACTGGAAAGCGATGGAAGAGGCTTGGGAGAAAAACAAAAAAGGCAAACGCATCAAAGGCGCAAGTACCATCAGTCAGCAGACGGCCAAAAACGTCTTTTTATGGCCATCCCGAAACCTTGTCAGAAAAGGTTTGGAAGCTTATTTTACTTTTTTGATAGAGACGATCTGGTCGAAAGAGCGGATTATGGAAGTTTACCTCAATGTCATCGAAATGGGACCGGGCATCTATGGCATCGAAGCGGCATCGCAGACTTTTTACAACCGGCCTGCTTCCAAACTCACCCGTCAGCAGGCGGCCATGATCGCCGCAGTACTTCCCAATCCCATCCGATGGTCACCCGCCAAGCCGACCGGCTACATCCGCGGAAGGCAATCTTGGATTTTAAGACAGATGAATAACCTTGTGCCATTGGGATACGGGAGTTGAGGCTCTGTTTTATCTTTAAGTTTTAATTTGAAATAAGAAATAATTAACTATCATCGATAGTCCATAGACGACAGTCCACAGCAGATCCAATTGAACTTCAAGCCTTATTTTATTTGGTTGGTGGCAAGAAAGCGTACAATCATAAAGAAAATTTTAAAAAATACTAAACCAAAGAAAAAGGGAAGTAAAGCAATCACCTTAAATTTTAGAATCTCTCTAGTCACATCAATTTCAAAACCTCATCGATATATTCCCTGCTGTTGGAAAGGCGGGGGACTTTGTTTTGCCCTCCGAGTTTGCCTTTTGATTTCAGCCATTTTTCGAAAATACCTTCCTTCACGAAATGGATTTTTGGGGCCGTCAGTGCCAAATCTTTATACCGCTTGGCATCATAATCCGAATTGACTTCCCTCAATGTAGTATCTAGAATCTCGGTAAATTTATCCTGATGGCCTGGCATGGTCTTGAATTCCACAATCCATTCATGCGCTCCTTTGCTTTTGGAATCCCCAAAATATATCGGTGCCGCAGTGTAATTGGTGATCGTGGCATTGGTTGCCTCGGCGGCGGCCTGAATTGCCTTATCGGCATTTTCGACGATAACTTCTTCTCCAAAAGCATTGATAAAATGCTTGGTGCGGCCTGATATTTTGATCCGGTATGGGGAAGTGTTGGTAAACCTGACCGTATCACCGATGGCGTATCTCCACAGACCACTGTTTGTTGTGATTACCATCGCATAATTTTTTCCTAACTCCACTTCAGAAAGGGGAATAGCTTTTGGCGGTTCTTTGTGATTTTCTTCCAAGGGGATAAACTCATAAAAAATCCCATAATCCAACATGAGAAGGAGTTCTTCTGATTCTTTTTGGTCTTGTATCCCAAAGAATCCTTCAGAAGCATTGTAAGTTTCGACATACCGCATTTTTGGAGAAGGGATCAGCTCCTTGAATAACTTGCGGTAGGGCCCAAAAGCGACGGCCCCATGAAAAAACACCTCTAAATTTGGCCAAACTTCTAGGATATTTTGGGCATTTTTGAGTTCGAGGATTCTTTGGATCAGGACGATGGTCCAAGTAGGAACTCCGGTGATGCTGACCACATTTTCATCCATTACTTCTTCAGCCATTCTTTCGATTTTTGCCTCCCATTCACTCATCAGGGCTACCTCAAGGCTTGGTGTCCTGGCAAACTGGACCCAAAGTGGCAGATTCTGGGTGATCACAGCGGAGATGTCTCCCACTTGGATTTCACTTTCACTCTTGAAAGGATTTTTGGAAAGACTCCCTCCGATACTCAGACCCTTGCCTGTGAATAACTTACTGTCTTCATGGTTGCTCACATAGAGTGAAAGCATGTCTTTCCCGCCTTTAAAATGACATTCTTCCAAGGATTCTTCCGATACCGGGATGTATTTGCTCCTGCTTGAGGTAGTCCCGGAAGATTTTGAAAACCAAATGATTTCAGACGGCCAAAGGACATTTTGGGTCCCTTTCATCGTCTTCTCGATGTAGGGCGTCATCTCTTCGTAGCTATGGATTGGTACTTGTTTTGCAAAATCTCCATAGGTACGGATATTTGAAAAAAGATACTTCTTTCCAAACTCTGTGTCCTCCGCTTTTTCAATAAGTTCAATTAAAAGCTTCTCTTGAACTTCTATTGGGTTTATTTTAAAGTTCTCGATCTGACCTACCCTGTTCTTAAAAATCCAGGTCATAAAAGTGTTGACGACTTCCATCAGTTAAAAACTTTACGTTTGAGTACAAATTGCTGTCCTAAATATACCCTTCTTACCTGCTCGTCTTCTGCAAGTTCTTCGGCTGTCCCGGCTTTGAGCAGTTTCCCTTCAAACATCAGATAAGCACGGTCTGTAATGGAGAGCGTCTCATTGACATTGTGGTCAGTGATGAGAATCCCGATATTTTTGGTCTTGAGTTTGGCTACGATTCCCTGGATTTCTTCCACCGCAATAGGATCCACGCCTGCAAAAGGCTCATCCAGCAATACAAACTTTGGATCCACGGCGAGGGCGCGAGCGATTTCTGTTCTCCTTCTTTCGCCTCCGGAAAGCACAATTCCAAGATTTTTTCTGACATGGGTCAAGCTGAATTCCTCTAATAAGGTCTCCATTTTCTCTTTTCTCTCTGCTTTGGTTTTGTTGGTCATTTCCAGTACTGCGAGGATATTTTCCTCGACTGACAACTTTCGGAAAACAGAAGCCTCTTGAGCCAAGTAGCCGATTCCCAATTTTGCCCTTTTGTACATAGGAAGTTTTGTGATGTTTTGATCTTCCAAAAAAATCTCCCCTTGGTTAGGCTGAATAAGTCCTACTATCATGTAAAAGGAGGTTGTCTTACCGGCACCGTTTGGTCCTAACAGGCCCACGATTTCCCCTTGTTTCACCTCTACGGAGATGTCGTTTACCACCTTTCGGCTCTTGTATATTTTTACCAAGTGTTCTGCCCTTAGCTTCATCATCAGTCAAATTTAATGTCTTTCACGTACAGTTGTAAGCTACTGTTATTTCTAAAAGTATTTTCCCGGATTTCGAAAGCCAACGCAAAGCGCATTTTTCGGTTTAGCATCTTGTAAATGATATCATCTGGATAAATGTTCTTGTCAGCCATTCCAAATGCGATACAAACAGGTCGGGTTTCCTGACCGTCTTGCACCACATTGAATCTCAGGTGTTTGTCCTTCAAGACCCTCACATCTTCGGCATATACTTGGTTGACGCAGAATATAGGTTCGGGATTACCAGGTCCAAAAGGCGCCATCTGTTTCAGGACATTATAAAACCTGTAATTGATCTGATCCAAAAGTATCTCGTCATCGACTTCGAGGATAGGCTTCATGTGGATTTCATGGATCCTAGAGCTGACCACTTCCTCAAATCGCTCCTGAAAAGCAGGTACATTGGCCACGGAGAGTGTCAAACCTGCGGCGTATTTGTGACCGCCAAACTGCTCCAACAGGTCACTGCATTCGCTGATGGCTTCGTAGATATCAAAGTCAAAAATAGAACGTGCACTTCCCGTTGCTTTGTTGTTGGACTCGGTGAGGATGATCGTCGGCCGGTAATATTTTTCGATACAGCGGGAGGCGACGATCCCGATTACTCCTTTGTGCCAATCTTCTTTGAACAAAACAGTGGACTTCATATGTCTGATTTCCTCCATTCCCTGTATCATGCTTAGCGCCTCTTTGGTGATGTTTTCATCAAAGTTTTTGCGTGCTGCATTCACTGTATCCACAATCTCCGCTCTTGCAAGGGCGTCTTCCAGGTCATCCGAGATCAGAAGTTCCACAGAAGCTTTGGCATGTTCCAACCTTCCGGAGGCATTGATCCTAGGGCCGATTTTAAACACAATGTCCGAAATCTCTATTTCTTTTTCAATTTTGCTCCTCAGGATCAAAGCTTTTAGACCCGGTCTTGGGTTGTGGTTGATCTTTTCAAGTCCATAAAAAGTGAGAATCCTGTTTTCTCCGGTAATCGGCACAATATCGGCCGCTATGCTGACGGCAAGTAAGTCCAGATAGGCCATGACTTTTGCCGGATCGTCATTCCTGTAACTGGAAAATGCCTGGACCAGTTTGAATCCAACTCCGCAACCGCTCAATTCTTTGTAGGGATATTGGCAGTCTTGTCTTTTGGGATCCAAAATCGCTACTGCGGGCGGCAACACTTCTCCCGGTGTATGGTGGTCACAAATGATAAAATCAACACCGAGCTCTTTGGCCAAGGCAACCTTTTCGTTGGCCTTGATACCACAATCGAGCGAAACGACCAGACTGAAATTGTTTTCTGCCGCAAAATGGACCCCCTTTTCAGAAATCCCATATCCTTCTTTGTATCTGTCAGGTATATAAAAACTGACGTGGGGGTAAAACTGCTTTAAAAACCCATAAAACATGGCGACAGATGTCGTGCCGTCTACATCATAATCCCCGTAAACGAGTATTTTTTCCTCCCTTTGGATTGCCAAAGCCAGTCTTTCCACTGCCTTGTCCATGTCTTTCATCAGGTATGGATCATGCAATTTATCCGGGTCAGGTCTGAAAAAATCTTTGCCTTTTTGGAAAGTATCCACCCCTCTATTGACCAGCATATTTGCCAAAGTCTGGTTGAGGTTAATTTCTTTTCCCAGAGATTCCACGGCTTTAGGATCTGCTTTTTCTCTGATTATCCATTTATACTCCATTTGGCTAAATTACTAAAGTGTTTGCCTTTAATACTGAAGCCATCACCAAATATTTTGGAAAATTAACAACCTTGCTTTTTTCAAAAAACAAAAAGCCCAATACCATCAGCGGTATTGGGCCTTCAGAATGGAAAACTTCTGAATTAAATCGTTGCTACTAATTTGACGTCCAAAGTGACGTCGTCATAGATCAATTTGTCGGCAAGATTTTCAAAATAGTTGCCTGACCGGTATTTGATGTCAAATTTGGTCCTGTCAAAAGTGATAGTTCCTGTTGCTGTGACGGATTTTCCAGCCACATCTACTTTGGCCGGAAAAGTGACCGGCGAAGTGATGCCCTTGATGGTAAGGTCACCTGTAATCTCGTAATCTTTGCCGTTTGAAGTTTTGGCCTGCTTGATTACGAAGGTTGATTTATTGAACTTCGCCACAGAGAAAAAATCATCAGACTTCAAATGGTCCGTCAATTTTTTGTTGGAACCGGCATCGGTGATGTCCTCCACGGTCAGCGAAGTCATGTCCATTTCGAAGGAACCGCCGGTGATTTTTCCGTTGGCATAATCCAACTTGGCATCAGCCAAAGGCACTTTACCAAAATGCTCCCCGGTTACTTTCTTGGCTTTCCAAGTAAGTGTACTTTCCGAAATACTTACTGTAGCCGGAACTGGGCTATCCACAAAAGTGAATACTGAAGTCAACAAAATGATCAATGAGGCAATAAATTTCATAATGTGTAATTGTTTTGGTTTGAAGTAAATGTATAATAGAGGTTTTGAAAACCTTTATTATAGACTGATTTGAAAGCAAAAAGTTTAATTCCTTTTATTCTTTGGTTCTACCCTGAATTTTGTGAAAGGGATAATTTTTAAGATCAATAAAATAATTGTCAAAATAACCCGATTCGAAATATGGAAGTAAGTCTAAAATGGTGCAGTAAAGCCGGATTTATTTACCACAAAGTAACAAAGAAAACAAAAGCTCGCTTTTTGTTTTCTTTTGATTCTTTGTGGTTTATTCTTTTTACAGGCTGCTTTATACCTGTTTTTGACCATTCAGTTGCCTGTTTTTGGAAATCTTAAAACTTTTATTCTCTTAGGATACAAAGTTTTCACAATATTCGTGGTAGAACCATATATACAAGTCTAAATCAAAAATTATTCCTGTTTCTGTCCTTTTGCTAATGACATGATTTGTTACTTTTGAATCTTGCAAAAGAAGCTATGTCAAAGAAATATCATTTTATCGCCGTTGGCGGTGCGGTCATGCACAACCTTGCCTTGTCAATGGTCGCCAAAGGTTTTGAAGTAACCGGTTCTGATGATGAAATCTACGAGCCCTCCAGGACAAGACTTGAAAAAGCCGGAATTCTTCCAAAGGAAAAAGGTTGGTTCCCCGAAAAAATAAGCAGGGACCTTGACGGCATCATCCTAGGCATGCATGCCAGGATAGACAATCCCGAACTTCAAAAAGCCAAGGAACTTGATATTCCGGTTTTTTCCTTTCCGGAATTCATTTATGAGCAAAGCAAGGATAAAAAAAGAGTCGTAAT
>JBBRFK010000138.1:0-10591 GCA_038224435.1 Cytophagales bacterium | reverse complement strand
ATTTTTGTGATAAGCGGTTGGACCTCAGTCTTGTTTGCATGAATTTTTGGTCAGACTAGGCGCATTTCCCAAGGGGACAAGTCACCTGAGGGATGAGTTGAAAAATCAGTTTGAGGTTTGTTCCGTAATTTTCATTTGATTGGCAACAGGATTGGCATACATGGCTAGGAAGCTTTTTACTGCCATGGGGTCATTTTGGTCTACTCCTTTTCTAAAACGTCTTTCGAAAAGCTCTTTTTCTTCTTGGGTATATTTATCTGCAAATTGGTCGGTGTCGTGGAGAAGATCAGAGGCAATATATTTGGTAGGCCAAAGTCTGTATCCCAAAACAATTTGCCTGTCGATCAAATCCGCCAATTCTTGGACCTGTCGGACATTTCCGGAAACTGTTTTTGAAATCGTTTCGATCTCGTCAGTCAGCACATTTCCGATATGGATGTGTATTCCTCTTTTTTGGCCGATGATGCCGTTCAGCAAAGTATGAAAATCTTCATTTTCCCCTTTTATGTAGGCTTCAGACCTTGCTTTGGCCAATAGCTCGGGCATTTTGAGCACGTCAGTGGGATCGTATTCGTAGGAGATACTTACCGGGACGACGTTGATTTTTTTGAAACAATCGAGGATATTTTCACCGGGTTCTGTTGCCATTCCGATCATCTTCAGCACACCTTTGTGTGTCATGTCGTTGCCGTCTTTGGTCCGGCCTTCCCGTTGTGCTATCCATACGGACCGGTTTTCCCGCAGGAGAGAATGCCTGATAAAGGATGAAATGGTCTTTGAACTTTCCAACAATTCACGGGAAGGGATTCCTCTTTTGATGATAAAGCTTCTGGTCAATCTGGCCAAGGTTTTTAAAAAAGGCTTTTTGACCAGGTTGTCCCCGATGGCAGAGGTGGTCATCCTAAGCCCGTGTTCATATAGGGAGGCGTTGAGCAGCGAGGTGTCAAGAATGATGTCCCTGTGGTTTGAAATAAAAAGGTAAGAGGCGTTTTTTTCAAGATTTTCAAAACCCGAGGTACTCAATCCACTGGAGCTTTTCTCGAGGACTTTTTGGATGGCAGGATAAATGAAATTGATCTGAAAATCCCTTATGGAATGGCAGTGCAGCAACAGTTTTTTCCAATATTCGTCTTTGTCATCCGGAAAAGAAAAATTCATCATCGCCTTCAGCATCGGGTGGTCGATGATTTCCCGGATGGCATCATTTACTTCTGTGTCGTAGTAAGGTCTGATATCTTCGAATGCTGACATCTTAATGGATTTGGTGGTGTTGCAAATTAAGTGAATTTTAGGGAAAGGGAGAAGTTTGGATTGGATTTGGAAAAGAATCAGTCAGACATAAAATAAAAAAAGCAGCTTTTTGAGCTGCTTTTTTGTTGGCCGACCAGGTTTCGAACCTGGACTCTTCTGAACCAAAATCAGACGTGTTGCCAGTTACACCATCGGCCAATTTTTAATTAAAATCCCCTTTTTTTGAAAGGTGTCACAAATGTAGGGGTACTTTCCTTTTTATGCAAGCAGGGGAGAGAAGATTTTTAAATGATCCAATTTAAATGCTTTAATGTCAGCCTTAAAAGATTACAGCTTGTCCACCAAAATCATGTTCATGATAGCTATAAAGTGGAGAATTGTACCGGCCAATACAAAAAGGTGCCAGATGGTATGGCCAAACCGCATCTGTGGCCTTGTGTAAAATAAAGTGCCTAGCGTATAGCTGAGTCCCCCAGCAGCGATGAGAGAAAGGGTAGGTGTGCTTAAAGTCATCAGAAGAGGTTTGATCAAAAAAACCGCCATCCAACCCATTCCCAGATAGAGTATCAGGGATGCTTTTCGGAATCTATGGGTGAAGAAAATTTTGAATACAGTCCCAAAAGCTGTCAGGCCCCAAATGATTCCAAAGAAAACCCAACCCATGGTTCCTTTTACTGCCAATAATAAGAACGGGGTGTAAGTCCCTGCGATCAGGAAGTAGATACCAATGTGGTCAAAGGTCCTCAACCATGATTTTATGGCGCCCTGAGGAGTGGCATGATAAAGCGTAGAGAATGTGTATAACAACAAGATAGATGCCCCAAAAAGGCTGCAACTGACAATATGGATGGCCGTGCCGTCGAGGACGGAAAAAGTGACCAACAAAGCAATGGCTATGATGCTGAATAATATCCCGAAACCATGTGTGATACTGTTGGCAAATTCTTCCTCAAGCGATTGCTTTCTTTCCATACAATAGACAAGTTCTTTAAATAGGTTCTAACACAAATGTTGTGAAAACTTTGGATCCTAAGAGAATAAAAGTTTTAAGATTTCCAAAAACAGACAACTGAATGGTCATAATCAGATATAAAGCAGCCTGTAAAAAGAATAAACCACAAAGAATCAAAAGTAAACAAAAAGCGGGCTTTTGTTTTCTTTGTTACTTTGTGGTAAATAAATTCAGATTTACTACACCATTTTAGAATTACTTCCATATTTCGAATCGGGTTATTTTGACAATTATTTTATTGATCTTAAAATTTTCCCTTTCACAAAATTCAGGGTATAGCCTTTAAATATAGCCACAAGAATTAAAAATCTTCTTCCAAATCTTATATCGAAATCGATTGTATTTATATCTTAATATACTAAGTGGTTGATTATTTTGCATTTAAAGGAAATTATATATTGTTTTGCACTCGAATTTGAAAAGAGGAATTACATTATTTAACAAAACAATTATAATCATGTCAGTAAAAATTTCTGAAAAAACCATTGTTTCAACTTTGGAGAAACTTGAAAAATTGAACTTGGACGAGAAGCTTCATGCTGAGTTGTCATGGTGCTGGAACAGTTTCCAATATGACAACAATCCCGTTGGTGTCATTGCCAAAAGCAGAGAAGCATTGGAGTTGTTGAAAGCCAAAAGAGAAGAAAACAGCAAGGCAGTAGCCAAGAAATTGGTAGAAGATCTTGAAAAAATCGCTTTGAACTGATTAAAACCAAACAAAAAAAGGCTTTCAAACTGAAAGCCTTTTTTGTTTAAGATATTTTTTGATGTTGCTTATTCAGCCACTACCACAAATTTAACTTTGCATTTTACTTCTCTGTGAAGGTCAACCTCAGCTTCGAATTCTCCCGCACCCTGAACAGGTATGTTGATAGAGATTTTCTTTCTGTCGATGTCCACACCCTTGGTAGCCAAAGCATCAGATACCTGTAAAGTGGTTACTTTTCCGAAGATTTTACCTGATTCCCCGATTTTCGCTTTGATTTCCAAAGTTATTTCACCGAGCTTTTCAGCCAATTCTTCCGCAGCGGTTTTGATTTTCTCAGCTTTGTGGGCTGCTTGCTTTACGTTTTCGGCAAGGATTTTTTTGTTGGAACCTGTTGCCAATACCGCAAATCCCTGAGGAATGAGGTAGTTTCTACCATGACCTGGCTTTACATCGACCATGTCATTCTTGTATCCAAGTCCTTTTATGTCTGTTTTAAGGATAACTTCCATTTTAATACTATTTAAAGTTTAATGAACAAAGATGTACTATTTCAATCCGTCAGTTACAAATGGCAATAATGCCAAGTGTCTCGCCTTTTTGATGGCATTGGACACCTTTCTTTGAAACTTGGCTGAATTTCCTGTCAATCTTCTTGGAAGGATTTTTCCCTGCTCATTGACAAACTTCAAAAGGAAGTTGGGATCTTTGTAATCAATGTACTTGATTCCGCTTTTTTTAAAACGACAGTATTTTTTCCTGTTATCGTTTCTGTTGATTGGTTCGTTTTTGAGTGTCATGCTACAGGCTCCTCCTTGGCTTCAGTTTTTTTGTTAAATTCACCTTTTCTTCTTTTGTCTCCATAAGCAATTCCGTGCTTGTCAAGAACTGTGGTCAAAAATCGAAAGATTTTTTCGTCTCTTCTGATTTCAATTTCCAATTTCTTGATCAGAGTCGGATCTCCTTTGTACTCGATTAAAATGTAGAAACCGGTGCTTTTTCTCTGAACAGGGTAAGCCAATTTTTTTAGACCCCAATTCTCAACATTGATGATTTCTGCTCCCTCATTTTTTAACAAGCTTACAAACTTGTCTACGGTATCCTTCATCTGAACATCAGACAAAACGGGAGTAAGTATGAATACCGTTTCATAATTTTTTTGGAACATGATTTTTTTTTATTTAAGCTTATTTTTGATAAACAGACCGCAAAAGTAGTTGTTTGTCCTGTTTATTCCAAATATAAGAAGGAAAATACCTGGTTATTTCACCTCAAATGTCTTGGATCCAATCTGATAGCCGTCAGAATATATTCTGACTTCATAGACACCGGGATTATACTTGGTGCCTTTTTCGTAGAAGTAGGTCAAAGTCTGCTTTGTGTTATCGAAAATAATGTCTTGGTGAACGGTAAAGAATTCTTCCCTTCCATCGATGGAAAAGGTTCCTGAACCCTTTGCCACATCAAAAATAGGCTGGTTGTTTGGTGCCATGATCTGCACATAGATATCGCGGGTTCCTTTTCCGGCCACTTTATTGTCTGCCAGGTTGAAGGTCACCCGTAGTTTTTCCAATTGTCTGTTTTTGAAACCATCCTCTCTTTCTTTACCGCGGGAATTGACTGCGGCGATGCTGATATTCTCCGCACGCAATCTGGCTGCGATATCCACCTTTTCCTGAAGTTCTTTTTGCTTGACATTCAATTGAACGACTTCTTCCTGAATTTGTGCCTGGGTGGTTTTCAGATCAGTATTTTCGGTAAACAGCTGTTCGTTGACTTCCCTCAGCCTGACGATTTCTTGGTCTTTTTCTTCTATTGTCTTGGAGAAAGAAGCAATTCTCTTGTTGAGGGCTGCAATTTCATCCGTAGACCTCTTTCTGTCCAAGCTTCTCTCTTGGGTAAGTTGGTTTTTGATTTCTTCCAAAGCGGTGATGTCACCTCCTAGTTTTGTGATTTCTTGGATCCTGAGGTCAAGCTGGTAATTCATAGAATCAATCCTTCTATTAAGCTCGTTGTTTTCTTCAGAAAGGATCAGAATTTCTTCAGATTTTCTAGTTTTGTCAAGGTGGTCAGTGTATAGTTTGATACCACTGGCAACAATGAGGATCAATAAGACAATGATCAGGATGTTTTTCCCATTGTCGTTTTTGGTGTTTTTTTGTGGAGTAGTTTCCATAGATGATTAAATTGTATAAACTTTAAAATTAATGAATTTTATGTCAAATATCCTCGGGGAAGATTATTGGACTTTTAGATACCAACACAATTCCATTGGTTGGGATGTAGGTGAAGTTACGCACCCAATAAAGCAATATTTAGACCAAATTGATAATTATTGGTTGAAATTACTTATTCCCGGTGCCGGAAATGGATATGAGGCCCAATACGCGCTGGAAAAGGGGTTTTTAAACACTAATATTTTAGATATTTCATCTTATCCTTTGGAAAAATTTCAACTAAAACATTCCGGTTTTCCCAAGGACCAAATCCACCACGAAGATTTTTTTGACCATGACGGTAGGTATGACCTGATTATTGAGCAGACATTTTTTTGTGCACTGCAGCCTACACTGCGGCCTGAATATGTCAAAAAGATGGGCAGTCTCCTCAATCCGGGAGGGAAATTGGTGGGTCTTTTGTTCAACCGACATTTTGAGAAGCCTGGACCTCCTTTCGGAGGAAGGTTGGAAGATTACCGGAAGTTGTTTGAAAAAGAATTCAACATCCTTAAGATGGAGGAATGCTATAATTCCATTCTGCCAAGGCAAGGGCAGGAATTGTTTTTCATTTTGCAGAAAAATCAATAGTGAAGAATGTAGTGGGACTTGGTGAGGCATTTGTCAAAAATCAAAATACCACACTCAAAAAAATCCATGCTGATGACCACTTCAGGATGGGATTTTATTTTTTCCCAAGCTTTATTCATTTCCTTTGACCAATGAATATCAGCGATGGCAAGGATGCTGGTAGCTTTGATTTTTGGCAACAAAAGTTCAAAATAATCAATCGTGGCCCCGTAAGTATGGTTGGCATCCACAAGCGCAAAATCCACAGGGTGGTTTTTTTCTAAAATATAGGGAAGAGAGTTTTTCAAATTTCCCAACACATAATGGGTGTTATGGGGTTTTTCAAATTGCCGGGACTTTTGCCATAGTGCTACTGACCCTTCAAAAGTAAATAAGGTTCCTTTGGTAGCTTTGGCCAGATATCGGGTATTGACACCCACGCAAGTACCCAATTCAAATACCCTCATTGCCGGTGTTTTGGCACAGAAAAATTGGTAAAGTTGAGAAAACTGACGGGGGCTGGTGCTGTGTTTGGTGACTGAGGAAATCTTTCTAGTTGATTTTCTTAATTTCTTTGAACCTGCTCCAAAATCCTCAATTTCGCAGATTTCATTGTCGCAAAGTAGGATTTTTCTGAACTCCTCGATTTCGAGGTCGTCATTTTTTGACTGTTGGATATGACCTAGGAGGCCATTGTAGATATCAAAAACAAATGGTGAATGGATAGCATACTGGTCTTCTTTGACCAGCCAATACTGTAAATAAGAGAGAAAAGGATATAATTGGTGCTTCAAGTTTAATTGTCGAAGATATCAGCAATCAACTGAAATTCAGGTATTTTTACCTCTAGAACTTTACCATCAAACAATTTTTCCATATAGAATGAACCCCGCATTTTTCCCAACCCTGATTTCAGGTTACATCCGGATACATATTCGTGGAGGTGCCCCGGTTCGAGGATAGGCTGCTGTCCTACGACTCCGTCACCCTGTACTGTTTTGGTAGCATCTCCGGCATCAAAAATCTCCCATTTCCTTCTCATCAGCTGGATGGTATGGGGACTGTTGTTTTCTATATTTACTTTGTAGGTAAACACATAATGATGCTGGTGTGGACTCGAAAATTCTGCCTGATAGGTGACTTCGACAGTGACTTTAATTCCTTGGGTAACAGATGTAACCATTTTATTTTAATTAATAGGGAGTTAAAAATTCGAAAACTTTAGCTTAATTCCAAATTAAATATACAATTCGATATAAAAATGGATGTTAAAATTGAAACAGGGTGGAAAAATTTACTAATTGAGGAATTTTCCAAACCTTATTTTGGCAGTTTAGTCTCCTTTATAAAATCAGAATACCAAAATCATACTGTTTTCCCCAAAGGTATGGAGATTTTCAATGCCTTTGAACATTGCAAAATAGACAAACTAAAAGTAGTCATCCTCGGGCAGGATCCTTACCATGGACCGGATCAGGCACATGGACTTTCGTTTTCTGTTCGGGAAGGAATTCCTTTCCCTCCGAGCTTATTGAATATCTTTAAAGAAATCAACCGTGATCTTGGTTACTCAATGCCGCCAAACGGGGACCTGACAAAATGGGCGGATCAGGGAGTTTTACTTTTGAATGCTACGCTGACAGTCCGTGAACATCAGGCAGGTTCCCATCAAAACAAAGGCTGGGAACTTTTCACGGATGCTGTTATCCGTAAAATCGCCGACTCGAAAGAAAACATTGTATTTATGCTTTGGGGGGCGTATGCGCAAAAGAAAGCAGCTTTTATCGATGAAGACAAGCACCTCAAACTCCATGCACCCCATCCAAGTCCACTTTCAGCCCACAGGGGTTTTTTGGGATGTGGTCACTTTTCCAAAGCCAATGAGTATTTGAGGGAAAAGGGATTGGAGGAGATTAGGTGGTAGTTTTTCAGTGTTCAGTTTTTAGTGGGCAGTTGGTAGTGAACAGTATTCATTTGGCAGTATGCAGTAGGCAGTGGTGTTTCAGTCGGAAGTATAAAGTGATTAGTAGGAAGTTGGCAGAGTACATTGATTAGCAGGTAGTAGGCAGTTTTTAGTGGGCAGTTGGTAGTGAACAGTATTCAGTTTTCAGTTGGCAGTGGTCAGTATTGAGTGGGAAGACAGTGGGCGGAGATTAGGTGGTAGTTTTCAGTGTTCAGTTGTCAGTGTATAGTGATCACTAGTCGGTAAGTAGTTGGCAGTGAGCAGTATTCAATGCTTTTTGTTTACAGATGAAAAAAGTCAAACTGATTCCAATCTCCCAACCTTCCAATCTTCCAACCTTCCAATTTTAAAATTTCCAACTTTCCAATTTTCCAACCTTCCAACTTTATAATCTTTCAACCTTCCAATTTTCCAACCTTCCAACCTTACAATTTTCCAACCTTACAATTTTCCAACCTTCCAATCTTCCAACCTTACAATCACCCAACCTTCCAGCCTTCCAATCTTCCAACCTTCCAACCTTCCAACCTTCCAACCTTATCACCAAACTCCTCTCACTTTCATTTCGATGGTATAGACAGCGTCCATGGCAGTGATGAAAAGCGTATTGCGCTCTGTTCCTCCGAAAACCACATTGGCAGTCCAATTTGCATCCACAGGAATGTGTGCAATCTGCTCTCCTTTGGAGTTAAAAACGGTGACTCCTTTACCTGTGAGGTAGACATTGCCTCTGTTGTCGATGGTCATGCCATCTGAACCCATTTCACAGAATACTTTTCTGTTTTTGAGATATCCGTCTTCCTCGACATCATAGACATAGGTTTTTTTATCACCGATATCTGCCACATATAGTTTTTTGCCGTCGGGTGTTCCGACAAGGCCATTTGGTTTGACAAGTTTTTCGTCCACCCTAAAAAATTGGATCTTATCTGGCGCCAAATAGTACAGGTGCTCGCCGTCCTGTTCCATCTCCTGGCTTCTGCCTGTCCACCAAGGTCTTTTGTACAATGGATCGGTGAGGTACATGCCTCCGTTTGGAGCGATCCAAACATCATTTGGCCCATTCAGTTTTTTTCCCTTGAAATTTTCGATCAGGACTTTTGAATTTCCTTTGTCATCTATGGCGATAAGTTGGTTTTCCTCATCAGCACAGGATATCAAGATGTCTTTTCTGTCAAAATACATCCCGTTTGACCTTTTGGCTCCTTCTTTGAAAAGTGTGACATCTTTTCTTGTAGCTGACCATTTGAAGATTTTATCATTGGGTTGGTCAGTGAAATAAACGTCCCCGTTGCGGTGAACAGCCGGACCTTCCGTAAAAGTATAGCCTTCACCGACCTTTACCGGTTCTGCATTTTTAGCGACAACATTTCCTCTGTCCAATTCCTGGGACTGGGCATTGATTGTGAAAATAACAGCAAGAAATGCTGTGAAGCTTGATTTTTTGAAGGTTATCATAGGAGTTTTTATTGGGTAATAAATTCAGTCCAAAGTGGAAAATGATCAGAAAGCCGGAAAGATAATTGAGAAATTGTATAGTTCCTATCCTTGAGCACATGGTCTCGAAAATCCACGATGCCGCCTTGGACATACTTCAGGTTGATGTTGTTTTCAAACCAAGCGACCTGGTCATAGAATGAATCGGTCTTTTTGAAAATTGTCCTGTCTTGCTGTTGCAAGTCATCGGGAATGAAAAGTCCCCGTGAAACAAAGGCATCAAAAGTAGGGTCACCTTGTCTCATCAGGTTAAAATCTCCCAAAGTCAGTAAGCTATGGTTCCATGAAGCCATTTCTTTGGCCCAATCAAAAATCCAATCGGCGATGCCTTTGATCTCTCCGACCCGGTCTGCTGACTTACTCCCAAATAAGACATGTAAAGTCAGCAGCACAAAGGTACTTTTCCCTACCTTGAAACTCACCCCATAGGGCGTTCTGGCAAATTGCCTTTCCAATGCACCATTTTGGATCAGTTTGTTTTCTTCCAAAATATCATCAGGAATGACGATTTCACAGGCAAGTCCCGATAATTTGACTTTCCTGGTATCAAATATAAAAGCAAGCCTTTCATTGTTTCCTTTGGATCCGGCTGTGACATCAGTCATCAAAAAACTCCAATCCGAACCAAGCAGGTGCATGGTTTCTCTCAATCCTTTGAAATTGCCACGAACCTCCTGAACAGCGATGATGTCAAATCTTTTGATGATTTCCACGATACAAAGTAGCGCATGGGCATCCCTTTTTGGACTGTCGTTTTCACCGGATTGCCATTTCATGGTGATGTCGCCAAACATCCGGATGTTCCAGGTACAGATCAGGACATTTTTATCCAATTTTTTTGCAGGGATGGAGAAATCCAGAAAACCGCGAAAGGCTTCAAGTTCATCCTGGATTTCTTTGGGAGGGGATAAGAGGTCTATAGACATGTTAAAACACAGAAAGAATGGAAAGAATGATATGATAATTGCAAAAGCTTACTATTTTTATCAAAACCCAATTTAATTCTTTATGACCAATATTGAGAAAAAACCCAAAACCTTTTTGGACAGATTTTTGGACTTTATAGAAAAGGCAGGAAACAAACTTCCTGATCCGGCCATCCTGTTTTTGATTTTGATGTTATTCACATGGCTTTTGTCAGCCATACTTTCTCCCATTGACTTTGGGGCGGTGGATCCTAGAAACGGGGGAGAACTTCGCGTTCAGAACCTCCTGACAGGAACCCAGTTTGCAGGTTTTTTTGCTAACATGACAGGGGTATTCATCAATTTCCCGCCGTTGGGTGTGGTTTTGCTGGCTATGCTGGGAGTAGGAGTGGCGGAGCATTCCGGGTTTATCAATGCAGGTTTGAAGTTTTTATTGGGAGTGACCCCCAA
>JBBRFK010000137.1:0-10598 GCA_038224435.1 Cytophagales bacterium | reverse complement strand
AGAGTGTAAACTGTAAAGGCTATTCCAATCATTACTGAAATGGAAGAGCTGAACTCAATATCCAGAAAGCAGATCCCCCAGACCAGCATCATGGATAATGAGTATAAGGAAAGAAGAAAATTATTCTTGTTGATTTTCATAATAGGATTTAATTTAACGAAAATAATAATTTATTTCAAATCATCTCTTTTTTCACATGATTGTAAAAGTAAAAAACCACATCCTAAAGATGTTTTTGTACAATTTGAAGTTGTAACAACATCCATCGTACAAAAACAAAGCCCACAAGTCCATTTACAATTGCAACTTGCTGTTAGCCTTCCATCTAAAGATAGGATTTCTTCAGAAAACTTCCAGTCACTTTCCAACGAAGAAATACAATCGTTGCATATTGCTTTCGGGTCTTCATTGCTTGGATGGTAATCCCTCAAATTTGTAAACATTGCAATGAAGTCAGTCTTTGAAGTATTTTCAGCTAGATTAATTGCTAATTTTTGAATATTTATACCGTATAAATCTGCGAATTTTTCAGTATTTCCTATTTCTTTTTTCAGTTGATTTAATAGAGTTTTTTGTTGTTCAGATATTTTGGTTTTTAAAATTTGATTTAATTTACTTGACCATAGTTCTTTTTGATTTTCGAAAGTGAGCGAAAAAAATAAATCCTTCACTTCCGTATCGGTTTTTTCTTTTATAATTTCTGTTCTTAAGTCCGATGTGTTTTATGGAATTTCTTCCATCTTTGAACATCCAAGCATGTAAATACTGAGCGAAAATAATAATAGTCTTTTTAGCATAAGATTGTTGTTAAGTTGTTATTTGAACTAAATCTATTATTATTATTATTCAAATTTTTCTCATATTTTATTTCAGGATTTTTTTATTTCACATCGCCACTCCATTAAAAGGATTAAATCTCCTTCTGCCGACTGACATGCCGATGGCGCGGCAGACGGTTTTGTCGCCATATCTTGTATTGAGACGGTCAAGGGCCTGATAAAGCCGGATCTGCTCCTGCGTATCTTCAAAGAGATTGATCTGATAATTGCCGTGGACAAGGTGGCTGAAGCGTACCCCGATCAGACGAATCAGCATGCGGCGGTTGTAGAGTTTGCGGAACATTTCCTTCACCATCGGGATCAGCGTATGGTCGGCAGAAGTATAAGGGATGCGCTGCTGTACAGTATGGGTATCAAAGTCCGAATACCGGATCTTCACGCTCACGCAGGCAGTGAGTTGCTGCTTTTGTCGCAACTTGGTAGTAATCTGCTCCGTCATCGCGATGAGGTTGGCTTCTAGCATCTTCACATCGATGGTATCCTGCTCGAAGGTATTTTCCGTCGAAATCGACTTCGCTTCCGAGTAGGGCGTCACGAGCGAGCGGTCTATACCGTTGGCTTTCTCCCAGATCATGGTACCGTTTTTGCCAAAAGTCGCTTCCAGCAACTCAGCGGGCATGACCTGTAGCGTATGTACTTTTTTGACACCCATATTGTACAAGGTGTGCGAAGTCTTTTCCCCGATCATCGGAATCTTGCGGACGGATAACGGTGCGAGAAATGGCTTCTCCATCCCGTAGGGGATTTCTTTTTCATTGTTGGGTTTGGCCTCTCCGGTAGCGACTTTGGAGACGGTTTTGTTTTCAGAAAGCCCAAGGGAAATCGGCAGACCGCTTTCCTTGATGATCCTTTCGCGGAGCTCATGTGCCATCTTGAAGCAGCCAAAGAACTTGTCCATACCTGTATAGTCGATGTAGAATTCGTCGATCGAGGACTTTTCAAACAGCGGCACATCCTCCCGGATGATCTCGGTGATCTCATGGGATTTTTGGCTGTACTTCTCAAAATCCCCCCGAATGATCAGCGCTTCGGGACAAAGCTGCCGTGCCGTTCGCATGGGCATGGCGGAGTGCACTCCAAACTTCCGGGCCTCGTAGCTGCATGAAGCCACGACTCCCCGGTCTCCCGAACCGCCGATGAGAATGGGTTTTCCATCCAGCCTGCTGTCATACAGCCGCTCTACCGATACAAAAAACGAATCCATGTCCATGTGGACAATGCTCCTCTTCCTCTCCATAATATGTTAATATAATAAACATTTTAATGTTTATAATTTAAACATATTTTCAATACCAAAGACGAAGAAAAATGATTGTTTGACCAGGATTGAAAAATACTGTGACAATTGCCTGTAATATCCTTCTGTATAAGGAACAAAAAAACACCTCAGGTAACTGTCTGAGGTGCTTTGCCGGACAATATCGATTATACGCAATTTTATTATTGGCAATACAATCCAAAATAAAGCGGTGAATTCACCTCATAATATCTGTCAATATCCAATACTTACTAACATCCAATATCCATTCATATCAGATTGATTTAAATGGAATACGCTGACAATATGTTAAAAAACAAAGCTTACTGCGCTATCCTAAAGGTTTTGGTACCGGTATGCTTTTGCCCAAACATGTCCGTGGCCTCGACCTCAATGGTATGCACACCAACTTCAAGGTTGACAGGGATACCGGCCCTCCATAGGTGGTCTGTGCGGGCTGCATTGGAAGGACGCATTCCGTCAAGCAGCGTCTCGGCAGTGTCCCACTCAAAGGTTTTGAGCAGGTAGGAGGGGTCGTAATCTGTAATGTTGGTCATTTTTCTCCATTCCCCATCATTGATCCTGAAGCGGACTTCATCATTGACTGTCCCCATAAAGAAGTTGACAAAAATCCCGGTTGAGGTTCTTTTTCCTTTCTCAAGGACTTTTGGGGCAAAGATTTCCATCTGATAGGTATCGGGTTTGCCGGCGGCTTTGTAGCGCGCTTTGTACTGGTTGCCTTCAAAATCCAGGAATACGTAGCCGTTTGGTGAACCGTCACGCATGGTAGATTCCGGGATGCCGTTTGCCCGCAACTTTCCGCTGTACCAATCTCCCGAAGGAGTACCGATGTTATAATGATGATGGGCTTTGCTTTGGTTATAGCCCTCTGCTTTTCCGAAGAAAGTCTGCTTCTGATAGTGCGTATGTGCAGAAAGGGAAACGGTATTGGGGAAATCCGACAGCAGTTCCAACAGTTTTTCTCTGTCTTCATCCCTGTAGCTCTCTCCTTCCTCAAACAACGGAATGTGCATGAACACTACAACCAATTTATCTTTTGGGACCAATTTGAGGTTGTTTTCGACAAACTGCAACTGATCGGCCCTCAGTCCTCCCCAATATCCCTGTCCATCTCTTGGATCAGGATAAAGGATGTTTTCCAACACCACAAAGTGAACATCCCCTTCATTGAAAGCATATGTGGACGGACCAAAAAAGGATTCAAAAGTCTCATCAGTCAACTCGTCTTTGGGTGCGTCAAGGTTCATGTCGTGATTTCCCATAACCGAAAACCAAGGCACACCGACTTTTCCAATCGCCTGTGCATAGGCGGGGTACAAAGACAGGTCATCTCCTGCAATGTCACCCACCGAAATCCCAAAGCGGATTCCCTGAATGCCTGCGACTTCATCTACCACTCCTTTTTCAAAATAACCCATTTCTGTCATATCGTAAGGTTGCGGGTCACCAAATACCAAAGCGGTAAAACTGCTTTCTGACTTGGAAGGGAAAAGTCCGAAATCCACTGATTTGGGCAATGCTCCTGTCGGGCTGACGCCTGCATATTTCAAGTTTGTCGGAGAACCTTTCGGCTTATGGCTATAAAAGAACTTGGGAAGATTGTTTTCGTTTTTTGGCAGCGCATAATCTGAGGGCTTGATCACAAATATGGTTTGATCTTCCTGGATCTGTAGCACATACTGGCCCTTGTCGTCAGTTTTGACTACTTCTATCCCATTGGAAACAGACACATTTGGCAGGCCTTTTTCACGTCTTTCCTTTTTGCCGTTAGCATTGAGATCTTCATATACGTAGCCGTTCACTGTGTTTTGGGCATGTCCTGACAAACTCAATAAAATGAGTCCGAATAGTAGAATGGGTTTTTTCACGGGTTCTGGTTTTGGATTTTTAATTTATGAAATTAAGACAATCAGTTGAGGAGTATATTATTTGGAAGTTATGGTTTTATTATGAATGGTATTTTAAGGATTTTTGAGCGGTCAAAGCCCGAAGACTTGAATTCTATGGGATCCAAGTCTGAAGACTTAAACCATTGGGGTCTTATTATTTTTTCATAATGTGTTGATAATAAATAAAATGTGGATAAAAATTGAATTTACTCAATGTATTGAGTAAATTTACTCAGTATATTGAGTAAAATAATTATGGCATACCAAAGGATAGAAAAAGCAGGTTTACTGAAACGACTAAAAGATGAACCTAGAAGGTTTATCCAAGTCATCTATGGTCCCAGACAAATAGGGAAAACCACATTGGTAAGGCAGATTATGGCTGAGTTGGATTATCCAAGTGCCATGATAGCCGCAGATGCAGTACCGGCTGGAGATGGTGTGTGGATTTCCCAACAGTGGGAGAATGCACGTATCCGTCAGCAGCAACAGCCCGACAAGCCTTTTCTTTTGGTCATCGATGAAGTGCAAAAGATTGATAATTGGTCCGAACAGATCAAGGCCGAATGGGACAAGGACACTGCTGAGGAAAAGGATATCAGGGTTGTTTTGTTGGGTTCGTCGCGGCTGATGCTGCAGCAGGGATTGACAGAATCTTTGGCAGGAAGGTTTGAAGCGACTTATCTGGGACATTGGTCATACAAAGAGATGAAGGATGCTTTCGGCCTGACAGCGGAAGAATTTATCTGGTTTGGTGGCTATCCCGGAGCCATATCATTGAAGGATGATGAAGACCGATGGAAGAATTATATCCGGGATTCTCTGTTGGAAACGAGCATTTCCAAAGATATCCTGATGCTGACCCGGGTGGATAAGCCTGCATTGATGAAGCGGCTCTTTGAGTTGGGTTCGGTGTATTCGGGTCAGGTGCTGAGCTACACCAAGATCATGGGACAGCTCGCTGATGCCGGCAATACTACCACTTTGGCCAATTATCTGAATCTGCTGAATGACGCCGGTCTTTTGGGAGGATTGGAGAAATACAGTCCCAATATGATCAGAAAGAGATCTTCCAGTCCCAAGTTCATGGTCCACAATACAGCGATCATGTCCGGGATTTCCAATGAAAGTATGGATACGCTCTTGGCTGATCCCAAAGCTTGGGGACGATGGGTCGAATCCGCAGTAGGTGCACATCTCATCAATCAGTCATTCAAGGAAAAGAAACTGAATGTCTATTATTGGAGGGAAGGAAATGAAGAAGTGGATTTTGTGTTGGAATATAAAAAACGGGTGATCGCCCTTGAGGTGAAGTCCTCTAAAACAGGCGCACTTTCTGGAATGAATGCCTTTGTCAACAGCTTCCATCCTGAAAAATCCATCCTTATCGGCGCGGACGGGATTCCATGGCAAGAATTTCTTCAGATGGATGTCTTGGATTTGTATGTTTAATAGAGACAGCCCGTAATGGGCTGTTTTTTTTGGTTGATGTTTGCGGATGCCTGAGCACCGGAAAGAGCGACTTAAACCATAATCTTTTACTAAAAAACATACTTTTTGAGCTTAATAATATTTTTGTAAATAACTGAATATCAATGAATAAAGTTACTTTTTAAAAAATTACTCAATATACTGAGTAAAATATTTTATTGATTTCGCTGCTTTCTTTTTGGCATTTAAAAGGGTTCATTTTGCCTGTCTAAGTTTGAGATTTGAATCCTGTTTTTAGAGGTTAAAACCATTATTTTTTGCCAAAAAACTTGTATTTTGAGCCTAAAAATAAATTTGTAAATATCTGTATATCAGTTATTAAAGCTGCTTTTATAAAAACTACTCAATGTACTGAGTAAATTTACTCAATAGATTGAGTAAATTAATTTTGATAGAATATTTATGAACGCACATACATCAGCCTTGGCAGTCTAAAGACTGCATTTCAGCGGTCCAAGCCCGCCTGCTTCGGGCAGGTCCGCAGACGTGAGCCAATAGGTTTTTTAACAGAAAAGACCTGTTATTTTGGCTTAATAATATTTTTGTAATCAATTGAATATCAATGAAAAAAGTTACTTTTATAAAAACTACTCAATGTACTGAGTAAAATTACTTAATAGATTGAGTAAATTATTTTTGATAGATATTTATGGAGACCTAAACATCTACAAACTAATCCAAGGATCAAGTTAACGGCAGTATTGGGCAAATCTTCTGTTTTGGCTTAATAATATTTTTATCGGATATAGGTAGGTTCTCCTACCGGATAATAGGAAAGAGGTTTTGTCCTTTGCGATAGGCCCTTCTATTGTAAATCGGGAGGCAATCAAACCAATACTGCCTTCACCCTTAAATTACCTTCATGTTCCCTTCTTTCATGCTTATGTCAGTTACGGAAGAAAGCCTTCCTCCATAGCGTGTAGGGAACCCTCCCTTGATGAGTTCAATATTGTTGATAGCCCCACCATTGATTGCCAAAAAAACCAAGAAGGTGACGGGCATTATAGACAGGTACCCCGCCCAATAAAATCAGATTCTGGTTGGGACTTCCCCCCTGACATAAAGACCTGAGGAGCCTTCGATTCCGGATTGAACGAAGGGGAGTAGCTGGATTACTTTAAAAATATCAACCTCACCCGGAAGAGTCGGCAGATTTTTGATTTCACGGAGTGGTATATTGATCATTCCCATAGCTGTATTTTCCTAAATAGGATCGGGGCTTTCCCCCTTCTATAACTACTTCACTCAAAAAACCGTATTGGGTTAGTTCCACGACAATAATGGTATCCCGATCCACTTCAGAGGTTAGTAAAAACTGCTCATAGCCTACTTAGCTGAAAACCAATTCTACAGACCTTTCTTTAGGAGTGTAACTAAAAAAAACATAATTATTTGTGACAGCTCCTTTTTGGTTCTTTTTTTCAAAAATATTGACACCGATCAAAGCCTCTCCAGTATTAGCGTCTTTTACTGTACCGCTGTTACTTATCTTATGACCAAAGCCGAAGAAATGAACGGGAAAAAAGAAGGTAATTGAAGTGTATTTTTTCCTAATTTCCTTTACTTAACAAAAATAAAATGGCTTGGAATATCCAAACCATTTTATCGATAGTAAATAAGTTGGATTAATTATTAAAATTCTATCACCAAACCTGTATTTAATCCCCATTGCCCAATACCGGGGTTTCCTGATCTATTGTATTCATAGTTGTTTCCGATCGGCTTTTGGAATCTTAGGAAAGGTTGGAGCTCATAGGATAGCCAATCGCTCAATTTGATTCTGGCAAATGGTGCCAGGTAGAAACTGATTTTTTCCAGAGGTCTTACAAAGCCAGTAGTTGCACTTGAAGATTCACTGGACAAGTCAGGAACCTGGGGCGAAATCTGGTTGAGAATGACAGTAGATTCTGAACTTACATGTAAGGTTTTGAAAATTCCGCCATCAACTCCATAGCTGAATTTTTCATTTCGCCTTATGTAAGAAACCAAAACAGGAATGTCCACTTGCCTCACATGGTTAGTACCTTGATAAAGGAATTCGCTGTTACTACCAACCACTCTTGCGGTAACTTCATATTCGAAGCTTTGGCGTTGAAAACCGGTCATAATCCTCCAACTTTTGTTTTTGGAAATGGAAAATCCTCCAATAACACTGTAATTCCATCCCCAGCTTAATTTACTTGCTTCATATTCCAAATTTGATACTGACAAGTCGGGCAATACAACTGGTAAGGAATATTTGACAGGAAACCCAACACGGTTGATTCCTGCAAGTACCTTCAGTTCATTTCCGGATTGGGCCAATACCAAATTTCCAACTAAGACAAATACTATGATGATCGTTTTTTTCATTTTTAAAAACAAGTGATGGTTCGAGAATTAGCATTGATTGGAATGACTGGTACATCGAAGTTAACAGTTAAACTTATTCTCCTCAAACCTTCAGATCTTTGCCAAAGAGTCTTTTTGTAATTGTAAAAAGAAGAAAAATTAACCAATCCTGCGCTTGTCACGCTCATTAATAGCCGTTGATTATTCTGTTCATGGTTTGTCAGATCAGATCTCCTACAATTTCCTTGGTAGATAGCAATATGCGTTGAATAAGGTTGATTCTGAGTGTTTAAAATTAATGGAGCAATCACCCAATAAATGTAAAAATGGTATGATAGTTCAAAATAGATTCCAGCCTTTACATACCGTACCCTTGTATAGTAGTAATTTCCTGTTGGAACAAAAGGTGTTGCCGCAGTCTCCAAATCATAACTTCCACACCCCCCCCCACAGAAAATAGAGGAATTCTCGGTTTTAGGACTTCCGGAAAAACCTTCCTCCAAAAGGTAAAGTACATCGTCATCGGTTGAAAATTTCATAATTCCTTTTACAGAGAAGTCTTTTTGGATGAGAGAATTTTCCAAATTTGAGTTTTTGGTAACCGCAAAAACTGATTTATTCGGCATGTCAATTCTAAACGTAAAATCACCAATGGTTACCATTTGATTGTTATCCAATAATTGATCTAAAAACTCATTAGTATAATCATCTTCAATATTGACCCTGAAGTATTTTTGTTTATTTTCTTGTCGAAGGTGAGCTGTATTCCCGTAAAAAGATTCTAATAAACTGGGACTTTCCAATAAACTTCTGTAAGAATCAAAATCTTTAAAAATAAGTTTTTTATTTTCAATTTTGATGAAAGCCAGGTCATCAGAGATTAAGATTTCATTCGAAATCAATGGACTGTCATCGACAAAGGAAGAGTCACACCCCCCCCAATTAACAATAAGATAGTTGAAACGGTTGACAAGGCCGCATTTTTGACTTTTAACACTTTTTTCATGATATAATTATTTAAGGTTGAATTATAAGTGTTATAAATATCTTATTTTTAGCTAATTTTTCCAATAAGCAATTTGGTTTTTTTTGCTTCCAAATACTATTTCTAAATCCTTAAGAATTCCTTTGTTAAGTTATGGTCAAACTTTCTACAAATGTGCCTGATTCCAATTTTGTCTTAGCAAAGTCTTCTTCTTTGGGGTAAATAGCGACCCTTGGCAGGAGATGTTTTTGAGGAGAAAAAAATCGGTGTAAAGTTAAGGGCAGTCAGGAGACTGCATTTCAGCGGTCCAAGCTCACCTGCTTCGGACAGGTCTGGAGACGTGAGCCAATGAGTTTTTTAACAGAAAAGACCTGATATTTTGGCTTAATAATGTTTTTGTAATCAATTGAATATCAATGAATAAATTAATTTTTCTAAAAACTACTCAATGTACTGAGTAAAATTACTCAATAGATTGAGTAAATTATTTTTGGTAGATATTTATGAATGTACGTACATCAGCCTTGGCAGTCTAGAGACTGCATTTCAGCGGTCCAAGCTCACCTGCTTCGAGACTTGAACCATCGGGGAATCAGGTCTCACGTCTCACGTCTCACGTCTCATATCTCACGTATCAAGTCTCTCATCTCCCATTTTCAAAAAGAATACCCCACCTGACTTCCTTTTTCGGGATCGAGTTCTATTTTGGCATAGACGCCGATTTCCTGCTGCAGTTCTTCGACATGGGATATGATGCCGACTATCCTGTTTTCATGGCGGAGTGACTTGAGGGTTTCGAAGACCACACGAAGGGCATTTCTGTCCAATGCCCCAAATCCCTCATCTAGAAAAAAGAAACTCTGATCGGCTTGGTTGAGTGCTTTGACTTTCTCTGCCAAAGCCAAAGCCAAGCACAGGGAAGCCTGAAAAGTCTGTCCACCTGAGAGGGTTTTGAGAAGGCGTTTTCTGCCACCGTTAAGGTAATCAATCACCCAAAATGTATTGTTGTCGTCGATTTCCAAACTCAGACTGTTTTTGGTCAACTTTATAAAACGCAGGTTGGCGGTGTTGCAGAGTTCCTTCAGATAAATCGAACTCACATACTTCACAAATCCGCTTCCACGGAAAAGGTTGTCAAGCTCCCTGAGGTTGGCTTCTCTGTTTTCTATTCGGCCAAATTCTTTTTCTAGCAATAGTTTTTCTTCAAGTTTGGCTTTGCTTTCAAGGATATCCTGCGCCAATAGGGTGAGCTCTTTTCGGGTATTTCCCAAGGATTCTTTTTGCGCCTGCAGGACTTCCCTGAGATTTTCAAATGTTTCCTGACTGAAATCCACAACGCCTTCTTCTGCTTTGAATTCTTTCAATTTGGAATCGACCAATAGCCTTTTGTCCTCGTACCGACGGATTTCCGCATCGGTTTTGTCGGCATCGAGAGAATGGTTGAATAAGGCAATCAGTTCTTGTTCATTTTGAAAACCATGGGTCATTTTCAGCTCGGCAAACTGCTTCTCAAGCTCCGTGATTTTGGTGGTGGTGTCGATGACCAAGTTCTCGAATTGCTTCAGATTGGCAAGGTTGGTTGATTGGTCTTTCCGGGCATCTTGGAGGACTTTCCGTTTGCCATCCAAATCTTGGATGGTTTTTTCGATGTCTTTTTGGACTGCAGCAATGGTGCTTTCTATATAATCAGTACTTTTTTCAAAAAAGGATTTGCTGAAAATCGGATCTTTGATTTCCTCTTTTTTGGCAGCTATGGTGCTTTGCAAGGCAAGCTGCTTTTGTTC
>JBBRFK010000136.1:0-10810 GCA_038224435.1 Cytophagales bacterium | reverse complement strand
ATCTCCACGATGTCATGGACGGCAATATTGAGGATTTTATCTCTTCCCTCCGCCTTGCCGAAAACCTTGAAAGGATGAATTCAACCGGGATGGATGATTAAAAGGTTTCAGTCACAGTGGTCAGTGTCCAGTTCCTTTGAGGTTTTTTTGAACCCCGAAGGTATTTTGGAAGTAGCGGTGTCCAGTTTACAGTGTTTATTTTTGGATAGCGTCCTCCTGAACCGCAGCTTGTGGCGGTGAAGGATCTCGTTACAAAATGAGACCATTCGTTTCTCTCAGGGTGACGCATACAAACATGACATTGATAGGAAGATGTCCAGTTCCTTTGAGGTTTTTTTTGAACCTCGAAGGTATTTTGGAGGTAGCGATGTCCAGTTCCTTTGAGGTTTTTTTGAACCTCGAAGGTATTTTGAAGGTAGCGGTGTTCAGTTTACAGTGATTATTTTCGGATAGCATCCTCCAAAACCCCAGCTTGTGGAGGTGATGGATCTCGTTACAAAATGAGACCCTTCATTTCTCTCAGGGTGACGCGTACAAACATGGCATTGATAGGAAGGGGCCAGTTCCTTTGAGGTTTTTTTTGAACCCCGAAGGTATTTTGGGAGTAGCGGTACCCATTTCTGAATAAAACCCGCAAAGGAAAGTCCACTCCATCCATCCATAAATTGAAATAAAACATCTATTCTTTTCAAGGAAAGCCAAAAAACTCCGTTATCTTATAGAGTAATAAAAAGCCATAAAATGAAAATACAAGGAAAAGGAAATGTAAGCTTGGTGACTTGGCATGAGGGCCATTACCACAGCCTATATCCTATCGCCAACAACCCAAATATTGCCAAAAACCTGAGGGACAGTTTCCCTTCACCCTATACCATCCATGATGCCCGCCATTGGATCGAGCACAACCAAAAGTTCAATCCCCCGCAAAATTTCGCCATCGAATATGATGGCAAGCTGGTAGGGTCTGTGGGTTGTGAGATTGGCAAGGATGAACTTCGCACCAATATGGAAGTCGGATTTTGGATAGGGGAGGCTTTTTGGGGAAAAGGGATTGCAACAGAGGCTATTCAATTGTTTACAGAATATGCCTTGGAGAAATTCCCTTCCATCAAAAGAATTTATGCCCAGGTTTTTGATTTCAATGTCCCTTCCATGAAAATCCTGGAAAATTCCGGCTACGAACCGGAGGCCATCCTGAGACATGCCTTTATCAAAAACGGCACTGTCGGTGACTTGTTTCAATACGTTATCATCAGGGAAGAGGTCGAAAAATTTATGGATTAAGGATTTCCGAAACATTCCTTACTTTTGGGGCTGATGAAAACAGCCCTTTTTTTGTTTTTCCTTTTTCCCATGACATTTTGCTTGGCATCCGCTCAAGAAGTAAATGACACCGTTCCAAAATCCGGAGGGATAGACAGGATTTTTGATTTTGGGGATCAGGTCATCGATTTGATTTCAGGTGAAAAATGGGCTTTTATCCCTGCTGTCACTTACTCTCCCGAAACCAGATTGGGTCTCGGTGTCAGGGCCATCCGGGTTTTCAAATACAAAGGTGAATCCAATCCCAACCTTCGCCCGTCTTCCATTCCGATCACGATTCTGTATACCCTCAACAACCAGACGATTTTCACCACAGAACTTGATCTCTGGGCCAACGAAAACAAAGAATACCTCAATGCCCGGCTTGAGCTTTCTAATTTCCCTTTCAAATTTTATGGAATCGGAAACGATCCGGTAATCGAAGAAGGAGAATCCTATACCACCCGGTTTGCTAATTTTCACATGAATTACCAAAGGCAAATTATCCCGGGAATATTTTTCGGACCAAGGTATGAGTTTAGAATCGATGAGATTTATAGGCGCGTTCCCGGAGGAATATTGGAATCCACCCAAGTACCGGGTTATGATGGTCAGCGCCTATCGGGATTGGGATTGAATCTTAACCATGACACCAGAGACAATATTTTTCAGCCCACCAATGGATGGAACAACCGGTTCAGTTGGATGGGTTTTGCTTCATTTTTGGGTAGCAACTTCAGCTTCAACCAATACACAGCAGATTTTAGAAAATACTTCAAAACGTCCAAAACCCATGTATTGGCAGTCCAGTCTTGGTGGAGCTTCACGACCGGCAACCCGCCTTTTCAACATATTTCGCTGATCGGGGGAAGCGACAGGATGCGCGGCTATTTTGAAGGAAGGTATAGAGACTTTCATGCCATGGTGCAACAGGCAGAATACAGGCTTCCGGTTTATAGAAATCTCGGGATGGTAATATTCGCCCATGCAGGACAGGTAGCACCGAAGGTTGGTGATTTTGGATTCAAGAGATTTAGGTATGGTGCAGGGTTTGGAGTCAGGTACAGGCTCAATGACGAAGGACTGAACATCCGCTTGGATATTGCCTTTGGAGATCAAAGAGCATTCTATTTCGGTTTGAATGAAGTGATCTAAGTGCAAAGATTTATCTAACTGTTTTTTAATCTCATCGTTAATTTCTTAAGTTTAACAAATCCTTTTGCTGCTCATGAAAAAATACCTAACCCCATTTCTATGCTTTGGTGTATTTGCTTTTTTGAGCTTCAGCCTTTATGCCCAGACCCCGATAGAAAAACTTACTGAATCCTTCAAAGATTACAACAAATCTTTCCCTTGGGAAAAAGTCTATCTCCATACCGATAAGCCACACTATGTCCTGAACGACACCATCTGGATCAAGGCTTACGGCATGATTGAAAATGGCAGCGAGGATGCATTGCCTACGAAATCTGTTCCTTTATACGTGGATTTGTATAATGCGAAATTCGACAAATACATTGACCGGATCATTATCAAACTCGAGGAGGGCAAAGGTATGGGCGATATTGTCCTGCCCAAAGACCTCCAAGCGGGTGCCTATTCCTTACGGGCTTATACCAATTGGATGCGGAATTTTGGAGATCATGCTTTTTTCTACAAAGACATCTGGGTTGGAGAATTGGGGGAAGGTTGGGAATATGCAGGAACGGATTCAAAATTGAATCTTGGATTCTATCCTGAGGGAGGGCATTTGGTAGAAGGAATCCCAAGCAAAATCGGGTTCAAAGCTACCGATGCCAATGGGCGAAGCACGGATGTATTTGGATATGTTTTGGACAGCAAAGCAGATACAATCGTAAGGTTTGAATCTCAGCATCTTGGGATGGGAAGCTTCGGATTTACCCCAAAAGAGAACGAAGCTTATGAGGTCTATGCCAAATCAGCTGAACAGAACTGGATGAAATTTGCCCTAAGTAGGATTCTAACGCTGGGTTATGTTCTTGATTTCGATCCACTTTATTCGGAAAGTGAGATTAAAGTCGATATCAAACATAACCTAGGGAAAGGGAATGAGAATAAGAAATTATACTTGGTTGGATTATCCAAAGGCCAAAAAGTATATGAAAAGGAGTTTGATGGAGAAAAAGCCACCAATTCTGCATTGATATCCAAAGAGGATTTTTTCCCGGGGATCATCACGTTTACCCTGATGGATGAAGAAGCTACGCTCCTGGCAGAAAGGCTGGTTTATGTTTACCCTTTTGCGCAAGGAAAAGCAAATTTCAAAACAGAAAAATCCCAATATAAACCGAAAGAATTTGTGCAGATGGAGGTAGCTATTGTGGATGAATTCGGAAGCCCGGTGGAAGGGAATTTCTCGGTTTCTGTGACAGATAACTTTCAGGTCTTACAACCGGAAAACGCCGGAAACATCCATTCCTATTTTCAGCTGAGCTCCGAGGTCAAAGGAGAAATCGGACAGCCGGGTTATTACTTCAATCCTGAAAATTCCAATGCCGAAAAATACTTGGACAACCTCCTGCTTACCCAAGGATGGCGAAGGTTTTCATGGGAAAATCTGGGCAAATCCAATACATTTCCTGTATATGATTTTGAACCGGGACTAAAGCTCGAGGGAAATGTGTTTAAGGTAAATAACAAACCGATCGAAGAACCCCATGAGTTGCGCATGCTGGTGACTCACAGTTTTGGAATGCCTATGCTCTATGAAGGGAAGACCAACGAATCAGGGGATTTCTCTTTTATTGGATTGGACTATCAAGATTCTGTCGGGATTTATATCCAAACCTTTACAGAAAAGGAAAAAAACAACGGGGATACCACGGAATTGAAAAGAAATGAGGTGATTATGGCCATCCCAACCACACCGGAATTCCAAGTGAGAAACAAGGCATTGCTTCCTTCGGGGGACAAATTTCAGGATTATGATGAATACCTTGTCACAGTAAAAGATG
Source organism: Cytophagales bacterium (assembly GCA_038224435.1). Lineage (GTDB taxonomy): Bacteria > Bacteroidota > Bacteroidia > Cytophagales > Cyclobacteriaceae > Cognataquiflexum. Next base: position 6,533 of record JBBRFK010000136.1, on the reverse strand, counting down.
CCAAGAATATGCTTGAGCAATTCAGACTCAGCCAAGAGATAGAATTGGGAGAAGTCACCGTAACGGGAAAAAGAAGTGTAAAGCCCGATAACCGTGCCATCCAATACAATAATGCCCCGAACAGAAGCCTGCCGGTGACGAAAGAGTTTTATGGTTTTCAGAACATTTTCCAGTTGCTTAGGGGAAGGTTTCCGGGTGTAAATGTAGTGGGAGATGTCTTCAGCCTCAACCCGGTGCCAAGTGTCATCATCAGAGGAGGAGGGGCTTCAATTGTCAACCCTGGAGGTGCGACATTTTTTATAGATGGCATGAGGGCTATGCCAGGAATGGTAGCAGTATTGCCGATTTCCGAAATAGAAAGGATCGACATCCTTACAGGTCTCAGTAAAGGGGTTTTATACGGTGCTGATGGTGCCGGCGGAGTCATCAATGTCCTGACCAAAGCAGGCAATCCTAATTGGGAACCCGCTGATGAGCCGGTTATAGGCAATGCCACCATCAAAGCCAAAGGCTATGTCCCTGTACGGGAATTTTATGCCCCAAGAGGAAAGTATGACATCAGTGCCCCGATTGCAATAGACTACCGGTCCACCATTTATTGGAATCCACAAATCAATACCGATGCAGATGGAAAAGCCTCTTTTCAGTTTCCATTGACCGAAAGCAAACCCGAGGTTTTGGTAATTTTGGAAGGGCTCTCCAAATCCGGAGAACCTATCCATGCCACATATCGCTTTCAGGTAAAATAAGAAAACCAATGCAAAGACTTTACTTCCCCTGCGCTTTGAAATGTTTATTGGCCTTGGTTGCTTTTAGCAGCCTCGGTTCCTCGGAAGCTTTTGCCCAATTCAGCCTCAAAGGCCGTGTCGTAGATGCCGAGACTTTGGAACCCTTGCTTTTTGCAACCGTATTTATCAGCAATTCCAGTATCGGTACCTCCACCAATAAAAAGGGGGAATTTGAACTGTCCATCCCCGAAGGAAACCATGAATTGATTATCAGCTATATCGGATTCCAGCCTTTCAGCTATGCGATATCGACCAAGGTCTTGAGACCTTTCTATGAATTTAGAATATTACAGGAAATCGTCGAGCTCGAAGAAAGTGAAGTGAAAGAAAAGAGGGATAAGACTTGGTATGACAACCTCGAGATTTTCAAAAAACTGTTTCTAGGAACAAGTGCCAATGCCTCTAATTGCAAAATCACAAACCCTGAGGTGTTGATTTTGGATGGGGAAACCGAACCCGGCAGGCTTGTTGCCCGGGCAAAGGATATCCTTGAAATCGAAAACCCAAGCCTCGGATACAAGATCAAGTATGTCCTGACGGGCTTTGAATATGACAAAGAACAAGGGCAAATCACTTACGCAGGTTATCCATACTTTCAGGAAGAGAACCTTCCAAAGAGAAGGCAAAAAAAAGTGGAAGAAAGCAGAGAGCGTGCTTATCAGGGCAGCGTGATGCATTTTATGAGGACATTGTATCAGGGTAATGCCGAAAGCTCGGGTTACCGGATTTTTGCTACGCAAAAAGTCCCCAATCCAATTTCCCAAAAACCATTGATCACAACAGTGCAAAGTACATTTGAAAGTTCAAATAAAAAGGTCAATGTACCGGAAAATCAAATAAACCAGGAAAGTATCTTACCTGTGGATTCCATTGATATTCCTTTCAGTGAACCATATGATCCTGAGAAATTGGTACAAAAAACAGCAGATGGAAAAGTATTTATTACGTACAACAAGCCGATTTATGTTCATTTTTCTGCAGAAATTGAAGAAAATTCTTTTTCCCGATATAGTCTTCGCAACGTGAATTTTACCATCAAGAACCTAGGTTCGGAATCCAATACTACTGAAGACAGGAAGCCGGGTCAGTTAAGCATCCTCTTGCTACGGGCCAAAGCTGTTCAGGTTTTTGAAAACGGAAGCTACTTTCATCCTTTTGACCTATTCTTCCAAGGATATATGGCTTGGGAAAAAATCGGCGACCAAATGCCTTTGGACTATGGGATGGAGGAATGAGAAGGCGTTTTTCCCAAATGGAAAACAATACCTGGGCACCGCAACGAAACCGCATTGATCTCTATTAAGGAACACCCTGTGCCTCTGGCTTTACCGGATCTTTCTTCTTCAACGCCCACTTCATCAGAGGCCCGCTAGTCATGCTCGTCACGATGGCCATCACGACCAAGGCCACAAAGACCTTTTCATCGATCAACCCATTTTCCAAGGCAATCAGGCCAAGGATAATCTCCATTGCCCCACGTGCATTCATCCCAAAACCCACTGCCAATGATTCCTTAAAATTAAACCCTCCCCTAAATGCGCCATAACCACTTCCTACGATTTTTCCTGCGAAGGAAATAACCAAAATTGCAAGTGTCAGAAGTAATTCAAAGTTGGTGAAGAAATTGATTTTCAATCCAATGGAGACAAAGAAAAGAGGTGCAAATATGTTGTTTATAAATTGGTGGACGATCTCTTTGGCCCTTTCGGACATATGTTCTGAGTCTCCCAGTGCCACCCCGAGCAAAAACGCCCCGAAAATCGCATGGATACCGAGCCACTCGGTAAATGCCGCGGATAGAAAACAAAAAGCCATGGACAGGGAAAGTACTCCTCCCGGCCAAGCCAGTTTTTTGTTGACCCAAGGCAGGACCCTGTTGATGATAAACTTCCCCAAAGTCAGCATGAAGAAGGTAAACAAGAGTGTGATGCCGACGGTCTGTAGGAGGGAAAGGTTTCCGCTTTTTCCCATAAAGGAAAGGATCACAGAGAAAATCAACCATCCGATGATGTCATTCACCATGGCGGAAGCCACGATGAGCATCCCCATTTTTGTCTTGAAGAGATTGAGGTCCATCAATATCCTGACCACTACGGGCAAGGCAGTGATCGACATCGCTGTACCCATAAAAAGAGAAAACAACAACCTGTCTCCCTCTGCCAATCCAAAAAAGGAAGAAAAGAAATAAGGGAAAACAAATCCCAGAATAAACGGAACTACCAAGCCAAGCAGACTGATACTCACCGCTGCTTTCCCCTGCGACCACACCAGGTGCAACTCCACCTCAAGCCCGGCAATAAACAACAAGAGAACAACAGCAATCTGCACAAAACCGTCCAAAGCAAGATTTGCATTGGGATTGCTCATAAACAGATATTCGTGGAATTCGGGGACTATAGTCCCCAAAATGGTCGGGCCTAAAAGTATCCCGGCTAATAACTCCCCGACGACAGCCGGCTGTTTGAATTTTTGCGCAACCTCCGCAAACACTCTTGCCAACAACAGCATTGCTGCCAATTGCAGGAAAAGGTTGACTACATCTTGATGCGATAAACTCTCCATGTAGCCTTTTTATTTCTTTAGTATGAGTAAATTGCAGGGAAGGTTGTTGAGAATTTCTTCAAGGTCATGGGGAAAAAGCCGGTCCATAAATCCAAGTTTGCCATCATCACCCACTATCAGCAGGTCGGCATTGACATCTTCTGCAAACTTGGCCAATTCTATCGCCCACTTTCCACAGGTGATTTTGACATTGATTTTCAGGTTTCCCTTGTCAAGGTTTTTCAAAATATCATTCACATAGGCTACTTCATCTGAGACCAATTTTCTGCGTGTGGAGGCAATTTCCTCTTCATTGCCTTCCCCGGCAGTAGCCATTTTCAAGCCATACATTTTGATTTCGTTGACTATAAAAATCTGTTTGGCCCCATCCTTTTTGCACCAATCAAGCCCATTTTCGATCACAAATGGCGTCTGTTCCTGCTCAGTTCCGTTGATGACGACCTTGTCAAAAGGTGTTGGCTTTTCCAGTGGCTCGATCAAGGTCAGCACCGAACATTTAGATTTTCGGATGATTTTTCTTGCAATTGACCCTATATAATAATTCAACAGGCTTTCGCTCTTGAGTGCACCGGCGACTAGGAGATTTACATTTTCTGCTTCGCAGGTCTGAAGGATTTTTTTGGCAGGCTTGCCTTCAGCCCAGATGATTTTCACTCCGTTACCCAAAAGACCGTTTTTTTGAAGCACTTCATTCAGTTTTTCTTCCAGAACAATGGTTTTTTCACCCACATGGATGAGCAACAATTCCGCTTGATAGCGGTCTTTCAGTCTTTTTGATTCCGCTATTAGGGCCTCCATTCTTGGAGAAAATGCGATGGCTAAGGCAATTTTAGTAAACATAACAGGGACTGGTGTTTGTGGAAAAATACCATTTTTTTTGGCTTGGAAATAGCTTTTTTTCCATTGTTTTTTAAATGGCTGAAAACTAGATTCCGCTTATCCACGCTGAAAACCTTTCAAAACCATGCAAACCTATACGACGAAACGCTTTTTATTTAACGGTATTTTATTTGTAACATAGCGAATTGAAGGACACCTTGGGTGTCTTTTTTCATTACTGGACTAAACCTGAAATACTTTATGAAGAAAATGTACTTATCGTTGGCAGCGGGGGCGGCAATGCTTTTTTCCGTTCACGTTTCCACGCTGGCACAAGGGGATTATCCCACACTTGGCCAGATTACTCAAAGGCTACAGGCCATTTCCGGAAGCGGAAGTGCGGCCAAACTCAGTTCCCTGACCAAAACCGAAGGAGGGAAAGACATCTGGGTGCTCAAAATCGGAAAAGGAGATATGGACAATAAGCCTGCAATTGCCGTGGTCGGCGGAGCTGAAGGTTTCCATGTACTCAGTGTAGAATTGGCGGTACAGTTTGCCGAAAGACTGGTCAAAGACCATGCAGCAGTTTTGGATAAAAATACATTCTATATTTTCCCTAACATGTCTCCGGATGCCTATGAGCAATACCATGCAGCTTTGAAATATGAAAGACGTGGAAATGCTGCCAAAGTAGATCAGGACCGTGACGGACAGGTATCTGAGGATGGCTATGAAGACCTCAACAAAGACGGCCTCATCACCATGATGCGCATCGAAAGCCCAATGGGCGACTACGTGTCCGATGACAAAGATGAAAGTATAATGGTCAAAGCTGACAGGTCCAAAGGCCAAAAAGGGAATTACATGATGATGGCCGAAAGTACGGACAAGGACAAAGACGGGAATTTTGGTGAAGACCTTTCAGAAGGCATTGCTTTCAACAAAAACCAAACTTACAAATTCCCGATATTCCAGCCATTGGCAGGAGAAATCGCAGCGTCCCAAGCAGAAAGCCGGGCGCTGTTGGATTACCTTTTCAACCAATGGAACATCTTTGCAATCGTGACTTTCAGTCCATCAGACAACCTCTCTTCTCCCCTGAAATACAATGCAGGAGACGCCAAGAAAAGGATCATTGCGTCTATGCTGGAAAAAGATGTCGCCATCAACAGCATGGTTTCGGGGATATACAATGAAACCATCAGCCAAAAGGCTTTCAACCAAACCAATCAAGGTACAGACGGGGATTTTTTCCAATGGGCTTATTTCCACTTTGGAAGACTCAGCTTCAGCACACCGGGATGGTGGGTTCCTGAGGTAAAAGGCGAGGATGACAAATCCAACAGCAATGCAGAAGCGAATTTCCTTGCTTGGGCAGCCAAAGAAAATCTATCCGATGTCTTTGTCCCTTGGGCGCCGGTGACACATCCTGATTTTCCGGGTCAAAAAGTGGAAGTCGGTGGCATCAAACCTTTTGTGATGTACAACCCGCCCTTTGCCAAAGTAGATTCTATTGCCATCGAGCATACTGCATTTATCCTCAAACTTGCGGACATGAGTCCTAAGTTGGAGTTCCACAACGTGAAATCCGAGAAATTGGGCAATGGTCTGACCAGAATCACAGTTGATTTATTCAACAATTCTCTGCTTCCAACCCATTCAGAAATGGGTGAAAAATCACGTTGGCTGAGAAAAATCAGGGTGGATATCAGCAAAGATGCTGCTGACCTCGTTTCAGGTGAAAAAATCAAACTGATCGACAAGCTTGGCGCATTTGAGAAAACAACCCTGACATGGGTAGTCAAAGGAACAGGCGCTGTGGATATCAAAGCCGGTGCAGCGCATACCGGTATCGCCACACTCAATGTGAAACTCTAAACCGACAAAAAAAATGACATTCAAACACTGGATATATAGCACCGCCTTAGGACTGGCAATCGGTTTTGCAGGCATACAGGAAACCACCGCACAGGAAAAATATTTCCGCGCCATCGGTACACCACACAATCCCAAAGTACAAGTTTCCTGGAACAGGTACCATACCAACCTTGCGTTGGAAGAAATCATGAAAGACATGGCCAAAAAGCATCCCGATCTGGTGAGGCTGGAAAGCATGGGAAAATCCTTTCAGGGAAATGACATTTGGGTATTGACCGTCACCGACTTCAAGGCCGGCAAAGCAGAAGACAAGCCTGGCATGTGGATCGATGGCAACATCCATTCTAATGAGATTCAGGGAAGTGAATTTACCCTGTATTCAGCTTGGTACCTGACGGAAATGTACGGCGAACTGGAATTTATCACCCAATTGCTCAAAGACAAAACCTTCTACATTGCACCCACCATCAACCCTGATGCGCATGA
>JBBRFK010000135.1:0-10812 GCA_038224435.1 Cytophagales bacterium | reverse complement strand
ACAAAGACAGTGGTGAGTTGATTTTTGAGGGCAAAAAGTTTGGCTTTTTGGTTCTAAATTTCATAGCAGGCGAAACTTTGGCTGAGAAAATAAGCCGTGAGAAAATTGAATCTGTTTACGATTTAAAGCAAATTATATCAGCGGTTTTAAACGGACTGAATTATTTACACAGTTTACCCGACCCGATAATTCACAATGAAATTACACCACAAAATGTTATGCTTGATTTATCGGGCGACATTCCACAAGCGAAAATTATCGATTTCGGTTTTGCTCGTTCATTTCATCAATCTTCAAAATCATTTTCAAAAGATGGTCTGAATTTAAATTATGTAGCATCCGAATGTTTCAATAATTTTTATTCACCACAATCAGATTTGTTTTCAGTTGGTGCTTTAATGTATCATTTGCTTTTTGGAATGCCGCCTTGGTTCAAAGACATTTCAAAATTCAAAGCAGATAGAACAAAAGCCGAAGATTTAATAATTGAAGAACGTAAAAAGCCAATTTCATTTCCGAAAGTGTCTAGCAACATAGTTGATTTTGATGAATCAGTTCTAAAGGTTTTAAAAAAGGCTTTGCAGAACGACCCCGAAAACCGATTTCAATCTGCCAATGAATTTATCCAAGCCTTGAATGGAGAAATTGAAATTGAAGATGTGGATACTGTTCAAAAAGTAAAATCTGATAAAAAAGAGGATAAGAATATAAAAGCCAAAATAGCCAAAGGAAAGGGATTTGATGCCATTGCAGGAATGAAAGAATTGAAAGCACAATTGCAGTTAGATGTAATCGATGCTTTGCACAAACCCGAAGAATACGCAAAATTTGGGTTAACTATTCCGAATGGCATGTTGCTATACGGACCTCCAGGCTGTGGTAAAACTTTCTTTGCCAAACATTTTGCTGAAGAAGTTGGCTTCAATTTTATGCATATTAATCCTGGTACCCTTAAAAGCAGGTATGTAAATGCTACAGAAGAAAATATCTCAATGATGTTTCAAGAAGCAGAAAAGAACGCACCAACAATTATTTTTATAGAAGAGATCAGTGGCTTGTTTCCTAGCCGAGATAGTGAGGCGCACGAAATGTCAAAAAATGCCGTGGATGCTATGTTGGCTGAAATGGACAGAACAGGTGAAAAAGGAATTTTTGTTTTGTGTGCAACAAATTATCCTGATAAGGTCGATGCAGCTTTACTAAGAGCAGGGCGGTTGGATAAAAAATTTTATTTATCACCTCCTGATTTTGAAGGAAGGAAAGCGATGTTCGAAATGTACCTCAAATCCAGGCCAATAGATTTTGGCATTGATTATCTCAAACTTGCAAGGTTAACAGAAAATTATGTTTCTTCAGATATTAAAGATTCAATTGTTGATGAAGCTTCAAGGCAAGCTTTAAAGTCCAAATCAAGAATTACAATGGCTATATTGGAAACAGTAATTAAACACACAAAACCTTCAGTTTCTTTACAAGAATTGAAAAAATATGAAATTATTAAAGCAAAAATGGAAGGTGAAATTATTGATCAAAAAAATGACCGACCAAGCATTGGTTTTAAACCCTAATTCAAAATAATATGGAAACGATTTCATTTGATAAACTTTTACTTAAAACGGCCTTTTGCTGTATGGCTTCCGATGGGAATATTGATAAAAGAGAAATTGCCTTAATCAAAACATTGTGTGAGAATACACCTTTGTTCAAAGGCTTCAATTTTCAAGAAGAAATCAATTCCCTAGTAACCAAAATTAATACTAGGGGAAAGGAATTTATATCCTACTACTTTGAATTGTTAGGTAATTCATCTCTAACGGAAAAAGAGGAATTAACCTTAATTGATTTTGCTATTCAAATAATTAATGCTGACGAACAAGTAGAGTATTCTGAAATCAAATTTTTTAAAAACATTCGCCACAGACTAAAAATAAGTGATGATAGTATTTTAGCTGTTTTCCCCGATATCGAGCAGTTTTTGGAAGAAGATATTGTGACAGAATCGTTCCTCGACAAAATAACAAATCAATATTTGGAGACTGCTGAGTTACCTCAGTTTGAATTAATAAGCATTCAGATCAATCCTCTAAACGATAATAATGAATAAGAATGGTGATTAAGCTCGTTTTATCTATTCTGTTATTTATCTGTTTATTAGACATGCCTTATGGGTATTATCAATTGGTTAGGGTTTTAGCTTTAGTAGGCTTTGGATATTTGGCATTTCAGGCAAAAAAGAATGAAAATGAAAAGGAAATGTTTATTTACGGTGGTTTAGCTTTGCTTTTTCAGCCATTTCTGAAAATCCCATTGGGCAGAGAATTATGGAATATAGTTGATATATTGGTAGGGCTAGGATTGATTATTTCGTTATTTGTTAAATCCTCAAAAAACTAAGAAAAAGCCAATACCGTTTTTCTTCCACAAAGTGACCCATTTGATAAGGTGTTTCTAGGCCTTCAGTCACAATGAATTCATTAATAGTTCGCCCGTTCCGGTTTTTCTAAAGTTGAGTTTCATCTTGTTTCCTTTTCAATTCTTCCTAAAATTCTCAAAAAAATCGTCAAATTCCCCTACTTCCTATTCCCTATCCACACTCCCAAAATAACCGCCATAATCCCAAAATAGTGCCCTGCCAACAAAACCTCTCCATCCAATAATCCCCACATGATCGCAACGACAGGGATAAGATAGGTGACCGAACTGGCAAAAACCGGCGTGGCCACTTTTACCATGATATTAAATAGGATCAAAGCGATGGCCGTACCGAGTACACCAAGTAAAGTAATGTAACCGGCTGCTTCAGCAGCGCCTTCTACATGCAATATTTTGAAGGAAAATTGGGTAAAGGCAAACAAATATACCAAAGCCATAGGCAAAACCATCAACAGTGAAAGGGCCGTAATGGCAACAGGTTTGAGTTCGACGAATCGGTATTTGATGATATTGAGGTTAAATCCGTAACAGATGCAGGCAAGGATCACAAAAAAAGCGTAAGAATTGATCTCAGAAAAATCCCCAAAATAGGTTCCTTCCTTTACCATCAATAGAATGACTACTCCGACAAAGGCGATCGCCAATCCTATGCTGTTTCTTCGTGTGATCTTTGCATTGAAAAACAGCGCACCGATAATGACTACAAAAAGCGGCGTCATGGCATTGAACACCCCTGTAAGCGAAGAACTGAGTTGCGTCTGTGCCTTTGCAAACAGGAATGCAGGGATAAAACTGCCCATAAATCCAACAATAATAAGGTTTTTGACCTGTCTTTTTTTCAATCCCTTCAGCCTTGGCAGCGAAAGTGGTAACAAAACCATCCCCGCAGCTACGATCCGGAAAGCTCCGACTTCACCCGGAGAAAATATTTCCAGTCCTCTTTTGATCAAAATGAAAGAGCTCCCCCAGATCAGCGCCAGCACAATGAGAAATCCCCATGCCTTTAAGGCGCCTTCAGCTTGGATATCTTTGGTCATGTTTTGGAAAAGGGACGATAGGGAGTGATCGGAATGGGAAATTCAGGAATATTTTGCGAAATCCTTCTTTAAAATTGATAATCGGCAAAAACTTCTCCTACTTCTTCCAAAAGGGCTGCGACTTCTTCATAAGTTTCCGCGGTCACCATCTGACTGCGATACGGTTTGAAATTGGGCATGCCGCGAAAATAATTGGTATAATGCCTTCTCATTTCAAGGATTCCCTGTTTTTCGCCTTTCCATTTGACAGAAAAGTCAAGGTGCTTTTTGGTGACATTGATTCTCTGTTCAAGGTCAGGTCCGGCAAGTTTTTCACCTGTTTCAAGAAAATATTTTATTTCGTTAAAGATCCAGGGATAACCTATCGATGCCCTTCCGATCATCATGCCGTCGACATTGTATTTGTCTTTGTATTCCTTTGCCTTTTCGGGACTGTCGATATCCCCATTTCCAAAAACGGGAATATGCAACCTTGGATTATTTTTGACCAGGTTAAGGTAAGACCAATCTGCCTCTCCTTTATACATCTGCTGACGTGTGCGGGCATGGATGCTGATGGCTTGGATGCCCACGTCCTGAAGTCTTTCTGCGACTTCTACGATCCGGATGGTATCTTGGGACCAGCCTAGACGGGTTTTGACGGTGACAGGGATATTCACCCGCTTAACGATCTCAGCAGTCATGGCGACCATTTTATCTATGTTAAGCAAAATCCCCGCCCCGGCACCTTTGCAGGCTACTTTATGGACAGGACAGCCATAATTGATATCCAAAATATCAGGTCCTGCAGCTTCTGCAATGGCTGCAGCTTCCCTCATGGCTTCTATTTCGGCACCGAAGATCTGAATGCCCACAGGACGCTCATATTCGAAAATATCCAGTTTTTGGATGCTTTTGGCGGCATCCCTGATCAATCCCTCCGAGCTGATAAATTCAGTATACATCAAGTCTGCACCGTTTTCCTTGCATACCGCTCTAAAGGGAGGATCGCTCACATCTTCCATGGGCGCAAGCAACAGAGGGAACTCCCCTAATTCTAAGTTTCCGATTTTAACCACTTTCTAATTCTAATTTTCGTGTAAATTTACCTCAATTATGGATATATATAAAACCCAAGTACCAATCACCTCCAAAAGTAATTGGCTTTTGTCTATTGTGGTGATGGTTTTAGTCACATTTGGCGTATTAATTCTATTGCAAGGCATCGGACTTTTACTTCTTCCGGTTTTGTTTGATTTGTCTTTAGACGAGTTGGCAGCCCTTTTCACGGGAGATTCCTCCCATCCTAATGGCAGGATGGCTTTCCTTTTTGTCCAAGGACTCGGCGGAGGACTCGGCTTTTTTGTAGCGGCGATATTGATAGCCAAGGTGATAGACAAAGCTGATTTTGGATGGCAACAACAAATATCAAGGTTTAAGTTCATGGGTTTTGCACTGACTTTGGTGATCATGGTAGGGTCAGTCTTGTTCAATAGTCTTTTGATTGACTGGAATGCCAAAATCGTTCTGCCAGAATTTCTGAGAGGGTTGGAGGAAATGATGAAGTCCAAAGAGGAACAGTTGATGGAGTTGACCAAATATTTGACCGACTTTGAAAATGTGGGTGAGTTTCTCATGGGAATCCTGGTAATCGGGGTTTTGGCGGGCATCGGCGAGGAATTTTTGTTCAGGGGAGTCTTGCAGCCCAAGCTCCATTTGTTCACCGGAAATGCCCATGTGGCAGTTTGGTTGTCTGCATTTATATTTTCTGCCATCCATTTCCAATTTTATGGTTTCTTTCCCAGAATGATGCTTGGAGCAGTATTTGGCTACCTTTATCTTTATTCCGGGAGTCTGGTTTATCCCATTATCGGACATATTCTCAACAATACCTTCACTGTTGTTTTGGTTTATTTGAATAAATTGGGAAAAGTAGAATTCAATATCGATGAAACAGATCAGGTTTCTGTACCGATTGCCCTTGTCGGATTGTTGATTTTACTGGTTGGCTTTAGGGTATTTAAAGAAAAAACTCAAAACATTGAAAATAATGGATAACTGGCAGAAAGTATTTTCAGATGGCTCCCCCGTAAGGGCCGAGATTGTCAAATCAGTCTTGGAGGGAAGCGGAATTCCTGCAGTCGTGATGAATAAAATAGAATCTGTCTACCGGATTCATGGACAGTATGAGGTGATGGTACCTCAGGTTGAGTTTTCAAAAGCACTAAATATTGTCAAGAATGAGATCTCCTTTTAGAGTAAGAGACAGATTTAACATCAATAATTACAGCAATCTTGGCCAAAGGGTAATCACAGGAATCATCGGTGCAGGCGTCATCGTCGGAGGCTCAATAATAAGTCCATGGCTTTATTTCTTGATTTTTGGATTAATACTCGCGTTCTCACAAATGGAATTTTACAAGCTCTCGGGACTTGATGGCATGTTGCCCCTCAAAAGTTTTGGGACATTTTTGGGCCTGAGTATTTTTACCCTTTCCTTTTTTATTGGAATGGAGCACCTCAGTGAGAGATATTATTTCCTGATTTTCCCATTTGCCTCTTTGGTATTCTTTATCAAATTATACCGAAAATCAGACAAAAAGCCATTTACGGGAATCGCCTATACATTCTTGGGATTGTTTTACGTGGCAGTGCCTTTTTCACTCCTCAATGTAGCGGCATTTTCTGTGGATGATTCCTTTCACTATGAAGTGATCATTGGATCTTTGTTCATCCTCTGGGCTTCTGATTCGGGTGCCTATTTTGCCGGAACCAAATTTGGCAAGACCAAGCTTTTTGAAAGGGTATCTCCAAAAAAATCTTGGGAGGGGTTTTTGGGCGGAGCGGCATCGGCTTTTCTTGTCGCCTACTTTCTTGGAAAAAATTTTAAATCCATAGAAGAATGGCAGTGGCTCGTTATAGCAACAATTATCATCATCGCCGGCACTTATGGAGATTTGATTGAGTCTCTTTTTAAGAGGAGTATTGAGATCAAAGACTCCGGAAAATCCCTTCCGGGGCATGGTGGGTTTATGGACCGTTTTGACGGATTGTTATTATCGGCCCCATTTATAGCCGCCTTTTTGAAAATCTTCTAATTTTGCCTACGGGATATTAAAAAACTCCTTAATATTGTACCATAATCAACAGTCAACTAAATAAACCCAATATGGCTTACATTGAACCGGCTCCGATCAAGGATAAAGAAAATCCGCTGGAGTCCATGATGGAAAGATTTCACATTGCAGCAGAAAAATTAGGTCTTTCAGAAGAGATCTACAACGTACTTAAAAATCCCGCCAAACAAGTAATTGTCTCCCTTCCGATTACCATGGACAATGGTAAAATCCGTGTTTTTGAGGGGATAAGGGTAATCCATTCCAACATTCTTGGTCCTGCAAAAGGCGGGATTAGATTTGCACCGGATGTTCATCTGGATGAGGTAAAGGCTTTGGCAGCATGGATGACATGGAAATGCGCAGTCGTTGACATTCCTTATGGTGGAGGAAAAGGTGGAGTGAGATGTAATCCTAGGGAAATGTCTGCCGGAGAAATCGAAAGATTGGTAAGGGCATACACACTTGCGCTGATCGATGTCATCGGTCCGGACAAGGATATACCTGCCCCGGATATGGGAACGGGTCCAAGAGAAATGGCCTGGCTGATGGATGAATACTCCAAAGCACATGGGATGACTGTCAATGCAGTCGTTACAGGCAAGCCATTGGTATTGGGGGGTTCGTTGGGCAGAACAGAAGCCACAGGACGCGGTGTAATGGTAACTGCACTTGCAGCTATGCAAAAACTCAAAATCAATCCTTTCCAAGCCACTTGCGCAGTGCAGGGTTTTGGGAATGTAGGTTCTTGGGCAGCTTTATTGATGGAAGAAAGAGGATTGAAGATTGTAGCAATTTCTGATATTTCGGGCGCTTATTTCAATGCCGATGGCATCAATATCCAAGAAGCAATCGCCTACAGGGACAGCAATAGAGGTACTTTGGAGGATTTTAAAGGTGCTGAAAAACTGGCAGATGCCATGGACATACTCGAATTGGAGGTGGATGTATTGGTACCTGCCGCTGTCGAAGATGTCATCACCATTGCGAATGCAGATAGAATCAAAGCCAAACTGATCGTAGAAGGTGCCAATGGCCCTACTTCGGCAAAGGCTGATGCGATATTGAATGACAAAGGAATCATGGCCGTGCCGGATATTTTGGCAAATGCAGGTGGGGTGACTGTCTCCTATTTTGAGTGGGTTCAAAATAGATTGGGGTACAAATGGACTGCCGAAAGGGTCAACAGAAGGTCTGACAGGATCATGAAAGATGCTTTTGACAATGTTTATGAAGCTTCGGTCAAGTACCAGGTGCCTTTGAGAATCGCTGCCTACATTGTCGCCATAGATAAAGTGGCCAAAACTTACACCTTCAGGGGAGGGTTTTAAGGCCAAAAAAAAAGTTTTTACTATATTTGGGGCGTGGAAGTCAACTTTCACGCCCTTTAAATTTTATAGCAAATGAGTATTCACAAAGAAGGAAGAACATTATTGTTTTGGCTATTGCTTATCCTGGTAGTAATCAATTTTGGATTGAATAGGTGGATTCCCGAACAGGAAACTGTCCTTAATGTGGTCTTATTGGTCAGTGTGGTCTTTTATCTGTTGATTTTACAGTTTTTCCGTAATCCTTTTATCACCCTTCCCAACGAAGATAAATTGGTTTTTGCACCTGCTGACGGTAAGGTCGTGGTTATCGAAGAAACTACCGAAACCGAATACCTGAACGATAGGAGAAAGCAGGTTTCCATCTTTATGTCTCCCGTAAACGTCCATATCAATAGGTCGCCTATTGCAGGCGTAGTGGAGTTTTTCAAATTCCATCCCGGCAAATACTTTGTCGCTTGGCATCCCAAATCAAGCACGGAAAACGAGCGTACCACCATGGTCATTTCCCACAAATCCGGTATTAAAATCCTTGTCCGTCAGGTTGCCGGTGCAGTCGCAAGAAGGATCAAATGGTATGTCAAAGAAGGAACGCAACTCGCACAGGGAGGCGAATTCGGGTTTATCAAGTTCGGTTCAAGGGTAGATGTCTACCTTCCTTTGGATGCAGAGATTTTGGTAAGTATCGGTGAAAAAACCAAAGCAGGCAGAACACCGATTGCAAGGCTGAAGTAAATTTCAGGCTTTTGCGTTTTTCCAATACATAAATCCCAATACGACGGTACTCAAAAAAAGAATAAAAGTAGTCCATTCATAAGTTCTGCTGTCAGATTTTTCTTCGACGACCAGCCCTTCTTTTTCGGCTAAAGTCCTTTTGAGCCTCGCAATTTCCCTTTCCTGTTTCTGCGAGATGAATTTGTAATCGTTCTTTTCGTAGGTGATTTCAGTTTTTTCGATTTCGCTGAGCATCTTCAGTTCATCCATGATCTGATTGTCTTTTTGGATGATGCGTTCCATCCACTCGTTGGTTTCGATCATGTCCTTTTTGGTCCGGTTACCAAAAATCCCGGTCTTCTTAGACTCCGAGGATTTCCAGGCGGCATGCATGTTTGTCCTTTCGGAGACCATTTTGTCCAGTTTGGCTTGGGCAAACAGACCGATGGGAGCTAGCAATAATAGCAGCAATAGGTATCTTTTAAGCATTGGTATTTCCGTTTTGGGAATAAGGATTCAAATTTTATGCCGATACTGAATAGTTACTTTGTTTTTAATTTGGGTGCTGGTTTTCTTTTGAAGTTTCCGTGTCTTCTTTTTCCATTGGTATAAAAATTATACATAAAATTGGCGGCAAAAACCGTAATGGTCAATGGGATGAATAAGTCGGTGACCATTATTTTGATTCCAAAAAGTATGAGCAGGGAGGCAAGAATTCCTGTTTTGAAGGTGGTGTGGCTTTCGGGATATACTTTCCCGATCAGAAAGAGACTCAATCCTTCGATCAATAAAATAAGGATGATCAGGTAAGTCAGCATGTCTCTCATCGTGGTCTCATTGGACCAAACCACCCAGGCAAGTCCTGCCGCTACGAGAATCAAACTCGCGGATTGGATAGAAGTATTCAGTCTTTCTCTCATATCATTTCGGGTTTTTGGCTTTGTTTAAGTTAGGAATTTACCATATAAATTCAAAAATCCCGCATTCACTTTTACATGGACCTGAAATAGGTTTTCTTTGGTAAAAATTCAAAGCTAAAATGGATCTTCAATATCCTCTAGAACTTATTGGAACATTTATGTTTGCCATCTCGGGGGCTTTGGCTGTCAGGGATCAGGAGCATGATGTTTTTGGAGCTGGGTTTACCGGTTTCATTACGGCTATCGGGGGAGGTACCCTCCGGGATGTGTTGTTGGGTTCCTATCCTTTGGTCTGGATCGGAGATGTATATTTCCTCTATGCAATCATGGCAGGGGTTTTTACGGCATTCATTTTTCCCAGGATCATGTTGCATTTGAGGAAAACCATGTTTTTGTTCGATACTTTGGGGATTGCTTTTTTCACGGTTTTGGGCGTAGAAAAATCCCTGAGTCTTGGAGTCAGGCCTGAGATTGCCGCCATCATGGGCATGTTTTCGGCGGTTATGGGCGGAGTCATCCGGGATACGCTGGTCAATGAAATCCCGATTCTTTTCCGCAAGGAAGTCTATGCATCTGCATGTTTGGCCGGAGCCATTCTCTATTTGGTATTGAATTACTTTGGCGTTCATAGAGACATCAACCTTTTGGTTTCCATTTCGGTGATCATCAGCATCAGATTGGTTGCGGTCAAGTACAAACTGAGTCTGCCAAGATTGGATTGAATTTTTTGGGGATCGGATAAAATCATTTTTACATCAAGATTGGGATTTGTCTGCCATATTGTTAGAAAGCAGATTTTTTTCAATAAATTAATGACGCTTACCATTTTCTATCTGGCTTGGTATGCAAAACCCAAATGATCAAAAACCTGCTTTACATTTTCGTGGTTGCTTTAGTCTTTTTTGGCTGTAAACAACAGGATTCTAAATCCAGACCAGAACATACACTTCGATTCGGACACCTTGCCAATGAAAACAACAACTGGCACAAAGCTGCCTTGAAATTTGCGGAGGAAGTGTACCTTCGTTCTGAAGGAAGGGTGGAAGTCAAAGTCTATCCAAACGAACAGCTTGGAAAAGAAATGGACATGATCACCGGGATTTTGGGAGGAAGTATGGACATTATGGTCACAGCTGAATCCCTGGAAAACTGGAGCCTTCCCTATGCTATTATGTGTGCGACTCCTTATGCCATCAGGGATTCTGACCACCTTCAGAAAGTAGCAGGTGGACCCATTGGAAAAGAAATCGAGGCGCATATCATCGAAGTGGCGGGCTTGAAGCCC
>JBBRFK010000134.1:0-11275 GCA_038224435.1 Cytophagales bacterium | reverse complement strand
TGGAAAATGATCGGTCCTGATCACCATGTCCATATTGGAAGATCCTACGACAAGAATTTTGGGTTTTATATTCATCACCTTACAAATAAGAAATAACGGGCTTCATCAAACTAACCTATTTCCAAATCTATTTTTAGTATCGTATCCTTTTATGGAAGTCTGATTTAAAGTAATATTATATTGACTTTGTCTAAAAATAGCAAATTACCCTGGGCTAATCCAAAATTTGCACTGCTAAGGGTATTTTATAGGAAGTTAACAACAAACCCAATTGAAAATGAAAACAGATTTTGCACAGGTTTCAAGAAGAAAATTCTTGGGAACCTCACTCCTAAGCGCGGCAGGCCTTTCTTTTTTACCCGGAATAAGTATTGCCTCTGAACAGATCCAAGCAGCAGATATCCATCAGATCAGATTGGGATTTGTCGGAGTAGGGCGGCAGGCCATGGGTATCCTCAACGGCATGATGCGGATTCCCGGTGTAGAAGTATTGGCCTGTGCCGATGTCTATGCGATCAAAAGGGAAAGGTTCAAGCTCAGGGTTGACAAAATCAGTGGGGAACTGGGCAAAAGCACTCCCAAAATTGATTTATATGCTGATTATAAAGACCTCTTGGCGAGACCTGACATAGATGCAGTCGTCATTGCCACGCCTGACCATTGGCATGCTTTGATTGCGATAGACGCATGTAAAGCAGGCAAGGATATTTACTTGGAAAAACCGCTCACCTTCACCATAAAAGAAGGACAGGAACTGGTTAAAGCAGTAAGGTCCCATGGCACAGTCTTGGCTGTAGGCAGTCAGCAGCGCTCAGAGGTCAACTTTCAGCATGCCGCCAGGATGGTGTTGAAAGGAAGGATCGGAAAAGTCAAGCAGGTACTTGTCCATGTGGGTCAACCCGAACACCCCATACCATACGACCTCGAAAAGCAGGAAATCCCCGCAGGATTGGATTGGAAAAAATGGTTGGGGCCGCTTCCGAATTTACATTACAATGAAAATCTGAATCCACCAATCTCCCTCAACCCTGAAGAAAATGAAAAACCATGGGGGGCATGGCGTTGGTACGAAGAAACCGGCGGAGGCTTTATGACCGATTGGGGTGCCCACATGTTCGATATTGCCCAATGGGGTCTGGGCATGGACCGCATCGGACCAATAAGGGTCATGCCTGCCAAGGATGGAAAACCTTTGACCTACCTCTATGCCAATGGGGTAGAAATGGTTGTCGGCCCTTTTGATGGAAACAGACAGGGCGTCCAATTCAATGGAGAAAACGGATGGATAAAAGTTTCGCGTGGCAATTTTGATTCCTCTGACAAAAGCTTAAAGCCTACCATGGAGCCGCCCAAACTGGGTTATCCACCACATTATTGGGATTTTATAGACTCGGTGGTCAAAAGAAAAGACCCTATTGTGCCGGTAGAAATCGGCCACAGCACCTGTGTGGTATGTACCATCGGAAATATTGCCGCCGAGCTGGGTCGGCCTTTGGATTGGGATCCCATCACCCAGACTTTTCCCAATGACTGGGAGGCAAGTTCAAAAATGCATTACAATTACGAAAACGGATACAAACTTTAAACCCATCATATTATGAATAAAAGAAGAGATTTCTTGAAAATTTCAGGCGCTTTGGCATTGGGAACAATCCTTGCACCTAGCGATATTTTGGCTGCACCATTTGCCAAAAAACCGATTGGACTTCAGCTTTATTCGGTGAGGAAAGCGATGGCAGATGATCCCCAAGGAACATTGAGGCTTGTTTCATCCATTGGTTACAAGCATCTTGAAAATGCGAGCTACAACGATGGATTGGTATATGACATGGAACCCGTATTCTTCAGAAAATACATTGAAGACTTAGGGATGAAACTCCAAAGTGCACATGTCGGCGGACCCCAATATGATCCTGCCAAAAAGCAGGAAGCACTTGATTGGTGGAAAAAAGCAGCCGATGACCACAAAAAGATGGGTGCCAAATACCTCATCAAGCCCTCGATGCCCATCCCAAAATCTTTGGCAGAACTGGATGTATGGTGTGATTATTACAACGCTGTAGGCGAGGTGACCAAAAAATCAGGCTTGATGTTCGGTTTTCATAACCACTCACGCGAATTTGAAAAAATTGAAGGAACCATCATGATGGACCACATGATCAAAAACACCGACCCAAATCTTATGTGTTTCGAACTTGATGTATACTGGTCCCAAAAAGGAGGCCATGCGGCTGTAGATTACCTGAAAAAATATCCAGGAAGATTTCCGGTACTCCACATCAAAGACGAAGAAGAGATCGGTGCAAGCGGCACCATGGAATTTAAACCAATATTTGAAGCCGCCTACGCCCAGGGCATGAAGGATTTTTATGTGGAAGTAGAGAGGTACAATTTCGAACCAATCGAAAGTGTTCAAAAAAGTTTTGAATACCTCAATAAAGCCGCATACGTAAAATAAGCAATACATTGAGAAACAGCCTACCTTGATGAGATTCGGGGTAGGCCTGTTTTAAATCTCAATAAAACCATGAAAAAACAACACTTATCCACATTCCTGATTTTGCTGAGTATGGCCTTCTTGTTGTGTTGTGGCAAACAGGAAAGCAGAGAGGAACAGGAAACTGAAATGGAACCTGCATCGGTTTTTGTATCCATTCCACAAGAAATGACTGAACAGCCCGTTGGCAAATTGGCAATCGGAGACCAAGCCCCGTTTTTTAACCTTCCTGATGTGGCGGGAAAAATGATTTCCATTGACGATTTCAAGGATGCCGATGTCCTCGTCATCAACTTTACCTGCAACCACTGCCCAACAGCACAGGCATATGAGGACAGGTATATCGACATTGTCAATGATTACAAGGGGAAAAGTGTTGCATTTCTTGCCATTTCGCCAAATAGCCCGATCGGAATATTGCCTGAAGAACTGGGATATACTGACCTTGGAGATGATTACAAAAGCATGCAAGTCAGGTATGTGGATAAAAAATACAATTTCCCTTACCTGTATGACGGTGATACCCATGAATACTCATTGGCATATGGGCCAACAGCCACACCACAGGTTTTTGTTTTCGACAAAGACCGCAAACTCAGCTATTCAGGTCGGATAGATGCATCGGAAAAACCCGGAACTGCCAATGCCGAAGACCTTAGAAATGCCATTGACAAAACCTTGGCCGGAGAAGCCTTGCCTGTGGATAAGTCAATTACTCCTGCTTTTGGCTGCTCCACCAAATGGGCCTGGAAAAATGAATATACCATCAAGACCAATGAGGAATGGAAGAAGAAACCGGTTGAAGTACAAAAGATATCCACAACCGGACTTACTGAATTGCTCAAAAATGACTCGGACAAATTATTGCTGATCAATTTTTGGGCTACTTGGTGCGGTCCCTGCGTGATCGAATATTCGGAATTTATCGAAATACAGAGAATGTACATGGGCAGGGACTTTCAGTTTGTCTCTCTCAGCATGGACAATCCAGATCAGGAAGAAAAGGTATTGAAATTCCTCCAAAGCAAATACTCTGCAGTACCCAATTACCTGATGGACACCGAAGACAAGTATGCAGTGATTGATGTTGTCAAAAACGATTGGGATGGCAGTCTGCCCATCACACTATTGATCGAACCAAGAGGAAAATTAGCCTATAAAAGATTAGGTGAAATCAATGCCCTTGAACTGAAACGTGCCATCGTGGACCATCCGATGATTGGGAGGTATTATTAAGGGGATTGTTATTTGGCTATTGGTTATTTGGTTATTGGGTTATTGGTTATTGGGTTATTGGGTTATTGGTTATTGGTTATTGGGTTATTGGTTATTGGGTTATTTGGTTATTGGTTATTGGGTTATTTGGTTATTTGGTTATTTGGTTATTTGGTTATTTGGTTATTGGTTATTTGGTTATTGGTTATTTGGTTATTAAGTTATTTGGTTATTAAGTTATTTGGTTATTAAGTTATTTGGTTATTTGGTTATTGAGTTATTTGGTTATTGGTTATTGGTTATTTGGTTATTGGTTATTGGTTATTGGGTTATTTGGTTATTTGGTTATTTAAATTTAGGAGCCCCTCTGTTTATTAGATGTCTTTTTTTGTATTGCTCCTTTGTAGGCAACAATCAAAATATAGTATAATTGTCAAAGTCTAACACCTAATTGCCTTCCGACTTAGTTTAGGACTTTTTTTGAAACTATTTCAGCGGAACTTTGTGGGCTTTTGGGGAAACTTTTGCACCGTCATAAATATTTTTATAAATTGAATTGTAAACAATCTATTCTACGCCATGCAGAACCTCAATAATAACCTAGGCTTTGACCTTTATGTGGCTTCGAGGCTGATTTCGCAAGCTTATAGAGACCCGCTGTTGGAACTCGGCTTGACTTATCCCCAGTATTTGGTGATGTTGGTCTTGTGGGAGGATGATGCAATGACAGTCTCCCAAATTGGTGAAAAGCTCCAACTTGATTCCGGAACACTGACCCCCTTACTCAAAAGGTTAGAATCAGTCAACCTCCTACACCGGATCAGAAGTCAGAAAGATGAACGGAAAGTTGTCATCGAGCTCACTTATCCCGGCAAAGCCCTTGAATCAAAGGCGAAAGAAATCCCGGAAAAGATCAGGGAAATGCTCAACAATTGGGAAGATGGAGAGTTATCAGATTTGTCAACACGCATCAAAAAATTGATACAGGATATAAACGCAACCAAATAATGGAAAAAATATCCATCAGCTACACGGCCACAGCCATCAACACCGGAGGAAGAAAAGGACATGTCAGGACGGACGACGGCATGTTGGATTTTGAAGTTGCCATGCCCAAGGAAATCGGAGGGCCCGGAGGCAAGACCAATCCCGAACAACTTTTTGCAGCAGGTTATGCTACCTGTTTTGGGGGAACATTAGCGGCTGTAGCAAACGGAGTTAGCCTGAAAGATTCAGAAATTACTGTCCGTGTACATACCGGAGAATCAGATAAAGGCGGCTATGCTTTGGCTGTGGACATTGAAGTGCATATTCCAAAAGCCGCCTCTCTGGAGGAAGCAAAGGAATTAGTAAATGTTGCACATGCAGAATGCATCTATTCCAAAGCCGTAAAAGGAAATATTGAAGTCAGAGTGAAAGCGGTGTAAAAATTCCGCCTATTGGCCATAAAAAAAGGTGAAAAATCTCAAAAAAATTCAAACAAAAACTATTTTTTAATTTTTATTTAGTCCTTGTGAGATCTTTCGCCCGTACTAGGTTGTGGTCAGCAAGAGGCATCAAATTAGGAAATTCTTTTTAATATTTCAAAACTTCAATAAATTAAAGTACATTTTTGAAGGGATTAACGACAGAAACCCTGATCGGCGACCGGCAAATTAGATTCTCTGTGAGTTCGGAATGAAAAGCAGAAGTGATTATTAACTCCTCTTGGGACGAAGGTTACAAGACTTCGATCTCTCCTTACTTTTGCATGTACTTTTTAAGCAGGGATTTAGATTGGGATTTGACTTTGTTTTGGACCAAAGGAGACCAACCCAATAATAATCCCTTGAATCCCAAAGCCATCCTTGACCATTTCCACAAGTCAAACCTATCGGAATGTTTGATGATTTTTCCGTCTTTGAATTCGAACTCTGCTGAAATCTTGTTGTGAACCATTCTTTTTTCAGAACCAAAAGGATAGACCGCCTCCCATTTTGCTTCACCGGTATTTCTAACCACTTTGACATCAGAATAAGTAACCTTCAGGTTTCCTTTGCTTCTTTCTATCAACATTTTCCACATACTTTTGGCATCATCTCCCTTAAGTTGACCAAATACAGGATCCTCAAAAACCACATCCGGATGATAATGAGAAACCATCTCATTTGCTTTTCCTTTGGCAAAAGCTTTATAAAAACTGTTGATAACTTTCTCGTTGTCCATGGTGTAAAACGTTTGGTTGATTCAAAATTTAATTAAAAAAGATCAGAATTGAAAGGATCATATTTACCGGATATAGAGATCCGTATAAGTACACTTATTTACATTAGGTTCTCTTATTATGGCCCGTCAGCAAGACCACATTCCCCTGCCGCTCACTCCATTCATACATGAGTTTCCAAAATTAAATAATGAAATTATTCTCCTTCATGTCAAGCTGGTACAGCGCACCTTCTTCAGGCTCTTTGTTTTGGGTAATGTCCGCATATATTTCTGACAAACGGCGAAAGACAAACTCACTTTCCGGCGAGGAAGAGATCTTTTTGTGAAACCAAATGGTCGACTTTCGCAAAATTAAAACGATGGGGGCTTTCATCAGATTGAAGAATTTTTTGGAGCATGATCTAAAAGTAGGGAAAAAACGAAAGGGTTGGTGGAGTGTAGTAGTTGAAATGATTGATTGTTGTCGTGGGATTGATATTGGGTTATTGAGTTATTTGTTAATGAGTTGTCAAGGTATCGGGTTGTCAGGTAGGAGAAACCATGAAGGAGTGGAATGTTTATAGAATAGATTAAGATCCAAATTGAAGTTGGTTTTGACAAATTCGGGGTCTAAAATTTCAAATGCCTTGTTAGGATACATTTAATCCTAATATTTTGCGGTTTAACATTTTTTCACAGTATATAATTTTTACCCAGGCAACGTCTGTCTAAATTTTCATGTTCCAATTTTTGAAAACCACATTATCTTTTGAAAGAACAGGAAATCATATCAGGTTGCAAACAGCATAACGCGAATGCGCAAAGGTGCCTCTTTGACCAGTACTATAGACGCAGCTACCATGTTGCTTTTAGATACTTGGCCAACCACCATGATACTGAAGATGTGCTTTCCATTGCTTTCACCAAAATTTTCAAAAACATCAGTCAATTTGAAAACAGAGGAGAAGGAAGCTTCCAAAAATGGCTCAGCACCGTCGTCATCAATGAAGCAATCCGTTTTCTGAAAAGCAAAAAAGAACTGTTTTTCCAGGAAGATCAGGAGTACCTGACCTTAAATGCTTCGCTTGAAAATGGCTATGATGCTTTGGATTTGGAGGAGGTGGATCAAATATTGGAAAATATGCCCAAGGGATATAGAACAGTTTTCAACCTCTTTGGGATAGAAGGGTATTCCCATAAGGAAATCGCCAAAATGCTCCATATCAATGAAAACACCTCCAAATCCCAACTTAGCAAAGCGAGAAATTACATCATCCAAAAGTTAAAAAAAAAGAATAGCCATGCACTATCATGATATAGATGAGATCATCAAAAAAAGTCTGCAGGAGTCCGAAAGGAAAAATGAAATCTTCGCCGATCAAGCCAAATCTAGAATTTGGGATGCCATTGAAATGTCCAAAAACAGGAAAAAAATACATTGGGGATTTGCATTGGCCTTGGCCGCTGCCGTTACCTTTTTTCTGATTTCAACTTTCCTTTTCCTGAAATTGGAATCCAAAAAAGAGGAAATCCTTTCCTTGCAAACCTTTGTGAACACAAAAATTCAAACAATAGCACCTCTCCCCAATATGAACAATCCTGAGACGGAACAAAAACCTGAAAAAATCCCAAAGGAAATTCAAGAAACCCTTCCTGCAGCAAAAAGGGAAAAAGCGATCCAAAATAGTCATATCGAATATTTTACGGAATTGGTGGCTATGGAAACAATTAAAATTGCCCCTGAAAGTATCCTTTTAGATGAAGCTATTGTGACGAGGTCAATTCCCGAAATTGAAGTTCCCGAGATTGTTCCCGAGGAGATGAAGGAAGAAATAGCGCCTCGTCTAGAAGTGAGGGAGGCAACCCAAACCAAGCAGAAATCAAAAAGCAAAGGAAGAATCAAACTCAAAATCGGCAACAACAACAAAGCCTTTAACAACCAGAATAGCTTAGCACTGAACATCAAATTATAAAAAACTAAACCAACTTATTTTATGAAAACCACCACACACTTTCTTTTGGCAATTCTGTGCTTTTTCCATGTCAGTTTTGCAATAGCGCAAACAGCAGAAAGCCCCCGCGATACTGTTTTCTACCATGGGACCGAAAGCCTGAATATGCTGATTCTTGCAAAAGATTACGATCTTTTGAGAAAAGATGCACAGGTATCAACCCTTTTGGCCGACTTCCAATCCCGGTTAAAGGAAATACAGGGAAATATCCCCAATTCACCTTACGTCATCGAATACAAGCATCAAAAACAATTGGATATCCTCCAAAGCAATAAGATTAAAAGTTTCTCCATTTCATCAGAAACGGGACTTACAGAAAATTTCCTGAATCAGGCGATCATCACCGACCCCAACAGCAGCTATCAGGTCACTATCGGATTCAATGATATTGCAGCATTATTGAATACGGACATTGCTGCAGTTCTGGCAGAAATCGTCACCGAACTCCCGGAAAAAGACAGGTACCTGAGGTACTTGGAATACCGACCTGACATCCAAAGCGGTAAAGCCAAGCTAACCGAAAACAGGCCATCCGGCTTCCTTGATATGCTAAGCCTGCAAGCCGGCGTGGGTGCCAATGTTTACAGAAGCAAGTTTCTGACCGACATCACCGGGGAAATCGGTCTCCAACTCAATCAGAAAGGGATTTTGAGAAATCAGTTTTACGTCTCCAACAACCTGCTGTTTTCCTTTGATGGTGAAAACATGGGCAAAATCAACAACTTCACCAATATCGGCTACCGGAGAAACCTGTCCAATCAAAAAGACAAACCCAATTGGTTGGGCGTAGAATTTGGTGCTTTGACCAAAAGAAGCGGGGATATTTTTGTGCCCAATACCATGAGAATGGGAATGAACTGGCAGGTGGGAAAAAATATCACCGTTGCGCCACAGCTCTATTTCAATGGATTTTTCAAACAAGTAAGTCCAGGATTTAGGATTGGCATCGGATTGTAATGGTTTTGCCTTTGGGTGAAAATGTGATGAACGTCCTTATTTTAGAAAACCTCAGATGACCCTGTATTTCCTATGGCTTAGCGATGGGAAATGTGGGGTTTTGGGTTTAATAGACTTCTGAATGATTTATTCCTTACTCAAATCGGATATTGCTTCTTGTCCGGAATCACTCCCCTAATTCCTCCAGCCGGGGTATCCACATCTCCTTGATAACGTGGTATAAGGTGCATATGGACGTGCGAAACTGTTTGTCCCGCAGCTTTTCCTGAATTGATTCCTATATTAAATCCATCCGGTTCGAACTTTTTTTGAAGGATTTCTTTGAGGTAATTCATCATAAAAAAGCAGGCTGATTGCTCCCTGAAAGTCAAATCAAAATAGTTATCCACATGTCTTTTGGGAATGATTAAGGCATGGCCTGGGCTAACAGGATATTTGTCATAAATTGAAAAAGCAGTCGCTGATTCCATTATCAAATTACTGCCAGAAGTAAGATTGCAAAATGGACAGGAATCATCGGATAAGTTCCTGATGATTTGGTTAAATGGCCTGTATTCATAAATTTCGCAGCTTTCATTCTTGAATATAGAGGAGAAGGGAAGAATCACATTGCATTGGTAGGTAGGTTTTTGGTGGATTTTATGTGTCCTAAATCCCTCATACGTGATGTCTCTTCTTACCGCAAAATAGGCTTTGCCTGATGGGTTCAAGCGTTGGGATATCTCCATCAAAATCTTTGTCTGATCCTCCTGCATCAAAACATTAAGTACATAGAAACAAAGAATGGTATCAAATTGCTTTTGGGGATAACTCGGAAAATAGTGCTTGTCATATCCAATAATATCAATCCCTTTTTCCTTCAAAACCTCCACGTCTTTTCCAAAACCACAGCCAAAATCCAGCACCTCTCCCATGAGCAAGCCTTTGTTAAGAACATGCTTTGCAGGAAAAGAAATAGTGTCTCTTTCCTTTGCTGTAAGGTGGGTGAAGGAGTTTGATGGACTCATGGTAAATATTGAAAACCGTTATTTGAGGCAATAGTAAGGAGAGGTTTTATTGTTTCCTGAAACTTGATTTTAAACTCTGGAGTACAAATAATCCCAACAGTCGGTATTTCAGAAAAAATGGTCAAATAGTCTTCAAGAAGCTTATTTCTGGGGTATTTTTCGCAGATAGTCTTCAATCCCATTGTTTGGGCTTCATAGAATTTCTCAAAAAATCTATCAAATTGAGGCAAGCGATTGTTTTTGGAAGAATTAAATTTTGGGCTTGCCGGTATCAAATTCCAAATCAAATCATGTGCAACAAAACTATGTGGCACAAAATGCTCTAAAGCATAATTATTCACAGATACGAGTTCTTCTGTATAAATACATTTGATTTTATTGTCAGGGGCTTCCTTAAAAACCAAATTCCAAAAATCCTTTCTTTGCTTATTTAATTTTGGACGCTGGGCATCTTTTATGATTTTATTAGCAATATCAGGGACGTTTGGATTGTGTTTTTGAAAAAACAAGGTCAGATTCCAATAACAAAACGATTTTAAAAACTGGGTATTTTCCAAAAGGTAGTCCACCCATTCAGGATTTACTTCTATTTCTTCCTTTCTTAGAAAATAAAGACAACCCCTTTGTTTTTCAGTACTAGACTCATAAATTATCTTCCGCTTTTCACTATCTGTTCCGAGTATTTCCGTAAACCATGGTGATAAAAACCAATGTGGGACCTGATTATCGAAATGATTTAAAATCCTTGTCGTCTTCTTATTTTTGCTTTCGTTTAACAATCGACAAACAGTTTCTCGGTCATAATGAATTAGAATATTTTCTGTTTCAGCAACAGTAGAAATCTGTTCTCTCAAAATATCGCTTTTCCCATAAGACAAATTAAAATAATTTGCCGTGTACCACGAATTGGATAGCATCCCTGCAAATAAAGATTTCTTCCTGATTATTACGTTTCCTTTTTCTATTTCTTGGAGGATAGATAGCAACCAATAAAATTTATAGGACGCCACAGTATTATTGAAGCAGGCTGCTAAAAAGTGGATTGGTAGTTTTTCGGAGAAGGGTAAATTCATAAGAATTGAAGGGCTTAAAAAGATTTACCTCCCAAATTAAACAATTAATTTTAAAATAGAAACGTACGATTCCCTCCCTTCCAAATTAAATTTTTCGCTTCGCTTTTTGCTTATATAATTTTGAAAAATCCACCTCCCCTCATTCTAAATAAAAGTATCAAATACGCTACATCGTTCCCCCCCACTCCCTCCCCCAGCCCTAATTCCAGAATTATTTCCTCCATTCCTTTTTCATCCTGCTTTCCATTTCTATTTTTGGAGAAAAGATACTTGCATGGCCCTGACCAAAACAGAAGTTTACAATGCCGAAAAGAACCTTGACTATATCGA
>JBBRFK010000133.1:0-11361 GCA_038224435.1 Cytophagales bacterium | reverse complement strand
TTTTTCTGTGAAATTTGACCTTACCAAAGAAGTGGAAAGTCCCGGTCCTGCTTGGGGTTGGGAAAAATGATGTACCAATTCAAGGGATTGCTATTCCATAGAAAGAAATTTCAATGTCTGATCCTTTTGGCATATTTTGAGGAAATCGACGGGATTATGTTTACCTTAAGGCTAAAATCAAGTCCATTTTACGATTTGAATGGATTGGTTTCATAAAATGTGGATAAATGAAAAAGACATCGGTAAATAGCAAAGCACTTTATTCATTGCTGATCTTACTGATTTTGTCCTTTCACTGCCAAGCCCAAAAAAAAGCACTTTTTGATACAGGGGAAATCTTGGAGATTTCTATGAAGGGGGATTTTGATAAGCTTTTTAAAAACACCAAAGGTGAACCGCAGTATTTTGATTTTTCACTGTCCTATGTGGATAACTCCCAAAAACAGTCCGAAATCCCATTAAAAGTGAGAACCAGAGGCCATTTTAGGCGGGAAATGAATATCTGTACCTTTCCCCCACTTTTGCTGAATTTTTCAAAAGAGACTGTCCTAAATACCCTATTTCAAAATCAAGATAAACTCAAGCTCGTAATGCCATGCAAAGGAGAAAAGTATTTGTTGCGGGAATTTTATGTGTATAAGCTATATAATTTGATCACTGACCAAAGCTTCAAAGTGCGGTTGGTAAGGCTGGCTTTGGAAGACCTTTCCTCTAAGGCCAAGGATTTTGAGCCAATACTTGGTTTTTTGATCGAAGAGGAAGAACAAATGGCAACACGGAATCAGATGTCTTCTGTAGCTCAGGAGCTCATCCGCCCCGAAAGTATCCCCATGGAGGATTTTCTCAGGATGTCTGTATTCCAATATCTGATCGGAAATACAGATTGGTCCATTCAATACCGCCAAAACATCAAGCTAATGCATGCTGACAAAGCCTCTTTGCCGATTGCTGTTCCTTATGATTTTGACCATGCAGGTATGGTGGAAGCACCCTATGCCAAGCCGGCACCTGAACTTGAAATGCTTTCTGTAACGGAAAGAAGATATAGGGGATATTGTATAGAGGACATGCAGGTTTTTGACCAAACGATTACTTTGTATAATTCAAAAAAGGAGTCTATTTATTCTCTATTTTCAGAAAGTAGTTTACTCGATGAAAAAACCATCAAGTCCTCTACCAAATACCTGGATTCCTTCTTCGCTACCCTCAACAATCCCAAAAAGCTAAAGTCTGAATTCCAATATCCCTGTCTTGAAGATGGTACAGGAAACGTGGTCATCAAAGGCCTCAAAAAATAAACGAATTTTAAAACTATCATAAAAATAAGCCCATCAACCAAATGAAAAAGTTATCCACATTGTTTTTTTTATTGGTTACCACCCTGTCTTATGCCCAAGTAAAGACCTTGGCAGAAAAGTTAGGTTATTCCAAAACCGATAAATTACTTATCATCCATGCCGATGACATTGGGCTGTCACATTCAGAAAACGTGGCCACTATCTCTTCCATGACTGATGGTTTCGTGAATTCTACTAGCATTATGATGCCGTGTTCATGGTCCACAGAGGTCGGGGAAATTATCAAAGACCATCCCAACCTTGATATCGGAGTCCATATCACCTTGACCAATGAATGGTTCAACTACAAGTGGGGACCAATGGCAGGAGATGTCCCGGGTTTGGCTGGCCCTGATGGATTCATGTATCCTGACTGCGCTTCTGTAGCCAAAAATGCAAGTCCTGAAGAAGTTGAAAAGGAAATGCGTGCCCAAATCGAAGCAGCCATAAGGATAGGCATCAAACCTACCCACTTGGATTCTCATATGGGCTGTGTATTTTATGGACGACCTGAATACGTGGCTTCTTACCTGAAACTGGCAAAAGAATACGGATTTCCTGCGATGGTCGTCCCTCAAATGGTTGACACCATTATCAAAGCAAATCCTTCATTGTTCAAAGGCATTGATGTGGATAACTTACCTGTGATTGATCAGGTTGTTTCCGCTTCCCCTACTGCCTACGATGAAAGGGGTATGGAGGGGTATTATACTGATTTGATGAATAACCTTAGTCCAGGAATAACAGCACTCCTCATCCATGTTGCCTACGACAATGACGAAATGAAGGCAGTTACGGTTCGTCACCCTTATTGGAATTCCCCTTGGAGACAGGCGGATTACGATTTCTTTACCAGCGGGCAAGGCCGTAAACTGATTATAGACAACAATATCAAACTCGTAACCTGGAGAGAAATCGGTGCAATAAACTAGTATTTCTAGAAATTATTTATTTGATTGGTACCAGATTGGAATGACAGCACACCCCATCCTGATCTTTTGATTTCAATAGACTATCTCGCTAAAGTTTCAATTATGTGTAAAAATTCACTTATCAACACCCTTGGTGTTGGATTATTCTTGTTGTTGGCTACCTCCTGTGAATCCACTTGCAAGGACACGCTCTTTGAATTGACTGAGGTTTCCATGGTGCCTAGGACAATTTCGGGATCCGGAAACAGTATCTGGTACAACGATGACGCACTTCCCATCAACAGATTGACAATCAATATCAAGATGATAAAACCCATAAAGGTTCTCTTCAACCCCAGCCCTGAATGTCCTGTGGTCTACAAAAATAGTAATCCTGTAACCAGCCTTCAATTGGTCAGCAACGAGGATTTTAATGATGAATTCCCCGCAGGAACTGATTTGTTTGAACTTACCGCATTTTCAGATTTGACAAAGACCTATACCAAACAAGAATTTGTGGATAATTATGTAAATCATTCCAATTTTGGGACTTTTTATTTTAGCTTCACCAAAAGTCCTGATGTAGCCGAAATGCACTCATTGAAAATCATATCAAGGTTTCAAAACGGTTCCACGATTCAATCTTCCATTATTCCTGTGCTTTTGATGCCATAAGATGAAAACCAAAAAAATCATTTCCTCACTTTTCTCAATTATCCTTCTGTTTCAGGTTTTGCCTGCATTGACTTTTTCTTGTATAGATGATTGCTCGGGTCAGGCCCTTTTCCTCCGATATCAGGAATTGTCAGGAGTGGCTTGGGAAAACATTCCTGGCAATCCCGGTTGGCAGGTAAAGGCTTGGTCCAATGAAATTAACCTGACAAGCGAAAAGCTAATCCTTGGTTTTGACCTTTCCTATGAATCAGTCGCAGCGCTGAGGCCAAATAAAATAGACTCTGGAATGCCATTTGCCTTTGCATGTGACCCTGCGATCAACTTTGAATCCAATATTAAATCTTGGGAACTTGTCAGCAACAAGGATTTCAATGATAAATTTCCAGCCGGGGCTTCTTTAAATGATATTGTTTTGATTTCACCTGTTATTGGCGGGCAGTTTCTGCCGTTTGCGGTTTATAATGATCAGCAAAGGGTAAGGGACTTAGGCAATTCATTTGTCCGGTTTTCTGAGTTATCCACACAGGCGTCTTCCTCGGATTTTACATGTACCATTACCTTGGTAGACGGGACGATTTTTTCAAGCACGGTGGAGAACATTGTATTGAGGGTTGAATGAAAAGGCTTAACTTTATTCATTAGCCATCAATTCAAATCTCTATGAATCTTCGATCTTCGTTATTTTTGTTCCTTTTAGCACTCCCGCTACTTTTTTCCTGTAAAAGTAAAACCACCGAAATCCCACTGTTTTCGCTTTTTAAAGAGGTGGAAGGCCTTATTGGAAATGCTGAATACCTATCCTCTCCTTATGTGACTGCCGGAGACCGGGTCTATATGGTCGGTCATCAGGACGGAACTTTTCCGGACCTTGGATGGCATGTAAAGGGGGAAATGGGAGGGATATGGAACCATCCCATCAAACTCATGGATGGGTTCACTGCGGCGATTTTTGAAAAAGACAATGCATATTGCCTAGATGCTGCCCATCAATTTGTCAACTACCCTTTCGCCAATAAACACCTATTTCAAACCCATATACCCGGATTGGAGGTAGATAGGTTTCAGTTTGCCCCCGACGGGGTGCAGGGAATGGTCATTGAGTTCACCTTCAGAAATGTGGATAAGTCTGAGAAATCCTTTGACTTTGAATTTACCGGCCATACTGACCTGATGCCTGTTTGGTTGGGAGAAAGAGTAGGCATGGAAGATTTTGAGGACCGGCTTTCTTTTGATGAGAGCAGGCAAGCTTGGCTCGGCAAAGACGGGGGGAATGAATGGTATGTGTTGTTTGGGTCCAACCAAAAAGCAAAAAGTTACGAGGGTTCTTCTGCTGCCTGCGATTATACACCTCAGGGAAACGGGAAAGCTGCCAGGTTGGGGTATGATATCAAAGTCAAACCCGAGTCATCACAAACTATCCGCTTTTTTATCGCTGGTTCTTATACTTCTAAGATAGATGCTGAAGAAACATTTGAAAAGCTCACTCTGAATGCGGAAACTTACTTGAAAGACAAACAAAAGCATTATGCAATAATTGCCTCGAAAGCCAAAATCACCGTTCCCGACAAAGAACTTGAAAAAGCCTTCGAATGGATCAAATACAATACAGAATGGCTGGTAAGGGAAGTGCCTGAAGTCGGTAGAGGTCTTGGTGCCGGCATGCCGGATTATCCTTGGTGGTTTGGGGTGGACAATGAATATGCCCTGAAAGGAGCCATCGCCACCGGAAGAAAGGATTTGGTTTATTCTACCATCGCACTTATCCACAAGCTTTCGGAAGCCAATGGCAACGGGAAAATTGTCCATGAGGTAAGCTCCAACGGCGTGATTTTCAATCCTGGAAATATTAATGAAACACCACAGTTTGCCTCCTTGGTATGGTGGGTGTACCAATGGACAGGTGATCGGGAGTTTTTAGCTAAATATTACCCGACCATCAAAAAAGGCCTTGAGTGGCTGATGGAAGAAAATGACAAAGACGGGAATCTGTTTCCCGATGGATATGGCATGATGGAAATTCACGGCCTTCAATCCGAGATGATAGATGTGGCTTCCTATACCCAAAAAGCTTTTGCCGATGCAGCCCAAATGGCAGCTGTGATGGGAGAGGACTCCATTTCTGCAAGTTATCAACATACTGCGGAACTCATCAAAGAGAAAATCAACAAAGAGTTTTGGGTTGAAGAATTCAATGGCTATGCGGATTTTATCAGTACACCAAAAGACGCCATCCATCTCGTGGATGCAGCCATCATCAGGGCAGACACGCTAAAGAAGCCTTGGGCTGTCGAAGAATTGAAAGCAACAAGAAAAAAATTAACCACTTATCCACCAAACAGAAAACAGGGTTTTGTCATTTTCCATAATTGGGTGGTCAATACCCCTATGGAAATGGGAATTGCCGATCCCGAAAAAGCCATCGCTGCTTTGGATAAAGGGAAAAAATTCACCAACCCGTTTGGGGTCTTTGTAACCGGAATCGATCGGGATGAGTCATCAGATATGGCAGATGGCACCTTTGTAGGAAGCAAATCTTTTTCTTATACAGGCGCTGTGATGACTTTGCCAACAGGTGTCTCCGCCATTGGTGAAAATAATTATGGACGCCCAGACCAAGCTTTGGACTACCTTAAGCGGATGACAAAGTCTTTTGGCTTTGCACTGCCGGGTTCTATTTACGAAGTTTCCCCAGATTATGGCATGATGGCGCAGGCTTGGAACCTGTATAGTTTTGGAGTTCCGATAGTCACACAGTTTTTTGGGATTCAGCCAGATGCCGGCAATAAAGTTATCCACATCACTCCTTCTTTCCCTAGTTCATGGAAAGAGGCGAAAATTGAAAACGTAGAAATCGGAGAAAATACCATTTCCTTGGAATACAAAGTGAAGGAAAACGGGGAGGTGGAAGCAACCATCGACCAATCACAAGATTGGAAAATTGTCTTTTTATGGCATCAAGGCAATCAGGGCAATGCGTCCTTAAACGGGAAAAAAGCAGAGATTGAAAACCATTTAGGCAGAAACAAGATTACATTTGTAGGGAAGACCAATACAATATTACTGAATTGACAGAGGAGGAATTTGCCAATTTTTGAACAATCTGTATCGGAAAAAGAGAGCATAACCCCTGTTACAAAGTTCCATTGTGAGCCATGTCCCTGATTGTCAGGATTGTAAGCTTTGGCAAATATTTTTGTTTTACCAAATAAACAAGGTTCTACCACGAATGTTGTGAAAACTTTGTATCCCAATAGAATAAAAGTTTTAAGATATACAAAAACAGGCAACTGAATGGTCAAAATCAGATTTAAAGTAGCCTGTAAAAAGAATAAACTACAAAGAATCAAAAGAAAACAGAAAGCGGGCTTTTGTTTTCTTTGTTACTTTATCGTAAATAAATATGGATTTTCTACACCATTTTAGAATTACTTCCATATTTCGAATCGGGTTATTTTGACAATTATTTTATTGATCTTAAAAATTTCCCCTCTTACAAAATTCAAGGTAGAACCTAAACAATAAATAATATGATTATCCGCAATGATGCCACTAAGTTTATTTTGAATCTCTTTTGATACGGATAATCGTCGATAGTCCATAGACGACAGTCCACAGCAGATTTAATTGAACTTCAAGCCTTATTATATTTGGGTGGTGGCAAGAAAGAGTACAATCAAAATAAATAAATACCACCACAGTTTTTCTTGAGTAAAAAGATGAAAAAAACATTGAAAATGTTTACCAACGCAGAAGTTTCTATCCTTGATATAGTGGTTGAAATTTTAAGCCTATTGGTGTTGATCGCGGTTTGGGTGCTTACCTATTATTTTCAGCATGAAAGTCTCGAGATCGTCCCCGAAGGCTACGATTTTTTTAGCAATCCAAATGAATATTGGGCGAGCAGGATGACTTATTCAGTTCCCTTCGTCGCCACGATTTTATATGTGGGATTGACACTCTACAACAAAAGAATCCAATACGGGGATTTTGCGGTGGAAATCAATAGGGGAAAAGCACAGGTCTTGAGGCAAATAAACAAAAGGCTTTGGAGATGGCTCAAACTCAATATCATCATCATGTTTATTGTGATTGAATACTTTTCTTTTCATACCGGTTCCAATGCCGGATCCGGAATTTCGGGTTGGTTTATATTTGTCTTCCCCTTTTTACTCTTTGGCCCGGTGATTTATTTCTTTATAGAATTTTCTAAAAACCAATTGGAGTAATTATCATTTCAAAATCTGGCCTCACTTTAAAACCAAATTCGCTCCCCGAGCAAGGTCGATGCGGAAATTTTTCGATATTATATTTTGGTACGTGCACGCAACCCGATACACCTAATATCCAATAACCCATAACCAATCACCCATTAACCAATCACCCAATCAACCAATAACCAAATAACCAATTAATCCCATCACCCAATTACAATAACCCAATAACCATTAACCAAATCACCCATTAACCGACCTTAAATATTGAACCAATAATTCAGCTTCATCACTAGTGCCCGCTGTTTGGAGATAAAGGTGGAAGGAAAATAATTGTCAGTATACACGATAAAAAGATCCGATACAGGTGCATAGCGCCATTGCAGTCGTGTATTGATGTTGATATTATCAATCTGATTATTATACTGAAGGAAAGTTGTCCAAAATAGGCTTTTGGTAAAAGTCAGGTCAATTCTTGGCCCGATAAGGAACAGGTCGGCATCATTTTGCGGCTCCGGCAGCCTGATATTATTGTAACTGAAATTCATAGAAATATTGGCGATATAGCCCATTCTCCAGCTCATCGTTCCCTGTAAGGTTTTAATATTTCCTGTAAAATACTCCCCAAGATCACCCCTCAGAGAGACATAAATCTTGTTTCTGGGATTGCTGAAATACCTGAAACCCACCAAGTAATTATTGTAATCGGATCCGGCCAATAACGGTTCACCCCTTGTCCTGGTAGGATCAAAATCAGAAAAAAGATAGGTATACCGGTTGGAAGCGGTGACGGTCAAAGTGGACAGAGACTGGAAACGAATTCTATAAAAAAGAGAATGCAATCCATCTGTGACGCCGAGGTTTTCATTCCATAGCGTCTCTGTTTCAAAACCCGGACCATGTCTGTTGATTAAGGTTGACCGTGGGAAAAATTGATATTCGAATGTTCCGTATCCTCTTTTGTAATCGTTTCTAGGTGTGAAGCCCACCGCTGGGTTGTAATTGTCGCCTACCATAGAAAAGGCAGCAGAGGCTGTAATGGCCTGGGTGGCGTAGCTCAAAGCGGCATGTGCAGTAGCAGAATTGTCAAGCTTTTCTTTTTCCAAAGACTTGTGGTAAAAAAACTTGCCTGTCCATTTGTTGTCTTTGGAAGCCAGGTTGTAATCCACCCCGACCAACCTATTGGATAGGCTGTCATTGAAAATAGGAATGTTCAACTCTTGGTTCAAGGTCTCTCTGTTGACAAAGATCACGCCGATATTGGACCTGGTGAAGACCTTCCTCTGTATGGCAGCTACGGAAAAGTTTTTGCCGGCGATTCCCCGGGATTCATCATTGGCAGTCTGCATATTCATGGCGCCAATCCGCCAGTTGTCATCCAACTTGCCACTGAGTCTGCCTCCAAATAGGATCTGGTTTTGAACGTTCTGACCGGTGGTTTCATCCCTATCCACACCGATCCTTCTGGAGAAAAACGGGCGGAGGTTGGTGGCGCCAAAGTCCGCAAACAGGTCAGCATTTTCAAGAAAAAACTGCCGTCTTTCCGGGAAAAAGATTTCAAAGCGGTCTAGATTGGTCACTTGTTCATCCACTTCTACCTGTGAAAAATCGGGATTTACCGTCAGGTCCATGTTCAAAGCCGGACCGATACCGATCTTGGCATCTCCACCGAAGGTTGGCTTCAATGGAGTTGAAGTTCCCTCTAAAAAGTTTCTGTCTGTCGCCATCGCCACATAGGGAATCAAGGACAGATTTGTACCTTCTTTTTTGAGCGGTTCGGAGAAAATCAATTTCCTGCTGAAGGCAAGATTGATCACGTTGAAGTTTCTTGGGATCGGAGACCAGGTACTCCTTTCATTGTATTTGCTGTCTATTCGGTAAAAGTTGACATTCCAGTTGATTGCGCCGTCATTATACCTCAAAGTCGAAAAAGGGATGGCAGCCTCGATGATCCAATGGTCTTCATAAATCTTGGCTTCGGAATACCACTTGTTGTCCCAAGCCAGGTTGAGGTCGCTGGACTGCATGCCTCCATTGGCTATCAGGGATTCACGCTGCACGCCAAAGGGATTGATTCCAAATTGATATCCACTGCTGAAATCGTTGAAGGTGTCCAAGACAAAGCTGACGCCATCGTTTTGTTCTCCGCGGTAATCCCTCCTCAGGGAGGTGCTGACATATTCCTCTGCCTGCCGGGGGCCTGGGTTGTACATCACAGCGGCGATATAAAGGAATCTGTCATCAAAAGCGATCTTAACCCTCGTCTGTGTGTTGGCAAGGGAAGTGTCAGAAGGGAAAAACTGCTGAAAATCCTCTGCCCATCCTTCCTGCTGCCATATCTGTTCGTCCAATACCCCGTCCAGTTTGATTTCCATCTTGATCTTATCCGCAATGATGCCGGGCAAGTCTTTCTTCGGAGTTTGCCCAAAGCTAAATCCAACAGGTATGACTAAAAGTAAGTAAAGTAATCTCTTCATTTTCGGGGCAATTGGCCTGAAATTAGACCAATAAACGAAGGAGGATTTGGTGATTTATATCAATGGCAAAAAAAGCTTTTAAGTCTAGGTCTGGAGGCTTTTTAATTTTTCCGGCAAACCGGTTCAATCTCCCATCACAGTAAGCACCAAACTCCTTGCGCCTCCCTGATTTCTGAATTCACAAAGGTAAATTCCCTGCCAAGTGCCAAGGTTGAGTTTTCCATCTGTGATCGGAATTTGGAGACTATTGCCAAAAAAGCTGCTTTTGATATGGGCAGGCATGTCATCGTCTCCTTCATAATTGTGGATAAACTTCGTATAGCCTTCCGGAATCAGGTCATTGATAAAGGTCTCGAAGTCTTTTCTCACCGTCGGGTCTGCGTTTTCATTGATCGTCAGGCCTGCAGAAGTATGTTGGATAAATACATGGAGGATTCCGGCCTTGACCTTCCTGATTTCGGGAAATTGTGCCTCAATCAGGTGGGTGATCAAATGAAATCCCCGTGGGAAAGGTTTGAGTAGGATGGTTTTTTGGAGGGACATTGGGAGTGTAAATTTAAGGATTTTTCATCTTCTCAATTTAAGAACCATCAATTTGTGCGATTTACATAATTTAGTAAAATCCATCTTCTTTCCATTTCGAGGGATTATTCAAAATGTATTGTGCGATTCTCTGATATGCAGCCTCATCTCTGATGATATGATCGTGGTATTTTGATTGCCAGTCAAATTCAAATCCCAATCTGTTGGCATGTTTGGTTACAGCAGATTTATATGATCTGAGAATTGATGGAAGAGAATCTTTTTTTGGAGAAATATCAGCCATATGCTGGGAGAATTCTGATCCATTTAAAGGATCCTCATCTCTAAGATATTCTGCTGTGGAGTCGTTGCATGCAACGACTGTACTGAAATCCTCTTTTCCATCTTCCTGATATCTGAAATCCTCTTTTCCATCTTCCTGATATCTGAAATCCTCTTTTCCATCCTCCTCTTTTTTATCCTCCTGATTTCCATTCTCTCCGTTTCTTCCATCTTTATTTTCATTTTCCTTTTTTCCATCATCCTGATTTCCAATTTTATCATCTTTCTCTTTCTCCATTTCATTATGGGGCTTATTGATAATCAAAATTCCATGGATATGATTGGGCATCACCACAAAAGCATCCAATTCCACATATTTTTGATGGTTTTTGATTTCATGCCAAAATACATCGGCAAGAACTCCTGCACCGGAAAGAATCATTTTTCCATTGCTGATCTTTCCAAAATAATGATGACGATTAAGTGTACAGATGGTTACAAAATAGGCTGCATTCCAGCTATAATTCCACCACTTGGCTCGGAAAGATTCAGTTCGGTATTTGTTTTTAAACTTCTCAGACATAAAAGATCAAATTGCCCTTAGGATATGTTTTTTTAAAAATACCCCTTCCCTTTTCTAACCCCAAATTCACAGACGATCTTAAACGTTTAACTTAAGGTGAAGCGGTAAACTTCGCATCAAGGACCTGACATCGCCTGATAGCAGTTAAAGCTTACCTTATTATCGGAAACCTGCAACGTTCTACGGAATAACAGTTGAATCTATTTTTAGAATTTCCATCAGGTTTTCACCCTCTGATAACCTTGCCCCCAATCAAGGAATTATGTAACTTTTAATTTTTGACCTGTAACAGCGACGGCGTCCTTTATCCAACCTTTGCATATTGTAGGACCTATTGTCCCACCAGTATTTTACTCACTTAAT
>JBBRFK010000132.1:0-11385 GCA_038224435.1 Cytophagales bacterium | reverse complement strand
CAAAGAACTGTACAATGATCCCGATCCCATCATCGGAGTAAAGGAAAAACCAGAAGGTGGAGAAGAACTGAATTTCACCATTCAGGAATGTCCGGTAAATAGGACTGTCTCAGGACTCCCAAGGTTCATCACGGTAAAAGGTGGAGGATATTTCTTTTTTCCTTCCATCAGTAGCCTGCGGTATTTGGCGACGATTTGAGAAGAACCAAGAAGCGAGAAACAAGATTTCCCGTCATTCTGAGGGAGGCACGACCGAAGAATCTCTAAAAGAAGCGAAAATTCACCGTCATTCTGAGGGAGGTACGACTGAAGAATCTCTAAAAGATGCGAGAAGCGAAAATTCCCCGTCATTCTGAGGAATATACGACCGAAGAATCTCTATAAGAAGCGAGATTCCCCGTCATTCTGAGGAATATACGACCGAAGAATCTCTATAAGAAGCGAGATTCCCCGTCATTCTGAGGGAGGTACGACCGAAGAATCTCTTAAAGAAGCAAAAATTCCCCGTCATTCTGAGAGAGGCACGACCGAAGAATCTCTACAAGAAGCGAAAATTCCCCGTCATTCTGAGGGAGGTACGACCGAAGAATCTCTAAAAGATGCGAGAAGCTAGCATGATGAGCCTCTTTTCCCGTACAGCTATCGGGATCTGAGTGACGGATTCGACAACCTTCCAACCTTCCAACCTTCCAACCTTCCAACCTTTTAATTTTTTAATCTTCCGTCTTTTTTTAAATCTGCCCCCTTCAATCCTCCAAATAAGCTTTTGCATTGTTCAAGCCGTCTTGGAGATATTTTTTAAGAAATAGCGGTATAAACAGAGAGAGAAAAAGCCGTGTAAAGATATTTTTGTAGGTAAAGGTATAGACCCATCGAATCCTGGTCTGATCATCTACGGTATCAAACCACATCTGTCCGTAGATTTTATTGGTCATATACTTGAAAAGGTCGCTGAATGCTGTCATCTGATAGGCATAATGGGAATATGGGTGGACCGATATGAGTTCTTCTATCAAAGTAGCGCCGTCACCCCTTTTGACCAGTCTGTCGTCTCCGACTTTATCATAACCTTCTTTTAGCACAATCACGTTGATGACACCATAGATCGGGCCGGTTTTCAGCAGCCAATTGGGCAATTCTTTGACGCTTGATACATACAAGTAGGCTTTTTCCTTGCTGCAGTTTACAGTGACTTCTGCGCTAGTCTGGAGGATTTTCTTTTTTGGAACCTGCTGGTCAAAAGTGACAATTCGGTTTACTTCATTCATATCGGAGAGAAAATCCGGAGAATCTTTTGGTTCGAAGACGGGCAGTTTGTTTTTGTGATGGCGGAATTTGGACATGACCTCATAAACCCTTTTTCTCACCCTGTTGAAGCTTCCCAAAGGCCGGTGTTCGGGCAACGAATACCAGGGATTGAAGGAGAGGTTGTCGCCGTATTCCATCTGTGCATTGGAGTCAAAAGTCTGTGCAGGAATGGATAGGGTGGCTACTTTGATAAATTGGGAAGTCCATGGAATGGTGGGGTCTTCGATGGGCA
Source organism: Cytophagales bacterium (assembly GCA_038224435.1). Lineage (GTDB taxonomy): Bacteria > Bacteroidota > Bacteroidia > Cytophagales > Cyclobacteriaceae > Cognataquiflexum. The sequence goes on along the minus strand of JBBRFK010000132.1, from coordinate 9,845 downwards.
TGGCGTCTGCGTCAGTTTGGAACTGGACAAAAAAATCAAATTTTGCTTCGTTGTCATACAATGTCTGCGCAAGGTTATACCGTAAGTAATTATAATCTTTGGTGTTTTCCACCACGGTGGTATTGTCAGGAGATGGCTTGAGGAAATACTTTACTGCACAGTCTGTTTTTCCAAATTGATGAGGTTGGGTACTCCAATAGGGGATTGAGAGCGGATTGTCGCAGGCGACCATGCTTTTTTTGATCCGCAATAGGGTACCGAGGTGAAAGGGATTTAGAAAAAATAAGAGCGTTTTGATTTTACTGGCCGAGGTCAATGCCGCCAAAAGGGTATTCAATTCAGTGATGGTTTTGGTAAAAAAAGTCTCACTGCTCATCAGCAAGAAGTCTTGGGTCTGGAGTAATCTTTCGTCCGTAAGGAGTTTTTCGCCGGGCACTCCTAGGAGTTTGATGGCGACGCCCCGTATATCTTTCTTTCCGTCTTTTTGAGTAGTGGTATTGCCATTGGAAAAGCGCACCCATGCGTGGTAGTCCTTTTCTTTGGCAAAAACGCCGACTTTCAAATCTTCAGAGAGATTTTTTTCAATTGAAAAAGTTGCCTTGACACAGCCATGCATTTTGGTATGGACTTGCCGCAGCATTTTTTTGTCTTTATATATCCGGGTGACTTGGGCTTCAAATTCATTGACCATTTTGGAGGCAATGTCGTCCTCTTCGGCAGAGACGTATTCTTTACCTATTTTTTTTTCTGAAACCTGACTTGCCATAAATTATTGGGATTAAAAACCTTTTGATTTTGATTTAATCAAAGTAAAGTTGAAATGAAAGTAATTAAAAATAGGGTAAAGTTTCAACATTGCAAAATTTTATTAGGTAGTTTGAATATTGAAAATTGTACTATATTTAAGTCAAATCCTGTTGGTTTCGCTTACTTCAGGTTTTTAGCTTTGCGGTTAAGTTGAATTAAATTCACTGATATTATTCCCCAAATATTACTGTAGATGGAGTCTCATGTATTGTACGAAGATAAAATTCATTCTATTCTGAGGTCAGAATCGTTTTTTGAGCAGAATTTTGTGATCAAAAAAGCTTCTCTTTCATCTCTTTCCCAGATTGATTTACTCAAATCAGGAAATGAGGCCTCCTTTGCGGGAGAATCTGTCGAAGGTTTCAGAAAAGTATTGGAAAGAGAAAACAGCAGTTCCGAAATTAACCTCAAACTTCAATTTATCAAAGGCCAAAGCCTTAGGGAACACATTTCTGTTCCTGTCAGCATTGTCGATAAGGTAAAACTCTGCATTGCCATCACCAAAAGGCTTGCTGAAGTCCATCGTCAAGAACTTGTCCACCTCAACCTAAATCCCGATCATATCCTCATTGAATCAGGAACAAACAAGATTTTTTTTATCAGTCTTGGTCTGGCGACTCACATTCAAAGAAAAATCGGGGTGCAGAGCAGGTTGATTTTTGCTGAAGCGGATTATGATTTTATCGCACCTGAACAGACAGGTAGGATAAGTACAGACATTGGCTATTACACAGATATTTATTCATTGGGGGTTGTTTTTTATTGGTTGTTTACCGAAAAACTCCCTTTCGAATCCAAAGAAGGGCCATCCAAAATTCACGCGCACATTGCTTTGACGCCCCGAAGTCCAGGCGACATCTCGGCCATACCTAAAATTATTTCTGATCTCATCTTGAAAATGCTCAAAAAGGATGTTCAGTCCCGCTACCATTCGGCGACAGGAGTTTCATTCGATTTGGAATTGATACTGAACTCATTGCAGAGAAAAGGGGTCGCAGGTGGATTTGAGCTTGGCACCAATGACACCTCGGGGGTTTTGCGGTTTACTGATGAACTCTATGGAAGGGAAAAGCAAATCACCCAACTTAAGGAGGCTTTTCAGAGGGTTTTGGAAGATGAAAAAATCCTCATGCTTGTTTTTGGAAATTCCGGCGTAGGAAAGTCCGTCCTCGTGGAGCAACTATACCAGCCTGTAATCAAAGAAAGAGGTTTTTTTATTTCAGGTAAATTTGATCAGCTCAGGACAGACGTGCCTTATTTTGCTTTTTCACAAGCTTTAAGGAGGTTAGTAAGTCAGATTCTGCTGCTGAATGAAAAGGACCTTGCCCATTGGAAAAAGGAATTTCATAGACTCCTTCACCCGATTGGGAGGGTATTGTATGACATTATTCCGGGATTGGAAAAACTGTTGGAGAATGAGCCTGAACTTCCTGTTCTGAACGGTGTGGAAGCCCAATTGAGGTTCAATTATGTTTTGAATAATTTTTTTCAGGCATTCTCAGATTCCGGCAAACCGCTCGTCATTTTTATAGATGACCTTCAATGGAGCGACATTTCTTCTCTCAATCTGATGAGGAATATCCTTATCAACAAAGACCTGAAAAACGTATTGATCATCGGCGCTTACAGAGACAATGAAATCACCACAGGCCATTTGTTCCTACAGTTTAAAATGGAAATTGAGGAATTGGGAATCCAGCCGGAAGAAATCTATCTGGACAACCTTCAGTATGAGGATATTCATCGGTTGGTGACCAATACTTTTGGTAAATCAAAAAAACCGCTGGATGGATTGGTCAAAATTTTGGACAAAAAGTCAGGTGGAAATGCACTGTTCGTCAATCAGTTTTTGAAGGCTATCTATAAAAACGAAATGTTGCACTTTGACAGTGCGGAATCGGGCTGGAAATGGGATGCGGAAGAACTGATGAGTTATAATGTCGAAGGGGATATCGTCAACCTCTTTCTGGAAACCATCAACAAATTACCTCCTGAGTGTATCGATATCCTCAAGCTAGCCTCCTGTATAGGTAACAAATTTGGATTGGGAGAATTGGCCATTATCACGAAGGGAGGAAAAAATAAAGTTTACGGGGATCTAAAACCCGCACTTGATCTTGACCTTGTTCTCGAAACCCGTGATGGCAATCTATATTTTGTCCATGACAGGGTGCAGCAGGCGTTTTATTCACTGAATGATGACCTGGGTAAGCAGGAATACCACCTCAAAATCGGTAGATTACTTTTGGAGAGTACCGATGAGGAAGACCTACAGGACAGTATTTACGATATTGTGAACCAGTTCAATTTTGCCAAGGAACTCATTTCTGATTCTATAGAATCAAAAAAACTTTGTGAGCTGAATTTTATTGCAGGACAGCGTTCACAAAATGCAACCGCATATGCATTTGCTTTGCAGTATTTTGAAAATGCAGTTGCCTTGATAGGAAGTAAGGAATGGGGTTCGGATTATGATTTTTCTTTTGAGGTTTTCTTCAAAGGAGCGGAAGCAGCCTATCAATCCAATAATCAGGAGCGGTTTGGGCAGTTGACAAAAGTTCTGGATCAGCATGTTTCCGAAAAAGTCGATAAACTCAGCTTGGCTATTCTAAAGATTAAAAATGCCAATATCAAAAATGACCAACAATTGGTGATTGATATTGGACTGGAGGCACTCAAAAACATTGATTATAACCCTAAAAAAAACCCTTCTAAATTTGATTTTCTATTAGGGTATTTTTACACGGGTTACATGCTAAGGAAATTCTCTTCAGATGAATTAGCCGATCTTCCCAAGAATACTGAAAGGTCAGTCATCCTTTCCATGGAAATATTGTCCTATTTGGCCTTAGCTTCTTATTTCCTTGCACCCATGTCGGTGCCCTTATATATTTTTAAAATGTTCAGGTTGACCTTGAAATATGGTCTTTCTCCCCAATCTCCGTTTGTCCTTGTTGTATTTGGATACATCAGTATTGTTTTTATGAACAAGATTGAAAAAGGCCTGAATTTGGCTCAATTGGGATATAAATTAGCGGAACAATTAGGGGATGAAGAAAATGGGACAAAGGTCCGATCAAACTTCCATATTTTCATCTCATTTTGGTTGATGCCCATGTCCAAAACACTTCCGGATCTGGAGGATTCGTTCAAAAGAGGACTTCAAACGGGTGAATTTGAATTCAATTCCCTTACTGCGCTGATGATCATGTTCAACCAGTTTTTTTCGGGGGAACCATTGGAAAACATGATAAAAAGGGGTGAATTATTGACCAGGCAGATGACCCCATTGAATCAGAATTTACAGATTGAAAGGGTGAAAATGTTCAGACAAGTTGCCATTTCTTTGGTTGAAGGTTCTCCGGATTTTGACAAGATCAAAGGAGAGATTTTGGATGAGGATAAGCTGCATTTTCCGGATGGACCAGTTTCATCAAGTTATTATGGGAACCTGTATGAATTAAAAAAGGTCGTTGCTATTATTTTCAATAAAAATGAGCTTGCCTACGAAAATTCAATAAGTCAAAAGCAACATTTGGTTTCGGTCATTGGTACAATGGGAGAATACTTATATTACTTCTATGAAAATATTTGCATATCGCTTATTTATCATTCAAGGAATGTTGGGGAGCAAAAAAAACTCTTAAAAACCGTAAAGAAGAATATTGAAAAGTTCAAAAAATACATTGTCCATAACGAAGCGAACTTTATCCACAGATTAGAAATGATGAAAGCCGAATATCATTGGTTGCTGAATGATATGGATATGGCGGTAAAACATTTTTCGAATGCCATCCGGTATGCAAGGATAAACAAATTCATTCAGGACGAGGCTTTTGCTTGGGAACGTATGGGTATTTTCTATCAGTCCCAGAATCAGTCCGAAGTAGCTCAATTTTATTTTTCCAATGCCTATAAAGCCTATTCAAAATGGGGGGCAAAGGCCAAGCTTGAACAAATGAAAGAAGTGTATTCAAGTTTTATTTCTTCTGAAGAAATAGGTTTGAAATCAAATAACCTTGACTTGGATACCGTCCTAAAAACCATCAACCTGATCTCCGGTGAAATGGTCCTTGAAAACATCCTCAAAGGACTGATGAAACTGGTGACAGAAAATGCCGGTGCTGAAAGGGCTTTTCTTGTCACTAAGGAAAAGGATAAAAAAATAATCAAAGCCTCCCTGGATATTTCAAACAATGAAATTCAGGTAATGCAGGATTTGCCTTTTGACCAATTTATAGAAATCAGCCATTCAGTCCTCAATTATGTCATCAGAACTGGAGAAACCCTCGTCTTGGAAGATGCAAGTGCCAAACTTCCTTATTCCAATGATGAATATATTATAAGAAATAAGATTAAATCCGTTGTCTGCCTTCCTTTGAACCATGCGGGAGTAGGGTTTGCCTACCTTTATCTTGAAAATAGATTGTTGTCAGGAGCTTTTACCAAGGAAAGGATTGAGATATTACAGGTGATGGCCACCCAAACAGCCATTTCTCTTCAAAATGCCATGCTTTTGGAACAGACTACCCATCTCAACGAAGAACTCAAACAAGAGGTAGAGGTACGTAAATCAGTAGAGGAAAATCTGAGGATCAATGAAAAAAGGCTGGAAGAATACAATACCAACCTAGAATATAAAGTCAATGAAAGAACCCTTGACCTTCAATCGGAAAAGGAAAAATCTGATGAACTTTTACTCAATATATTGCCAATAGATATTGCCAGGGAATTGAAGGAAAAAGGAACCGCACAGGCCAAGAAATTCGATAGTGTAACGGTGCTTTTTACAGATTTTAAAGGGTTTTCTATTATTGCTGAGAAAATGAGTGCTGATGAGCTCGTTTCGGAGATCGATTTTTGTTTCAAGGAATTTGACCGGATCATTCAGAAATACGGGATAGAAAAAATCAAAACCATCGGTGATGCCTACATGGCTGTGGGTGGACTTCCGGTAGTCAATCAAACACATGCTGCAGATGTGATCAAGGCTGCCTTGGAAATCAGAGATTTTATAGAAGACCACAAAGAGAAAAATAAGGAGCAAAACAAACCGATTTTTGAAATCCGCATTGGAGTCCATACCGGCAATGTGGTAGCAGGGATAGTAGGTCTCAAAAAGTTCGCCTATGACATCTGGGGTGATACCGTAAATCTCGCCTCCCGAATGGAAAGCAGCAGCGAACCTGGAAAAGTAAATATATCGGGAGCAACCTATGAACTTGTCAAAGACCATTTTAACTGTACCTATCGCGGCAAAATAAAGGCAAAAAACAAAGGAGAGGTGGATATGTATTTTGTGGTAGACCCTAAAAATTAAAGGATTTCTCAGGAGAGATTAATGGTTTTGGGAAATTGAAAATTCTGAATATACGCTTCTTTGCCAGTAAACCTTCAATACAATAAGCATCATGTCTAAATGCTAAAATGCAAGTAACTTCCGACTTCTGTCTTTCGTCTTCTGTCCATTAAAAGAAAATAAAATTTGCTTACCGGCAGAATAGCGTAAAATCATATTTAAAATTGGTCCAAAATATTTTCCATAGATTACCATTACCAGATTTCAAATTTTTATTTAATGTATATCCGCTTCGTTCCACGTATCCTTTGAATCCCAAAACTTAATTGCTTAAACTGAATTTCAATTGTTCGATGCGGGGAGGTCGACGGTCCGCCGCGGCGGAGGCCGGCCCCGGCCTTGCGCGTGGATAGGATTCCGCCGTCTTGACTTTTTTGGCTACTTTTTTTGTCAAGAAAAAAAGTGGCTGTAAAAATGACGTTTATTTAAATCGTAACTTTAAAAACCACTTTAGGATTATATTTTGGTACGTGCACTTATCCGTATACTCATATTTTATTTTCAAATTTCCAGGCAAATGGTAAATTGTATTGGTTTTTGAATATCCATCTAAAATAGAATACCTATGAAATGGCAAGGAAGACGTAAAAGCTCTAATGTGGAAGACAGAAGGGGTCAATCAAGCGGCGGAGGCATGAACTTCGGTGGAAGTGGTGGCAGGGGAATCAGTCCATTGCTTTTGGGACCTTTGGTGAAGTTACTTTTCTCCAAAACCGGATTGGTCATCATAGGAGGATTAATCCTTGTGATGTGGCTGACCGGTACCAATCCTATTTCACTACTTTCCCAATTTACAGGAGGTGGTCAGACAACTCAGGTCGATACCAATTACCAGGCGACCGCTGAGGAAGAACAACTTGCAGAATTCACGTCGGTGGTTTTGGCTGACACGGAAGACGTTTGGAATAGCTTGATGGATGGCTATCGGGAACCCGGATTGGTTCTGTTTACAGGTGGGGTTGAGTCCGCCTGTGGCAATGCATCTTCTGCCACAGGTCCTTTTTATTGTCCTGGAGATGAAAAAGTCTATATCGATCTCAGCTTTTTTCAGGATATGGGAAGAAAACTTGGTGCGCATGGTGATTTTGCGCAAGCCTATGTCATTGCCCATGAAGTCGGTCACCATGTCCAAAGGCTCGATGGGACTTTGGATAGAGTCCAATCTAAGCGGGGCAAACTCCCGGAAGCGGAATTCAATAGACTGATGGTGATGTTGGAATTGCAGGCTGACTTTTATGCAGGAGTATGGGCGCATCATACCCAAAAAATCAACAATTCGCTTGAACCGGGGGATTTGGATGAAGCCCTGAATGCGGCAAGTTCAGTGGGGGATGACCGCCTTCAAAAGCAGGCTACAGGAAGGATTGTCCCTGATTCCTTTACCCATGGCACATCTGAGCAAAGGTCCCGGTGGTTTAAGCTTGGGTTTGATACCGGCGATGTAACCCTTGGAGATACATTCAATGCAAGGAGATTGTAACCATTCAGTATTTAATTATCAATTTTCAGTATTGATGAAACAACTGCTTTGGCTATTTCTTCTGTTCATTCCCTGCTTCCAAGCAGTATGCTTTGCACAAAAACCCAAAGAAGAATTCAATATCCTGTTGATCCACGTGGATGATTTGGGTTGGGCGGATATCGGAGTCTTGGGAAGTGATTTTTATGAAACGCCCAATATTGATAAACTTGCCTCTGAAGGCATGTTGTTTACCAATTCTTACGCAGCCGCAGCCATCTGTTCGCCTACAAGGGCAGCATTGCTTACCGGCAAATACCCCGCAAGGACAGGCATCACTGATTGGATCCGGGCAAAGTTCCAAGGAGGAAGTGGAATGGCTTTGCCAACTGACTATGAAGAAAACAAGGGGATGGAATGGAAAACCCCCGTCAATCAAGGTTACTTGGTACATGAAGAAATCACCTTAGCAGAAAGGCTGATTCCATATGGTTATACCAATCTTCATGTCGGAAAATGGCATTTGGGAGAAGAAGGCCATTATCCGGAGGAACAGGGTTTTCATTTTAATATTGGGGGAAATGATTTAGGCCAGCCACCAAGTTATTTTGATCCCTACCTACCGGAAAACCCTGTTCAGTTTTACGAAATCAAAAATCTTCCCCCAAGAAAAAAAGGGGAATTTTTGATGGATAGAGAAGGGGATGAAGTAGTCGCCTTTATTCATAACCAAGGAAAAAATAAGTTTTTTATTCATTGGGCGCCATTTGCGGTACATACGCCAATTATGGGCAAGCAAGAACTTATTGAAAAATATAAGTTGAAGGAAAAAGGAAAACAAGGCAATCCGGTTTATGCCGCCCTTGTAGAAAGCTTGGATCAAAATATCGGAAAAGTAATCTCGGAATTGGAAAGGCTGGGTCTATCCGATCGAACATTGGTCATCTTCACCTCAGATAACGGTGGGTTGATCGGAAATCCCAACCAACCTGTCACCAACAATTATCCATTAAGGTCCCAAAAAGGATATCCTTATGAAGGAGGTATAAGGGTTCCGACTATCGTAAAATGGCAAGAAAAAATTAGCCCGGGTCAAATATCGGAAACACCCATCATCAGCATGGATTGGATTCCTACCATCATGGAATTGTTGGGAGGAAACCAGAATGAAGGGATTTTGGACGGAAAAAGCCTGGTTACTGTTTTTCAAAATCCCAATCAAAAAATCCAAAGAGATTTATTTTGGCATTTCCCCCATTATAGAGGAGATGATGTAGTTCCTTATGCCATTGTCAGGTCCGGCGATTATAAATTGATCCATTATTTTGATGGGAGTAAAGCTGAACTTTTTGACCTGAAAAAGGATCGCAGTGAAAGCCAAAATCTGATCAAAACCAATCCCGAGGCAGCTGATCAACTTTTGGGAAAATTGGAGAAATGGCTTGCTGAAACCAAGGCAAAGATTCCGGTCCGGTCAGACTAAACCATCCTATTCAAACAATATAGAAGGAAACAATTTTAGGAAGTGATAATGCTCCGAAAGGTCAAAAGAAAAGTACCGTGTCTGACGGGATATTTTCCACAGAAAAGGCCCTCTATTTATGACAATCGTAAAATTCTATAAGACAATTGTTCCCAACTCTATATAACTTTGCCCCTCTAATCTATCAAATACATAACTAAACCACACATGGAAATTTTTCTACAAACAGAAACCTGGATTGCATTGTTGACATTGACCTTTTTGGAAATAGTCCTAGGAGTTGACAACATCATTTTTATCTCCATCGTCTCCAATAAACTTCCCGAATCACAGCAGACAAAAGCAAGAACTTTGGGCCTGGCTTTTGCATTGATTTTCAGAATATTACTGCTTTTAGGCATTTCTTACATCATCCAATTTACCCAACCTTTGATTACTGTTTGGGGTTTTGAAATGAGCGGCAGGGATTTGATATTGGCCGGAGGAGGTCTGTTTTTATTGTTCAAATCTACTGTCGAAATCCACCACAAGATGGAAGGAAAAGCGGAAGAGGTAAAGCCGAATTCTGCAAATAATTTTGCCAGAGTGGTTTTTCAGATCATACTCTTGGATTTGGTTTTCTCATTTGACAGTATTTTGACAGCGATAGGATTGGTCAAGGAAGTGCTCATCATGATCATAGCTGTGACAATTTCAATTGGTATTATGATGATTTTTGCCGGGAAAATCAGCAGTTT
>JBBRFK010000131.1:0-11479 GCA_038224435.1 Cytophagales bacterium | reverse complement strand
AAAGCTCACGGAGATGGTCGTTTTCTTTGCTGAAGCACTTGAACCCTACAAAACGAAGATGAATAAATTACTGTTCTATGCCGACTTTCTTATGTTTAAGCAAACATGCTTTTCCATAAGTGGTGTGCGATATGTACCCATCGACAGAGGCCCGGTACCCGATAATTTTGCCAGTATTTTTGATTATATGAAAAATGAAGATGCAATAAATATCACTTATTGCGAATTTCCAAACGGCACTTCGGGCGAGCAGTTTGGTGCAAACCAAGCTAAGCCGTTTGACGAAACACTATTTTCTGAAAGTGAAATTGGAATATTAAAAGCAGTAGCCGAAAAGTTCGAGGATATTAATACCATCGACATGGTAAACTATAGTCATCTCGAAGAAGCTTGGAAAGACAATCATGAAAGTCGGAAAGAAATCAGTTATGAATATGCTTTTGAGATGGAGGGGATCTAAAATATACGAAACGGAATTTTGAGAATATTATTTTAGATGTTGTGCTATCATTTACGTTTTTATTTGTTATTCCCGTTTTAAAGATTTATATGATGTTTTGACAGTCCTTTTCAAGGAGAAAAACGTAGTTGGGCATTATCTCGGTTTTTCTTTTTGATCAATCAAACTAGGTACTTTGAAGCAAACAAAAGTCTAGAAAAATCAAGATTAGCAACATTTTTAATGTAAAAATCTAATATCGAAGATTTTATGTTCTTAAGGTTTTGTTAATTTTGTGATAGGGCAGTATGCGATGAAAAGGAAGAATGGGTACATTTGATCATTCATAACAGATGGCCGAACTCAAATCAATATTGCAACCGAGTAATAGAGAGCACTCCGTGAAAGAAGCGGTGATCTCGCTATTTTTTGACAAGCCGATTCAGGAGCCTAAGAGATTCGAAGCGCTAATCAATAATGAACTTGCAATTTTTTTTCAATCCTATGATTCCCAAAACGAAGTTAAAATTCAATTTGAGGGAAAAGGAAGCGAAATATCACATGGTTTACCGGAACTTCGAAAAGATATTGGATTTCGATTTTCAAGTTTTCGTAATGGTCAATTGGCTACTGTACTTCAGGCTCGAAATGAATCCTTGCGGCAATACTTGTCCTATCACACTTTAATTTATGATGATTGGGATTTGTTTTTCCCTGATTTTCTAAAGATTGCTGAAATTATTGGACAATTTCAGCAAGGAATTATGGTGCAAGCTTTTAGTTTGCATTACATAGATGAATTCAGATGGTTAAGCAAAGATTCAGTTGATTTATCAAAGATATTCAGAACGGACTCTGATTATCTGCCGCAGGAGTTTTTTAGTTCTATCCTCACAAATTATAATCTCACTACTGTAAACAAGGATCCAGAGTACTATAGTCGGCTCGATATTTCAAGTGTTGAATCGGTAGGCAAAACAATTTCGATCAGTCATAACTTAACACGTAAAATTGACACTGCCGTACCGCTGGCAAGTTTAATTTCAAGCGAGTTGATTGCTACTGTTTTAAACCATGCTCATATAAATAACAAAAACTTGCTGCTCAATATTTTAAATCAAGATGTTTGCGATTTAATAAAACTAAAGCCATGAGAACTGCGTTGGAACCTGAATTCACTATAACACATTTTGTTTCTAATCATGATGATGAATCTCACAAGATTCCAAATGATCAGAATTATTTTATGCCAGTTGAACTAAATCCGTTAAGCGAAACTTTTCTGCTTTTGCTGAAATTTAAAAATGTGTCTGCAAATTGGGACGGACATAATGCTAAATCTCCGGACACCAGAACTATTGATAATGCCAAGCGCTTCATAGAAATTTTACCATATAAATATCAAAAGGCCCTTTATACAGATGAACTGGGCTTGACTCCTTATGGCACTGTTACTCTAGATTGGAAGGCAATGGCTGGTAACTTCCTGTCAATAGAAATCGGTAAAAGTAAGATAGGCTTTTTAAGTGAAACGGAAGATGGCGAAAACCCATTTAAAGAATCAATTGATTTTGACAATCAAACAATACCTGTGGACGTTCTACAGGTTTTTGAAAAGATTTTTGTCTGAGTCGAAAGATGATGATAAATACTGTCCACTGGACATTGCTGACGACGAAATTATCGTTCGGTCATTGCTATCTCCTTTGTTGTATAGCCAAAGTAAATCAAAATTAAAAGATCCGGCTTTTTCTCCTCCACCAGGTGGAAATGAAGTATCAGTACTCAGGCATCGCTACACCACCACAGATTTTTGTCGCAGCCATAGTCAAAGTTTGGAGATAGCTGATAATGAATATACAGGTATGGCAATAATAGAAGCAAGTTCTATTCAAAAAGTCAATTTTGAACATGCGGAAAAACTGAAAGGCACGTCCCACGTATGTGTGAAGCTAATTTCCTCACCATTGCCAAATCTTCACATGCACGCAGACATCGTTTATTCTATGGAGTTTCCCGATGATGAACCAAAAATCCAAATTAGAATGATCGCAAGAGAACTCATTAAGCTCGCAGTCTCATTGGCTGATCCGGATGTTACTTCTTCAAAATGGATGGGCGCCGTAATAGACATTAAGCTGCTTAAGCAGGCTAAATAAATTGCGCAACCATAAAATGCACCGATGAGGTGCATCCGATATCCATCAAATCGAATTCAACCCCGTCATTTTGGTGCCGAGTTTTTATTTGTAGGTGTTTTCAATCTTCACGATCTCGTATGATGCGAGAAGGCTGGACAAGGCTTGAAGGATGGAGAAGCGAAAGGTACTTGCATGTTCGCGATCGAGGGAGTGAAGGGATACCATTTGCCTGTTATTGCCATGCGAGTTCTTGCTGTAATCTGACTATCTTCCCCAAGCACCCTTTTTCCCGCATGCCGAACCGAAGTATTGCTGTCATTCACCCGTGAATATATAATGGTATAAAGCACCATTCCCACAGAGATTTCACCATAACAAAAACAAATATTCCTAAATTCAACCCGTCCAAGTCATTGGAAGCTTAGAATTGCTTTTTATTAAAACAGTAGAATGTCTTACAGCAAACACGCACATTTGAGATACAACATCTTAGATAAATGTCTCCGTCAAAGGCAAAAACCATCAACCTTTCAGGGATTATTGACTGAAATCAATGATGGTATCGCTGATGTATATCCAGGTGAAGGAATCTCTACCCGAACTTTGAGAGACGATTTGGCTTTGTTTCGCGATGCAGAAAAGGGATTTGGCGCAACAATAAAGACCGAGAAAAAAGGAGACAAGGAAGTTTATTTATATGCTGACCCCGATTTTTCTATCGCTGAGAAAAAGCTTCTACCCTATGAGCAATATTTGATTGATGCAGCGCAACAATTGCTGGAAAGGTTTGACAACCATCCAAAATACGACAAGCTTTCCGAAGCCCTGGTATTGTTTCAGGAAGAAGAAGGTGCTGCTTCAAGTACTGATTATAACAAGGTTTTATTTTATGATAAAAATGTGGCCTATGAAGGACTGAGCTTTTTGAAACCCATGTTTCTCGCGATTAAAAACAAGGTTGTTTTGAAGATAGCATATCGTGGTTTTGGAGATGTAGGAACCAAAGTATATACCTTCCATCCCTTTATTTTAAAACAGTACAATCAAAGATGGTTCGTATTTGGCTACAACGAATCAGACAGTATAAACCATTGGAGCATTCCTTTGGATGAAAGGCTACAGCACTTTGAATATATTGAAGGAGCGCCGATAAAAAAGGATGATACCGATTGGAATTTGTTTTTCAATGAAATGGTAGGTATCCGGAAGCAGAGCATCACACAAGACAAGCCGATCGCTGAAAAAGTAGTACTCAAATTCTCAGCCCAACGCTTGCAATATTTTAAAACCAAACCTATTCATCCATACTGGGATGAATTCACAGAAGAAGGTAAAGAAGACCAGGTGTTTTTTGAAACGGTAATCAATCTGGAGCTGATACAACAAATTTTGTCTTACGGCAAAGACGTGGAAGTGTTGGAGCCAGAAGGATTAAAGGTAAAGATGAAAGAACATGCGGAAGAAATGCTGAAATATTACAAGTAGTGAGCTGTGCAATTAGTGTGCACAACTCGGATGTAAATTTGCCACTTAACACTTGAGAAGAGCATGACGCTGCACGAAGCCATAGAAATTATTTTGCAGGAAAGCGGAGAAGCAATGACTGCCACGGTAATTGCTGATGCCGTAAATCAAAGAAAACTCTATGCGCGAAAAGATGGACTACCAGTCTCAGCGGCCCAAATAGCTAGTCGTATTGAAAATTATAGAAAAATTTTTATCAAGGAAAATGGCAGAATAAAACTGGTGAAAGATGATGTTTTTAGCCAAAGTCTTTTTAAGCTTCAAAATTATATTGTTCAATCAGTTCCTAAAGAAAGTATCAGAAGGAAAGGACTAAGTTCTGAGGTTTTAATAGATGCATTAGAATCATTTCTCAATAATAATGCTGGAGATTTAGATGATCATACTTTACACGAGCCTAATATTCGATATGGCAATATTGAAAAGTCCAATGAACTCAAAGTTGTATATGAGCTGTTTCGTTGGTTTTTCTTGCAAGAGCCTTCTTTCACACCGGTAGTGTCTGAAGGTTTATCTTCATTTTTGGCTGGACTAAAATGGTTCAACAGTGGTAACCACCAAATATTTGCATCTTTAGAAATTAGTGCCCATTTTCTGCTGAAGATCGCTTACGAGAACCCAGAAGCGAGTTTTCCTAAAATAGATATTAACGATGGCGCTGGTAAAAAAGAAGATTTGTTTTTCCTTGATTCAAACCCTTATGTAGAGCAAACGATATTGAAATTTGCTTCGAAACCTATTGATACGGATTTGCCGACCAAATCAACCGGCATTTTCATTCCGGCCATCGGAAATAAAAGCAATGGAATTATTGATCTTGAGGTTCAATTAACGGACTATATAAATAAGCAGGCACCTGATAGAGCCGTAATTATAGTCCCATCTTCATTCTTTTTTTCTCAGAGCAAAACTCTAAAACAATTTAGAAAGAAGCTAATAAAATCAGGCTACATCGACACGGTCGTAGAGATTTCTTCTGGAATATTTGAGAGGTTAAATTTAAAAGCAAATGTATTGATTTTAGATTTTTCCAAACGAAACGAGGAGATTTTCTTTTTGGATGCTGCTTCCCAAGACATCGTAGATTCTATCAGGATCACAAATGAAAAAATTGTTTTACGCAATACATCAATCTTTATCAGGGCAGCAGACATAGATACAGATGACTTGGACTTAACACCTGCTAAATATGTTTTTGAACCTGAAATTGGTCAATTGAAGCCGGGTTATTCTCTGTATAGAATAGAAAATTTAATTCGCTACAAAAAACAAGGAACATCTATTGCAAAAGGCGCCTATTCCGATGGAGAAGTTAAGGTAATTAGAGCAAGTGATATCAATTTTAACGAAAGATACTTATCGCCAAAAACCTTAACGCTGGGTGTTGATCTTGATGACGCTCAGCGTCATTCAGAATATTTCGTTGAAGGCAATATAGTGTTGAACGCACTTCATAAAAAGCTAAAGGCAAATATATTACCTGAAGGAAACACATACTTTATAGGACAAGACGTATTTTGGATAGAATTAAATCATGAAATAATTTTGAATGAATATTTTATTCGGGAGCTTGACGAAAAATATGTGTGTGATCAGGTAGAGAAATACTCGAAAGGAGCCACCATCATGCGCTTACCGTTTAAGGATTTTTTGCAAATCCAAATTAGAATTCCTTCTCTGGAAGCACAAAAGGATTTGACGCTTACCGAAATGCAAAATGCGCCTATTTTCCGAGATGCGGCGGACAACGATGAAGCTCAAATGGATTTTATAAACACGCTGGAGCATTCATTGAAGCAACCCGCTTCTGGGCTCGGCAATGATTTATTATCTCTGCGCAATTTTTTGACTGGTAAATCAAATTCAGGAACGCCATTGAATATAGATGAATCGGTGGTGCCTCTGTTTGATACCGACACGGCCGAGCAAATTGCCATACATTCCCTTTCCAATACGCTGGATAGAATGTCACGAGCCGTTTCGGATATTAATTATATTCTTGAGCAAGCCAGGGTGCTCGCTACACTGGGTGCCGAGCCCGTAATGGAATTGATTAAACTAAATCCGTTCTTAAAGAATTTTATAGCGGAGAACCCAGATATTACGATATCTGTATCTGGAAAAGCGGAGATATTTGCAGACAAGAAACAACTGCGGATATTATTCAATAATCTTATTCGAAACGCAAAGCAACACGGTTTTCCGCAGATGGAAAATGTGCCTACTATTTGGTTGGACATAACACCTAAAGATGAGCTCTCTATACAGATTTCTATAAGCAATAATGGCAAGTCTTTACCTTCAAAATTCACAATAGAAGATTTTTTGGCAAAGGGAAAATCATCCAAACAGGATGTTGGAAGCGGTTTTGGTGGTTTTCTGATCGGTCAAATACTGAAGAATCACAAGGGAAATATAGCATTGAGAGAGAAATTTATTTACGCTTTACCCCCGCGTAATGTGGAGTTTTTAATAACCTTACCTATATAACCATGTCAGAATCAATAAAGGTCCTACTCGTGGACGACAAAGAAGATTATTGCCAATCACTCTCGGGTGCAGCAAGATTTAAGGGAATTCAGATGATATACAAACTGGATTGGGAGACCGGATTTGAAGTCCTTCAAAACGATCCTTTCATCGAATTTGTAATTCTGGATGGCAAAGGAAAAATAGAAGCTGACCAGGAAACCGAGAAGGACAACTTTGTGATACGCGCAATGAAGGATATCGAAAACTATTCCCAAGAAAAGAAAAAGCGCTTTCCTTACTGTGTCAACACTGCTTTTATGGAGCGCTTTGAAGCTTTGGAAGGAAATGTCAAAATATTTGAAAAGGTAGACAAGCAACGCGAAGCAATGCTGGAGTATATCATCCGAGAAGTACAAAACTCAGAGTATCGCACGCTTAGAATGCAATTCGATGAAAGTTTCAGAGCATTCGATTTAGGGATCATATCCAAACAATATGAGAGATTCATCATCAGTGTGCTAAAAGCATACGGAAACAACGACTTTCAAAAAATGAATATTACTATCCAACGTGATTTATTGGAAGGGATTTTTACGTCAATGATTAAAAATTTCCCTTGCATTCCAAAATCATTTCTAAATCAACATGATAAACCCAATCTCGAATGGTGCACAATGTACATGGAAGATAGAAAGGTTAATGTCCAACAGAGCCAATATCAGCTTAACAAGATTGTGCCAAAGGATATAATTGCTGCGTTCAGAAAACTCAAAGAGTCCACGAGTCAGTTTTCACATTTATCCGATCAAGATGTCGTGAAGATCCCTTTTTTGGCAAATACCTTTCTTTTATTGGAGATTCTGGAATGGCTCCCGTCATTTGCTGATGAAAATTACCACGACTGGCTTTAGCTAAATAAAATTTTCAATATGATAACTAAATTATTCCGCAATGGAATCGAACAGAAAATTGTAATAAACCTTCGCAAGGCGGAGAAGGATGTGAAAATCGCAGTAGCGTGGTTCACGAATCCGACTATTTTTAATGTCTTATTGGAGCTGGTCGAAAAAGATGTTTCCATTGAATTGATCCTATGCGACGATAAAATCAACTTTGCCAATCCAAAAATTGATTTTCAACAGTTAATTGATTCTGGGGGCAACATTCGAATATCGAAATACCCACAGTTAATGCATAACAAGTTTTGTATCATTGATAGCCGAGTTTTAATCAATGGTTCCTATAACTGGACAATGAGAGCCGAAAAATACAATTTGGAGAATGTTGTTCTTTCAACTGATAAAGAGTTAATCGCGGCTTTTGAAGACTATTTTAGGGAAATTGTAAATGCCACCGATCAAGTTGTAAGCATTCCTGATTCTACTTTTCATAGCTATTACAGTCAAGATGAAGTAGAATTGGAACTAAAACTGGAAGATCTTGACAAAGAATCATTACCAGACGTTGAGCAAGAGAAATCTGTTATTCATACAGATGAAATCAATCAAGCCATTGATGAAGCGGATCTACTATATCGAAACGCTGAACATGAGAAATGTATCGAATTTTGTAAGGGAATGGTCAAAAAGTATCCAGTGATCGCCGATTTTCATTTGCTTCTAGCGGTCTCATACTGGCGGACGAATAAAAATAAGGAACTTATAGCATCAGCAAAAGCAACTCTCAAGATTGATGATGAGCTTTATGATGCCTATAATCTCTTAGGAATTGGGTATGCCAAAATTCCAGGAGGAGAACAGCAATCAATCAAAAACTACACTATCTGTCTTGGGAAATATCCCGATTCACATTCTTATTTAAGAAATAGAGCAATTACAAAGACATATTTAGAAAATGATAAGAATATTCCTTTTAATGTTAGGAGTAAATTCAGGGACGAGGCGAATGAAGATTTTAATAGAATAATTAGAGTGGTTAGTAGCACCAAGCCGAGTGATCAAAGTTATAACTCTCTATATTCCCGTTCAATTGCCTATCAGTGCTTGGGAAAACTCTCTTTGGCAAAAAAGGATGTTGATTTGGCACTTGAGAAGTATAGCAAGATTGAAGACAAATTTCAACGCGATAAGAATATATATCTTGAAATGAAGAGTTCTCAACGAAAGCTAAAGACTCTTGAGAAATCTCAAAAATAAATATTCTACAGGTAAGATGCAGTAACTGTGCAACCACCCTGCACACCCCCGCCTTAAATTTGCTCCATAATCATAAACATAAAAAAGACATGAGCAAAAATACCACGATCCAATGTCCCGAGTGCGGAAGCCAAATTGATGTAAACGACATCTTAAAGCATCAAATTGAAGACAGCCTGCGACAGGACTTTTTGAAAGAGAAGAATGCGCTTTTAAAAACCCAAAAAGACAAAGAAGCCGAGCTGGCCAAAGAGCGTGTAGCATTTGAAGAAACCAAAAATGCCGAAGCCGAAATGTTTCAAGCCCAGCTCGACAAACGGAGCAAAGAAGCCGAAAAGGAAATAGAGCTAAAGTTAAAAGCAAAACTTCAGGCCGAAAATGATGCCCGCATAAAAGACATGCAGGATGAATTGGCTGAAAAATCTGAAAGGGTAAAAGACCTGATCAATAAAGAAGCGGAAATAGAAAAGCTCAAGCGGGAAAACGGAGAGGCCAAAGAGATGGCCAAGCTCGAAGCGCAGCGTGAACTCACCGAACTGCTTGCCACCGAAAAAGAGAAGATGAAGAGACAGGCAGAAGAAAATTCCGAACTCAAGATCAGGGAAATGCAGAAACAATTGGACGACCAGAAGAAACTCACCGAAGAGATGAAGCGAAAACAAGAACAGGGCTCCATGCAACTCCAGGGTGAAGTGCTCGAAATGGCCATAGAAGAATGGTTGATTGCCCGGTTTCCGCACGACACTATCACCGAAATCAAAAAAGGTGCGAACGGTGCCGACTGCCTGCAAACAATCAATACCCGCGAACACGCCAACTGTGGCAGCATCTATTTCGAAAGCAAACGCACCAAGACCTTTCAGCCGGCCTGGATTGAAAAATTCAAAAACGACATCCGACAGCAAGGTGCATCCATCGGCGTATTGGTCACCGAGGCCATGCCCGCAGATATGGAAAGGATGGGGTTGAAAGAAGGAATTTACATCTGTAATTTCAACGACTTCAAAGCACTGATAGGAGTTTTACGCCAATCTATCGTGCAGCAGAGCGTATTATTGCAAACCCAAGAGCATAAAGGCGATAAAATGGCTATTTTGTATGATTTTTTGACCGGTACTGAGTTCCGCCTGCAGATGGAAGGAATTGTGGAAGGTTTTAACCAAATGCAGAAAGATTTGCAACAAGAAAAGAATGCCATGAAGAGGATCTGGAAACAACGCGAAAAACAGATCGACAAAGTAAGGGACAATGCCATCAATATGCACGGCTCCGTAAAAGGCATAGCCGGCAGCGCCATACAAAGCATACCCGCGCTGGAGCTCGCTGCGGGCATAGAAGATGAACAACCAATAATATTAGACTAAGACTATGATAACCGGAGAAATTAAAAATCAAATAGATGCCATTTGGAATACCTTCTGGACAGGGGGTATTGCCAATACCATCACCATCGTAGAGCAGCTTACCTATCTCATCTTTATCAAAGACCTTGATGAGACCGAGACACGCAATGAGAAGATGGCGCAAAGGCTCGACAAATCTTTTACACCCATTTTTGGCGCAGACCAGCAAGATTTCAGGTGGAAGAACCTAAAAGAGATGGATGTCAATGCCCGCCACACCATTTTTGGAAATACGGTAGATGGCATCTTTCCGTTTATCCGTTCGTTGGGAAGTGAGAAGAGCTTGTTTAGCACCTATATGAAAGGGGCGACATTTGGGATTTCAAAACCTGCCGTGCTCGACCAGGTCATGGAGAAACTGGAACGCGTGGATATGAGCAACCAGGATACCAAAGGCGATATCTACGAGTACCTGCTCTCAAAATTGGAAGGTGGTGGTACCGCTGGTCAGTTCAGAACGCCCCGCCACATCATCAAGCTCATGACAGAGATGATGCAGCCTACACTGGAAGATGTAATCTGCGATCCGGCGGCGGGAACTGCTGGTTTTCTGGTAGCCGCAAAAGAATATATCGACAACCATTACGAAGTAACCGCACTCGACAAGCGCAAAGACTACATCAATAAAAAAATGTTTAATGGCAGCGAGTTTGACGCCACCATGCTGCGCATTGCTTCCATGAACCTGTTTCTGCACGGGGTAGAAGAGCCCAATATCATAGATGTGGATGCCGTAAGCAAAGACAATGAAGTGAGCGATGCCTATACCCTGGTATTGGCCAATCCACCATTCAAAGGTACCATTGACAAGGAGAGTATTGCATCTGGCTTGCGCAACGTTACAGATACCACCAAAACCGAGCTCTTGTTTTTGGCGCTCATCCTGCGCCAGTTAAAAACCGGTGGTCGTGCTGCTGTAATTGTGCCAGATGGGGTGCTCTTTGGCAGCGGCAAAGCCCATAAAAGCATTCGCGAAGAGATTATTGCCAACCACAAGCTGGAGGCCATTATTTCTCTGCCCAGCGGTGTGTTCAAACCATACTCGGGGGTGAGCACCGCCATTATGGTCTTTACCAAAACGGGTTCTGGCGGTACCGACTTTGTGTGGTTTTACGATATGCTGGCCGATGGCAAAAGCCTTGACGACAAGCGCAACCTGTTGGTGGATGAGCAACTCTTTCTGGACTTTGCCTTTGGCGATGCTTTTGACAAAATGTACCAGGGTGCCGATGCCCAAAGCCGCCGCGCGCATGTGGTCAAAGTCCACGACAAGTTTAACCTGCCGCAGGTGCTCGATCACTACCGGTATCTCAAGAGCGCACCTTTTAAGCAAAGCCACAAGCC
>JBBRFK010000130.1:0-11496 GCA_038224435.1 Cytophagales bacterium | reverse complement strand
TTTTTGGGCTTTTTTTTATATACCCAACACCGCCTTGAGTTTTGGTAATCCTGACTTGCTTACCGGAATACTTTCCCCTCCCCTGAGCTTCAACAAATAACCTTCCTTTTCATAAGGTTCGATCTTGGTGATCTCTGAAATATTGACAAGGTAGGACCTGTGAACCCTTACAAACTGGGAGGACTCCAATGATTTTTCATAAAAAGAAAGGGTCTTGTTTTTCAAAAATTTGCCTTCTTTGGTGTAGATATTCACATAATCATCATTGGCCTCTAGGTATTTGATTTCATTTACAGGAATAATTTTAATCTCATTTTTTACCTTCAATACCACCCTGCTTGCAGATTCCTGATTCAATATCCCTTCGTTTTGGAAAGCATTGAGGGATTCCGTATTGCTTCCGAGTTGAAAGAATTTTTCCAATGATTTGGCAAACCTGGTTTTAGAAAATGGCTTCAGCAAATAATCCACCGCATGCGCATCAAATGCCTTGAGGGCAAAAGCATCAAATGCAGTTGTGAAAATCACCGCCGGCGGATTGTCCAATAATTCCAACAATTCAAATCCGGTAAGTTTTGGCATCTGTATATCCAAAAAAATCAGATCAGGCTTGAATTCCTGAATGGCTTTCAAACCTTCAAAGCCATCATGACATACTTTTAAAATTTCAAATTGGGGAAAATCGGTCAGATATTCCTTGACCAATTCTGTTGCCAATGGCTCATCGTCTATTATCAATACTTTAATCATTCCTTTGGGGGATTTTTAAGTTGACGGTAAATACCTTTTCTTCCACCTTTGTCTCCAATAGGTCATTTCTTCCAAAGAGTAAATATAGTCTCCTTTTGACAGCATCAAGACCAAATCCTGCCCCTTTTGCTTGTCCTGCTTCAAGGTCAAATGGATTTGACAAGGTCACTTTCATATAATTTTGATCCATTTCAAACCTTATGCTGATCAGTACTTCTCCGGTCACTCCGTACAACCCATGCTTGATGGAATTTTCCAAAAGTGGCTGTATCATCAAAGGTGGGACTTTTGCCACCATTGCAGAATCATCAATCTGAAATTCTACTTTCAATCTGTGTCCAAATCTCACTTTCTCAATGTCAAGGTACAAGTCTAAGTATTCCTTTTCATCAGCGACAGAAAGCCAATTTTGGTCGTCCTTCTTGATGGTTCCTCTGAGAAATTCAGCCAATTGAAGAACCATTTCCCTTGCTTTTTCAGGTTGATTTTTGATCAATGCACTGATTGAATTCAGGCTGTTGAATAAGAAATGGGGTTGCAACTGTTGCCGGAGGTGGTAGAGTTCGGCATCTTTTGACATCTGATTAATTCTTTCCTGCTGCTCTTTGGTTTTTAGCTGGTCTTCAATTTTGGCATTGAATACCAAAAGGGCAGCCCAAGAAACGAATAAAATGAAAGCCACTAACCCTTTGAGCAGCATGACATGGTTTGCAAAATCCAGGTATTCTAACTCCTTGCCTATAAAAATCCGGAGAAGATAAATCCCTGCAAATACCAACGCCGCAGCAAGTATCCAACCAAGGTTCAGCACCATCCAAGCCTGGGAACGTCTCGGAAGGTAATATTTGAATACATTTTCTAATAGCCAAAACCCGAATAAGATCAAAAAAGTATGGACGGCTGCATCAATCAGGGCAGATTTGAATGGGTATCCATAGAAACTGATCAGATAAGCCAAAGCGACCGTCCAGAGAAGGACAGCGGCCAAAGCTTTTAACCAGTCAAAATTATTGCGCAAAACTAGATTTCTTAACATTTGGTATAAAGGTTAGAAAGATTTGATCTCCAAACCTCCAAAAATGATGGACCCATATATCCTCAAAACCTTGGTTCCATCAGTAGATGACTGCGGATACATTCTTTTATCCTCGATTCCGGCAAAGATATTGGTCACATTCATCTGCAGGTCCCAATGAGGCGGAACGATCAGTTTCACACCGCCAAATGCCACCTCCACGTTGATGATCGCACCGTCGGCCAAGTCTGCCTGCGAAAGGTCGATATCAGTTCCCCCGAAAATAGCCGACACTTTTCCTCCCATAAAATTCTTGGACAATACCCTCTTTTGGATCCCTGTAAACAATGCCTGGACATTGATGGTATCTCCATTATCAGTGAATGGAATACTTTTAGGCTTGGCAAAAGTGGCATTATTCTGATCAGGAGATGTCCCAAAAGGCTTATCGGTCTTGTTATAAGACTTAAAGAAATCATCCGTAAATCGGTTTCTGTCCTTGTTTCTTTTGAGGATCAAGAAAATCCCGAGAACAATCAAACCTACAGGGATTAAAAATGGTCGGACTTCGTCTGGGATTCCAATTTCTTCCCTTAACAAAAAGAACGCTCCGAACAACAACATAAATACCCCAAAGCCACTTTGGAAATTATGCTTGATCAGACTGACGATGCCAATCGCGATGAATATCATCGGCCATGAAAACACCCAAGATGGGAACCAAAAGCCCATTGCTTTTAATAACAATACCCCGCCGATTGCGAGGATGATGATGCCTGCTGTCAGGTCATTGTTTTTGGAGGTAAGTTTATTTTTTGCCATGATTGAAATAGTTTTTATTGTTGATTTGATGATGACAAAACTACAGCAAGGAGCAAAAATTACCGAACAGCAATAGGCTATCGCCGTCCGATTCTCGGTGAATTTAGGAAAACGGTAGGTGAACGGAATTTAATGTCCGCGACTCCGGATCAAAAAGTCGGCGTAAACCATGTCCTCGGGACTGGTTATTTTGATATTTTCAGAATTTCCCGAAATCAGCTCCACCTGCCAGCCCTGATGCTCATAAACTGTGGCATCATCTGTAAAATGTTGAAGTTCAGTGACTTCAAATGCTTTCTTGATTTTGGACAGTAAAAAAGTCTGAGGTGTCTGTACCAACCTGAAATTCTGCCTTTCCTGAAAGAATGACTTTCCGTCATCCGTCAGTTTTCGAAGGGAATCCTTTAACGCCACTACAGCTATGGCAGAACCATTTTTTTCGGAAATTTCAAAACTTTCCCTGATCACTTCAGGATTTACAAAAGGCCTCACCCCATCATGAATGGCTACTAGTCCCTCAACCTGCCTGATTGAATCCAAGCCGTTTTTGACAGACTGAAACCTGCTGTAGCCGCCTTTTACCACCGAATGGGAAATTAAAAATCGGTATTTCTGACACAATTCATCCCAAAAGCCAAAGTCATTTTCAGGTACTACCAAAATCAAACGGATGTCGGGGATGGTATTGTAAAAAACCTCAAGGGTATGCATGAGGATGGGTTTTCCCCCTATTTCTAAATACTGCTTGGAAACCGGGGCGCCCATCCGGGTGCCGCTGCCTCCAGCTACAATGATGGCGAACTTATTCATCTACAGATTGTATGGTCAAAAATAGAAGTTGTTTTGTTTTCCAATTTTATCTCAAGATCAAAAAAACATAAGGAATAAAAAAAGGCTCCTGAGAACCTTTTTTTATTTTAGAGAATTAACATCGCGTCCCCATAGGAGAAGAATCTGTATTTTTCTTGGATTGCCTCTCTGTAGGCCTTCATTATCAAATTGTACCCTCCAAATGCTGAGGCAGTCATCAACAAGGTTGATTCCGGCAGATGGAAATTGGTGATCATCGTATTTGCGATTTTGAAATCATAAGGAGGGATGATAAACTTGTCAGTCCAACCGCTGCTCAATTTCAGACGGTTATTGGCAGTCACGGAAGATTCTACAGTTTTCAAAGTAGTTGTACCCACAGCAACCACTCTTTTTTTGTTATCCAAAGCTTTGTTTACAAAATCCACAGTCTTTTGGGGAATGTCATAATTCTCAGAATCCATTTTGTGCTTGGTCAGATCCTCTACATCAACTTGCCTGAAAGTTCCCAATCCTACATGGAGTGTGATAGGACAAACTTCAACACCTTTCAATTCCAACCTTTTCAGCAAATGCGGGGTAAAGTGAAGTCCTGCGGTAGGTGCTGCAACGGCACCCACATGCTTTGCGAAGATGGTCTGGTATCTTTCCCTGTCCTCAGTTTCAACTTTACGCTCAATGAATTCCTTCAAAATGGGGGTTTCACCAAGTGTATCTATTGTTTTGTAAAATTCCTCATCGGATCCGTCAAACAAAAACCTGATAGTTCTTCCACGTGAGGTGGTATTGTCAATAACCTCAGCTACCAAGTCGCTATCACCAAAATAAAGTTTGTTGCCAACCCTGATTTTTCTTGCAGGATCCACCAACACATCCCATAATCTCAGGTCTTGGTTCAATTCTCTCAAAAGAAAAACCTCGATTTTTGCACCTGTTTTTTCTTTGTTCCCGTACAACCTTGCAGGGAAAACTTTGGTATCATTCATGACAAATACGTCACCTTCACCAAAGTATTCGATGATATCTTTGAAAATACGGTGCTCAATTTCACCGGTTTTTCTATTGACCACCATGAGTCGGGATTCGTCTCTATTGGGAGTGGGATACAATGAAATTAATTTTTTGGGGACGTCGAATTTAAAGTCGGATAACTTCATAGGTTATGAATATGATATGCTAATTGCTTGGTCTTAATTTAAGATTTAAAAACCGCAAAGATAAAAATAAAAATCCCGAAATCTACTTATATTGCCAATTACTTTTAAAACAACTTCTTAGACGTGATATTTCTAAAATTAACCTGGGAAAGCTTGAGGTTTGCGATGCAAGCGCTCAAATCCAACTTGACAAGAACCATACTATCTCTATTGGGGGTGACTGTGGGGATTTTCGCAATCATCGCAGTATTTACCTTGGTAGATTCACTTGAAAAAAACATCAAGTCCAGTTTCAGCTTTTTGGGCAGCAATGTGGTTACAGTCAACCGATTCCAATTTGTAGGGGGACCGGATTATCCTTGGTGGAAATATTTCAGAAGGCCTTATAGTACCTATTCTGAATTCGTTTTTCTCAAAGATAAATTGAGAAATGCAGAAGCTGTCTCCTTTTCCGCCGGAGCCAACACAACGGTTCAATTCGGAAGCAATTCATACAAAGGTACGAATCTCAGCGGGGTGACTTTTACCTATAAAGATGTATATGAGGTTCCCATACAGAAAGGAAGGTACTTTACCGAATCCGAAATCAATGGATCAAGAAATGTTGCCATTATAGGTGAAAAAGTAGCAAATACTTTGTTTCCCAACTTGGAGCCTTTAGGTAAGGAAGTCAAAATCAAAGGGTCAAAATTTGTTGTTATCGGAATTTTTGAATTAGAAGGTGAGGGTCTCTTTGAAATTGCATCCAAGGACGAAGCTGTAATGGTCCCTTATGGCAGCTTTACAAAATTGTTTTTTGTGGGCAAAAACGGAATCGAACCTAGTATTGCCGTTAAAGGATTGGAGAGTGACATTGGCATGATTGCCTTGGAAAATGAATTGATAGGTTCCCTGAGGGCAAAGAGGGGCCTGAAGCCTACAGAAGAGGACAATTTCTCTTTAAACAAATCCGAATTTATCATGAATACGCTTGGATCAATCTTCGATGTCATCAGCGGTGCTGGATGGGTCATCGGGGGATTTTCGATATTGGTTGGCGGTTTTGGCATAGCCAATATCATGTTTGTATCTGTTAAGGAAAGGACCAATATCATAGGAATCCAAAAATCCCTCGGAGCAAAAAATTATTTCATATTATTCCAATTCCTTTTTGAAGCTATTTTTCTAAGTCTGATTGGAGGAGTCACAGGAATCATCATAGTTTACGGACTCACCTTCCTTCAGCTAGGTTCATTGGAGCTGGTACTTTCATTGAAAAATATCGTCCTTGGATTGGGTATTTCATCGGTCATTGGTATCGTGTCCGGAATAGTGCCGGCAACCCTTGCGGCAAGGCTCGATCCGGTGGAAGCCATCAGGGCCGCATAAAAAATAAGCTGTAAAATAAATGCCCCCATAAAGTTTCCGCTTTTTGGGGGCATTTTTATTGGTGAAAACGAGGATAGATATATCCGCTTTTGGCTACTACTTTTCTTTTTCTACTTTCGGGGAAGGGGCTCCAAGACCGGCTTTTTCTTTGATTTTCTTTTCCAGTTCTTCCATCAATTCAGGATTGTCCAGCAAAATCGCTTTTACGGAATCTCTGCCCTGTCCCAATTTATTTCCTTCATAGGAGAACCACGAACCTGCTTTTTTGATAATTTCCAATTCAACACCTATATCAATGATCTCACCGACTTTAGAAATACCCTGACCATACATGATGTCAAATTCGACGACTTTGAACGGAGGTGCTACTTTATTCTTCACTACTTTGACTTTGGTTCTATTTCCCAAAATATTGTCTGCCCCCTCCTTGATCTGCCCGATTCTTCTGATATCAAGCCTTACAGAGGCATAAAATTTGAGGGCGTTACCGCCTGTAGTTGTTTCCGGACTGCCGAACATCACGCCGATTTTATCCCTTAGCTGGTTGATGAAAACACAGGCACATCCGGTTTTATTGATCGCTCCTGTCAATTTTCTCAGGGCCTGCGACATCAATCTTGCCTGAAGTCCCATTTTACTGTCTCCCATTTCGCCCTCCAATTCGCTTTTTGGCACCAAAGCCGCAACAGAGTCAATGACGATGATGTCAATCGCACCTGAGCGGATCAAGTGTTCCGCTATTTCCAAAGCCTGTTCACCATTGTCCGGCTGAGAGATCAGCAGGTTTTCGGTATCAATCCCGAGCTTTTCGGCATAACTTTTATCAAACGCATGTTCAGCGTCAATGAATGCGGCAAGTCCTCCTGCTTTTTGGGCCTCAGCAATACAGTGCAAGGTCAAAGTGGTTTTTCCGGATGATTCGGGTCCGTATATCTCGGTTACCCTTCCACGTGGGATACCTCCGATTCCCAATGCCATATCCAAGCCCAAAGAACCGGTGGAAATGGCAGGGATATCTTGCACCTTGTTGTCACTTAGCTTCATGACAGTGCCTTTGCCGTAAGTCTTTTCCAGCTTGTCTATGGTCAGCTGAAGTGCCTTTAATTTCTCAGTGTTTACGCTCATATTTGAATATTTTCAAAACTTTGATTTGAATTTGTTAAATTAATCATTGATAATTGGAACCCGAACACTTCTAAAAAGGATTACGTATTTATACTTTGCGGCACCAAAAATCCTTATTATTAAATATATCGCTAATATTGAAATAAGAAATGAAAACCTTTTGGTAGAACAGAAAAATTAATGGAAAAACGGTTAAAAAGGTCAGTAATTGTCTCAATATTTTTTCTTCTGGGATGGTATTCTGGTTTTGCACAAAAAAACACTGCTTTTCAAAAAGGAGAGGAACTGCTTTTTAAGGTTAGCTATGGTTTCTTCGATGCTGCAGAAGCAAGGATGGTAGTCAATCCGGAAATTTCAACCATCAATAATTTCCCGACATACAAAATCGATGTTTTTGGCCAAACCTTGGGGGTTTTCAAGCTTTTTTATGTAAAGGACAATTGGGGTAGCTACTTTGATACAACAAAATTGATACCCCGCCATTCCTATAGACACATAGAAGAGGGTCGCTATCGCAAACATGAGCGTGTTAACTTTGACCACAATAAGAAAAATGCCCTGGTGAAATTATATGACAGGGATAACCAAAATGTAATCGATACCAAAGATTATAAGAT
This sequence comes from Cytophagales bacterium, assembly GCA_038224435.1. GTDB lineage: Bacteria > Bacteroidota > Bacteroidia > Cytophagales > Cyclobacteriaceae > Cognataquiflexum. The sequence goes on along the minus strand of JBBRFK010000130.1, from coordinate 3,832 downwards.
CCCATCCGAGGTGCAGGATTTAGTCAGTGGCTTTTACTATTTGAGGACAATAGATTTTAAAAAATACAAACCCGGCGATACCATTAATCTTGTTGGTTTTTTTGACAAAGAGATATATAACGTAAAATTAATATTCAAGAAAAAGGAATGGATAGAAACAAGCATCGGAAAGTTTCAATCTTATGTTTTGGTGCCTGTCATTCCCAAAAACAAATTATTCAGGGGAGATCATCCTGTCACTGTATGGGTGTCTGATGACAAAAATAAAATCCCTCTGAGAATAAAAGCAAAGCTGATGATCGGATCATTGGATATGGAAATCATGGAAGCCAAAAATTTGCGTAACAATTAATTTACAGCCAGTTAATATTGGAATAACATTAGAGGACTGAAAAAAAATTTTATGTTGTATTTGGTGCCTTTGACATTATTAAAACAATTTTTTGTGATGCCTTTTTATAAATTAGCACCACATTAGCGCTAATATAAACCGCTATTTTCCCATGAGTGACAAACAAAAAGTCAAAATATTGGTCGTTGATGACGAACCGGATATCATTGATATTCTAAAATATAACCTGAAGAAGGAAGGATACGAGGTCGAATCTGCAGAAGACGGCATAAAGGCCGTAAAAATTGCAGCCAAATTCCAGCCTGACGTCATCCTGCTAGACATCATGATGCCTAATCAAGACGGGGTCGAAACCTGCAGACAAATCAGAGAGATACCCGAACTTAAAGGGACCTTTATCATATTTCTTACCGCTAGGGCGGAGGAATATTCTGAAGTAGCCGCCTTTGATGTCGGTGCAGATGATTACATCACCAAGCCCATCAAACCAAGAGCGCTCATGAGTAGGATTGCTGCGCTCTTCAGACGGGAGTCAAAAAAAGAAAATGAAGTCGCTCAGATTAAAATCAAGGACCTGATCATTGACCGTACGAGTTATACCATTGATAAAAACGGCAAAACAATTACCCTTCCCAAAAAAGAATTTGAATTGTTGTATTTTCTTGCCAAAAACCCTAATGTAGTTTTCAGTAGAGATGATTTATTGCAGAATATCTGGGGAACGGATGTTTTTGTCTTGGCAAGAACTGTCGATGTACATATCAGAAAAGTCCGTGAAAAAATCGGAGAAAATTATATCACTACCGTGAAAGGAGTAGGTTATAAATTCGAATTGAATTAACTATGCTTACCACATCAAGGGGCATATCATTGATTTTGGCCTTGGCGATTTCAGCCATGACGGTTGCATTTCTTTTATTATTGGACGAAGCCACCCCTATTGTATTGATTGTTGCGGGTGGTATTTCTTTTTCCGTAGCATACATATTAACCAATATCACGCTTGAGTTTCTGGTATTCAAAGAAATCAGCGACATCTACAGTGTGTTGGAAAAAATCCAGAAAAAAGACTATTCAAACATTCCTGAAAAGTCAGACAAGCTTTCGATTTCCCCTTTGAGAAGAATCAACTCCTCCATCAACATCTATGCGCAGACAAAAAATAAAGAAATCGAAGCGCTGCAAAAAAACGCCGAATTCCGGAGGGAATTTATAGCAGACATTTCGCATGAATTGAAAACTCCGATTTTTGCGGCACAGGGATATATTCACACCCTGCTCGATGGTGCGGTAGATGACAAATCTGTCAGGCTGAAATTTCTCAAACGCGCTGCAAAGAGCTTAAATGCCCTGGACAAGCTTGTACAAGACCTTCTCACACTCAATCAGATGGAAAGCGGTGTGGTTAAATTCCATTTTGAAACTTTCGACCTAAAGGATTTGATCCATGAAGTCATCGAGGATCTGGAGCACAAAGCAGCCAAGAGGGACATGTTGATCCGCTTTTTTTATGACAAAGAAAAAACCTTTAAAACTATCGCTGATAAGGATAAAATTTTCAGGGTTTGCCAAAACCTCATTTCCAATGCCCTCAAGTACAACAATGACGGTGGTGAAGTCGAGGTCCATCTCAAAACCCACAAGAACCAGGTTACCGTAGAATTCAAAGACAATGGTAAAGGAATTCCTCCCGACGATTTGAAACGTATTTTTGAAAGGTTTTACAGGGTAGAAAAAAGCAGGTCAAGAGAAAGGGGCGGAACAGGGCTCGGACTTGCTATTGTCAAACATATCCTTGAGGGTCACAAAAGCAAAATATCAGTCAGCAGTACTTTGGGCAAAGGGTCCATATTCAGTTTTGAATTGCCACTTGAAAAGTCGCCTGAAAAGACCATCTTAAAAACACTGAATTCATTGTTTGTCTGAAATCTTAAAACCCTCCAAATCAGGCAACAAACTGGGCAAAAAGTTCATCTAAAGTTTTTTGTAGGTCGTCTGAAAGCCCGCCATGGGGCCGCGAAGTCTGAATCATAGAACTTCTTTGGGAAGTAAGCCACCTGAACCTTGATGCAGGATCCATTTGGGCAATAGGTCCTCCAGCACCGACTCCCTGACAAATAGTAGCAAAAGACTCCAAATAAGCACGCAGCAATTCGAGATCAACTTCCGGATCGAGTGCCTGCAATTTCGATTCATCAATCACTATCCTGCTTTCCAGAAACCTGTCTTTTTTGGAGCATAAGACCACCCCCACATTGACAAATTCTTCCCGCTCCACCCGTGGAACTACACGGATGACCGCGTATTCATATAAGTGTCTGCCTTGCATCTTGAGCTTCTTTTACAAATACATCTGAATTTTCTAACCTGAGGGATAGAAATTGCTCATAAACCAATCTTGCTTCTTCTGCTGTTTCGACATCCCTTGAAGCCAAAAGCCACTCGTCCGGGAGGTTCGCTGTCAAATTTGAGAAATGAAAGTCAGCCAATTTCATTTTAAATTCCTCATTCACTTCCTGAAGCCTGTCTGCAAAAGGCAGAAGCACATGGTCTTTGATGGTGGGGAATGGCCCTTTGGCATGTCTTTCCCAATTGGTCCAAGAGTGCTGAAACAAAAAAGATGCGCCATGGTCTATCAACCAAAGTTCACGCTTCCAGATCAGCATATTGGTATTGCGAAAAGTCCGGTCCACATTGGTAATCAAGGCGTCGAGCCATACAATCTTGGAAGCAAGCAAGCCATCGACTTTAGTAGCTCCCGGATCGAAGGTGAGTGCTTTGGATAAAAAGTGCAGACCAAGGTTCAGCCCCTGACTGCCTTTGAGCAAATCCTGGATTTCTTCATCACCCTCAGACCGGCCAAAAGCTTCGTCCAAATTGGCAAATACAAGCTCCGGAACATTCAATCCAAGTATTCTGGCAATCTCTCCTCCCAAAAGCTCTGCGATCAAGGCTTTTTCTCGCTGCCCTGCACCACGGAACTTGAGCACATAATCAAACCCATCGTCTGCCTCGGCCAATGCCGGCAAAGAACCACCTTCCCTCAAAGGCATGACATAGCGCATGACGTTGACGGTGCGGAGAAGAGGATTTTGGAAAGTTTTATCCATGATTAATTCAATGGGATGATTTCAGATTGTAAAGTTATTGGATCAAACCAATTCTAACCGTGGAGAATTAGGATTATATTTAATAAGTATCATAAAGTTTTATTCGGATAAGTTTACTTTAAAAATAAATATTTAGATAAAAAATTTCGTAACTACTCAGGTTCTTTTTTATTGAATATAGGTTAAGGTATTTGTGGGACTATTACCATTGCGTGCAATGAAAGGCTCTTTTTTTTACGACCTTCAAAAATCAGAATTTTTGCTCATTTATCCACATTTAATTGTGGGTAAAAACACTATCAAACGCTTGTTTTCATGGTATTTAGGCCCAATATTCATCAAACATTTCATTGGGATATTGGACGACAGG
>JBBRFK010000129.1:0-11582 GCA_038224435.1 Cytophagales bacterium | reverse complement strand
AAAAATAAATCAATCTAAAACACCTCCAATAATAAACGATTATTTCAACCAAATTATTTTTTTAAATTGGATCCTCAATAGCCCCAAATAAAAATCGGATTTAATATTGTTTATGAAACTCCCCAAAATATCATTATTCCTCCTTCTTAGTATCTTTCTCATTTCCTGTTCTGAATCTGACTCTTACAAACACCTCGACTACTCCGGTTGGGAGACTTTTGGAGGTACCAAAGATGCAGCGCGCTATTCCTCGCTCGACCTAGTCAATAAAGACAATGTCAAAAACCTGGAAGTTGCCTGGACTTACCACACCTCGGATTCCACTGCCCGTTCCCAGATCCAATGCCAGCCTATCGTCGCCAACGGAATCTTGTACGCCACCAGTCCGCAACTGAATGTCTTCGCCTTGGATGCTGCTTCCGGGAAGATGCTCTGGAGATTCAATCCCTATCAATTCCTCGGTGGGGAAAACTCATGGGCCGGCACCAACCGCGGGGTGACTTATTGGGAAGAAGGTGAAGACAGGAGAATTATTTTTACTGCAGGCAATTGGCTGATGGCCTTAAATGCAGACGACGGCAGGCCGATTACGACTTTTGGGGAAGTAGGAAAAGTCGATTTGCAAAAGGATTTAGATACTGATTTGAAAGAATTTCTGATTGTATCCAATACACCCGGTATTGTTTTCAAAGACAAACTGATTTTGGGCATGAGGCTTTCTGAAGGTTTGGATGCTGCACCCGGGCATATCCGCGCCTACAATATCAAAACAGGAAAGCGGGAATGGATCTTCCACACCATTCCCCATCCGGGTGAATTAGGGAATGATACATGGCAAGAAGAATACAGGGAAATGATCGGTGGTGCCAACAATTGGGCGGGAATGAGCCTGGATGAAGAAAGGGGTATCGTCTATGTGCCGACAGGTTCGGCTACCTATGATTTTTGGGGAGGATACAGACATGGGACAAACCTATTTGCCAACTCCCTGATCGCCTTGGACGCCAATACCGGTCTGCGGATATGGCATTTTCAGGCAGTTCATCACGATATTTGGGACAGAGATTTTCCTGCCAATCCCAACCTGATCCGCATCAAAAAAGATGGTATTTGGGTGGATGCAGTCGCCCAGACTTCTAAGCAAGGTTATATTTATGCTTTCGATAGGGTTACCGGTGAACCTGTTTGGCCCATTGAGGAGCGGGATGTTCCCCAATCGGAGATTCCTGGTGATCAAAGTTGGCCTACCCAGCCACATCCGACATTGCCCGAACCCTATATGCGGATGGTCTTTGGGGAGAAAGACATTTTGAATCTTACTCCCGAATGGGAGGCAGACATCAAAATGAAGTTGGAAAATGTCAAATACGGCAACATGTGGCTGCCTCCGAGCCAAGACCATGGCATTGTGCTTTTCCCGGGAATGGACGGCGGAGCGGAATGGGGAGGTTCATCTTTTGATCCTTATACCCAAACCATGTACGTCAATGCCAACCAAATCCCTTGGGTCATCCGCATGACGGCAAATCCAAAGTTTGAAAATGTAGGTCAGGGCATATATGTAAATTATTGTGCCAACTGCCACGGCATGTCCAGAAAAGGGAATCCACCGACCGTGCCCTCCATCGAAAACCTGGAAGCCAACTTTACCAATGCTTCGCTTTCCGCTCTTATCAAAAACGGCAAAGGCGCCATGCCCGCATTTGCCCATATCCAAGAAAGTGACAGAAAATTATTGGTGGATTACCTGATGGGGATAGCACAAAATGAAAATGCTGAAAAGAAAGAATTGGAGGGTGGAAAGGAAAGGCTGAATCCTCAATACTATATGAATGGCTATTCCAGACTTTTGACAGAAGATGGCTATCCCGGGATCAATCCTCCTTGGGGCACACTGACAGCCATAGACATGAATACCGGAAGGATCAAGTGGCAATCTGTTTTGGGCGAGTTTGACGAACTGACAGCAAAAGGAATTCCTGCGACCGGTACTGAGAATTATGGAGGACCGGTGACGACCGCCGGTGGCTTGGTGTTTATCGCCGCAACAAAAGATGAGAAAATCAGGGCTTTTGATAAGGATACCGGAAAAGTCCTTTGGGAAGCCAAGCTTCCTGCCGCCGGTCACGCGACGCCTGCAGTCTATGCGAAAAACGGAAAGCAATACCTTGTCATCGCCTGTGGCGGCGGTAAGGGAACCAAGTCAGGAGATGCTTATGTGGCTTTTGCTTTGCCTGATTGATATTCAGGCAAGGCCAAAAAGTCGGGCCGGTTTGATTTCTCAAAACCGGCCCGACTTTAAATTTCAATTGTGAATTAATGCAATGTGACGGTTTTACGATTTGTCACTTTTTCCCCAAAAGCGTTTTCACACCCTCCACCAATTGCTTGATTCCTTCTTTGAAATGCTCCTTGGATTCGGTAAGGTTGGGTTCAAATTCCTCCTTCTTTTCTTGGTAAAGCTGTTCGACTTTTTCCTTGCCTTTTTTGAATTCGGCTTCAAGGGTTGTCCTTTTTTCCTTTAAATCGTCGATCTTTTTTTCAATTTCAACTTTTGCTTCTCCACCGGCCTTGGTTCCTTTTTCGATTAATTCTTCTATTTTAGTACCTATGTCACGTAGAATGGATTCTACTTCTTCAAATCCTGTTTTTTTGGCTTCCATATTGGTGTTGTTTGATTAAATATAAAAAATACAATGGTTTCGAATATACTAACTAAGCTACAAACTACCAGCAAACTCAAGTATAATTTGTTTGAAATGACCGGGGTGCTTTTTCTGGATCTGGAAAAGATCTGCGGTCAACTGGCAAAAGAAATCAATGATGCCAATACGGAAGGGAATCAGATTCCTGTCAAAGTTGAAAGAACCAATGCATTTGAGTTTGTATTCAGAATCGGAGGAGATACACTCCTATTCATCTTACAGAGCAATATCGTGCGGCTGCCGGATGAAAATTACCTCAGCAAATCAAAGTATCTGAAAGACGATGTCACCCTGAGGTATTTTGGGCAGATTCTCATCTATAACTTCCTCAGTGACACCATCGATTTTGGGAGATTGGATGACCCGGGATATCTGATCGGAAGAGTGCTTCTTAACAGGGAAAATAAATTCTTTCTGGAAGGGGATAGAAAAATCGTCTTCAATTTTCCTGAACTCAAAGAAAACCCGGTGAATCCGGAAAAAATGCGTGATTTTGTAGAGCAACTAGTGGTTTCGGCTTTGGACAATGACCTGTTGGCACCTGCATTCACAGACATCATGGTGATTACTTTCCGGCAAAAAATAGAACATATATCAGGTCTGGGCAATCCCCAAAAAATAGGTTTTGATTTCTTTGCCAAGAACAAAGAAAAAGGATGATTAATCCTCCGCTATATCCACTGATTGGGTTTGCTTTTCATAAAGATCAGCATACACACCCTTGAGGTTTAGCAGGTAATCATGCGATCCCTGCTCGACCATTTTTCCATCATCCAATACAATGATTTTATCGGCAAGCTTGGCGGAAGACACCCGATGTGAAATGATGATGGAGGTCCTGTTTTCCATGATGACGTTCAGAGAATTCAAAATCGCATTTTCTGTTTTGGTATCCACAGCCGACAGGCAGTCGTCAAGCAACAAGATTCTTGGCTCTTTTGCGATGGCCCTAGCGATAGATACTCTTTGCTTTTGACCACCGGAAAGCGTGATGCCCCGTTCACCAAGCTTGGTCTCAAAACCCTGCGGGAAGTCTATGATGTTGTCATAGACATCTGCGTCTTTGGCTGCCTTTTGTACTGTTCCTTCTGCAATCGTATCCAATCCAAAACCGATATTGTTTGCTATGCTGTCACTGAACAGGAAGACATCTTGAGGCACATAACCTATCTGCCTTCTGAGAGAAGCGACATCATAGGTTTTGATGTCTTTGCCATCTATCAGGATTTCCCCTTCATTGGCATCATACATCCTCATCAGGAGGTTGGCTATGGTAGACTTTCCCGAACCGGTGGTGCCTATGATGGCCAAAGATTCTCCCGAATCTATCGAGAAACTTAATTTGTCCAATGCTTTTATCCCAGAATCCGGATAGACAAAACTTAAATTTTTGACTTCTATGTTGCCTTTGATTTCGTCTAGAAGGAAATCGGTACTGACGATGTCATTTTTTTCATCCATAAACTCGTTGATCCTAGTCTGCGAAGCGGCGGCCCGCTGTATGATACTCGTCACCCAACCTAAGGAAGTGACGGGCCAAGTCAGGATGTTGACATACAGGATAAATTCAGCGATGACGCCATATCCAATTTTCCCTTCAATAACCTGAATCCCTCCAACATAAACCGTTATCAGGGTGCTGATTCCGATCAAGCTCATGATCAATGGGAAAAACAGGGAATTGACCAACGCCAAGTCAATTGACTTGTCTTTATAATCTTCGCTTGCTTTGGTAAATTGGTTGGTACTGTCCTCTTCTCTTACAAAGGCTTTGATCACCCTGATTCCTGAAAATGCTTCCTGTACAAAGGTGCTCAGTCCTGAAAGACTCCTTTGGATTTTTTCAGAGCGTTCGTTGATGAGGTTATTGACATAATAGATACTGATGGATAGAATCGGCAAAGGCAAAAGCGAATAAACAGTCAATTCCACGTTGACAGTCAGCATGTAGCCGATGACCATTGGAAACAAAAACAATAGCGTCATGCCGTACATGATGGCTGGCCCAAGGTACATCCTCACCCTGCTGACATCTTCGGTGATCCTTGCCATGAGGTCGCCTGTACTGTTTTTGCGGTAAAAGCTCAAGGGAAGGGTCTGGTAGTGCTCGAAAATTTCATTCTTCATGTCATACTCGACTAGCCTTGACATGATAATGATCGTCTGTCGGATCAGGAAAAGGAAAAATCCCCTCAGCAGGGCCATCACCAAAATCAACACACCAAAAATCAGGATGAACTGCATGAACTGTCCACGCGCCAGGGAAGCAATTTCACTTCCTGAAAAGACCTGATAGAAGGCAAAACTCTCCACCACATAATCTATGGCAATTCTTACAAGCTGGGCAGGAATAATTACAAAAACATTGGAAATGATGGTAAATAAGATTCCCATCAGGAGGTATCCCTTATATTTTACAAAATATTTATTGAGGCGCCAAAGTGATTTCACGAAATAAAAATTTTTAAACCTCTTGATTTGTTTTATAATACTCTTTTAATTGCGTCGTAAAACCTGATTCAAAATATAAAATTTTGTATTGTGTTGTACAGATATCAATCCCAAATATAACACATTAAAAAACTCCAAGTTCAAATGCTAGAGATTAAAACCGAGGAAAAAGTGAGGGAAGGTTCCATATATGGACAGATTACTTCTTTCGGTCACGAGCAGCTCGTCGTATGCTATGACGAGCCTACAGGCTTGAAAGCGATCATTGCCATCCACAATACAGTATTGGGACCCGCTCTTGGCGGCACGAGAATGTGGAATTATATTTCAGAAGCAGATGCGATCACCGATGTGTTGAGACTATCTAGAGGAATGACCTTCAAAGCGGCCATTTCAGGTCTGAATATCGGTGGCGGCAAGGCGGTATTGATCGGAGATCCAAAACTGAAAAATGAGGCCTACCTCAGAAGATTTGGAAGATTCATCAACAGCCTCGGGGGAAGGTACATCACTGCTGAGGATGTCAACATGAAAACCAGCGACATGGAATACATCGCCATGGAAACCAAATACGTGACCGGACTTCCCGAAGTAAGGGGTGGCGGGGGAGATCCTTCCCCGGTGACTGCTTATGGAACTTATCTTGGCATGAAGGCTGCCGCCAAAAAAGCTTTTGGCTCAGATACTCTGACAGGGAAAAAAATCGCTGTTCAAGGTATCGGACAAGTGGGCAAGTACCTGGTAGAATACCTGATGAAAGAAAAGGCGCAAGTATTCATCACAGATATATTTGAAGACAGACTGAAGCAACTGTCCAAAGAAACAGGTGCTACAGTGGTGGACCCGGGTGTGATATATGATTTAGACATGGACATCTATGCCCCCTGTGCTTTGGGAGCCACTGTCAATGACCAGACTATCGATAGGCTGAAATGCCAAGTGATCGCAGGAGGGGCCAACAACCAACTGCAGGATGAAACGATACATGGCAAATTACTTTTGGAAAAAGGAATTATCTATGCACCAGATTTCTTGATCAATGCGGGTGGGCTGATCAATGTCTATGCGGAATTTATTGGGGGATACAACAGAGATCTCACTTACAAGCATGTAGAAAAAATCTACGATATCTGCACGGCGATTTTGGAAAAATCCGAAAGAGAAAACATTCCATCTCAGCAAGCCGCAACCGAAATGGCTTGGAACAGGATTGAAGCGATGGGCAAAGTGAAATTACCTTATTGATAAAGTTTTACAAAGAAGCCACCTGATTATTCAAAATCTGAACCGAATCAGGTGGTTTTTTGTATGCATTGGAGGTTAAAGTCCCTTTCATTCCCTAACCTTCCCCAAATTGAATTATATTTACGTTCTTTTATTTCAGGTATGTTAAACAGACGAATACTTAGGGTCAAGGCTTTTCAAAACCTTTATGCCTACGAACAGTGCAGGGCTTCCAACTACAATCTCGCAAAAGATCAAATCAAAGAGGCCTTTTTGCCCGATCTGAACAGCATGGAAGTACAGGACAAAAATCTGCTCAAGAAAGAGACAGGCATAACGACCGAGATTTTTGTCAACAACCTGAACAATGACACGCTGACTTCAAAAAGCGATACCAACGATAGGATCCTCAAAGAGGCAAGACGTGCCATCAACTTTTACCATACATCAAACAAAAAGGATTTTGAATTTTTGGCAAAGAATATGATTTCTTCGGCTGAAAGGTTGCCCCAGCTGTATCTGTATACCATAGAAATCCTACTTGCTTTTGCAGACCATGTATCCACCGAAGGCGAAAAGAAAAGGAGATATGCTACCGAAAAAATTTCCTTTAGCGAAGGGGAACTGAATTTTTGCAAAAACAAGATTTTACAAAAAATCCGAATTTCCGTCGAATACAAATCCGCCATCACCCGTCAGCATGTCAATATCGGTGAACTCGAACTGGAGATCAAAGAATGGTTTAGGGATTATGTCAAGCCATTCGAACCTTACCAAAATTACATCAAAATCGCAGAACCGACACTTGACGATGATTTTGAAATAGCAGATGAGATTTTGAAAAAGGTAATTTTCAAAACCGAGGCCATCCTGAATTTCTTTTCGGAAAAAGATTTCAATTGGACCGAAAACAAGTCTATCGTACGCAGTCTGGCATCAAAAGTGCTCAAGAACGTCAAAGACTACTACGATTCCTTAGAGGAAATCCTGCCCGAAATCGCCATCAACTGGGAGGATGACAAGGAATTTTTCCAAAATATATTTAACTTTACCGTCGCAAATGACGAAATCAACAAGGAACTGATATCCAAAAGAACACAAAACTGGGACATCGAAAGGGTCGCCCAAACAGATAAAATCATCATCTCGATGGCCCTTACGGAAATGAAAAATTTCCCGAGTATTCCGGTCAAAGTGAGTATCAACGAATACATCGACATTTCTAAAACTTACAGTACCCCAAAAAGCAAACAGTTTGTAAACGGACTTTTGGATGTTTTGTCAAAAGAATTAACAGAAAACGGAGAAATCCGTAAGAGTGGAAGAGGACTATTGGACAACAAATAAAATATCGAAACAATGAGCAAAAATTCAAACGCATGGATAGCATTACTAGTCGGAACAGGCATAGGTGCGGCTTTAGGAGTTTTGTTTGCTCCCGATACAGGTAAAAACACAAGGGACAAACTTTCCTATCAGCTCTTCAAATACCAAGAAGAACTTGAAAAATTGATCAATGACCTGATCGACGGAAAAAATCTCCCTCTCAATGAAGCAAAGTCGGAAGGAAACAAAGTAATTTCGGACGCGAAAATCAAAGCAGAAAATTTACTCAGTGATGTCAATAAACTTATCGAACAAATCAACAGAGAAGCTAATTAACCTTAATTTATTATGAAATATTTCAGATTATCAGCCCTGACACTTGCGGTAGCTTTGATGGCTGCAAGTTGCGAAACAAAAAAAGATGACCAATCAGACAAAATCGCTGCATTGGAACAGAAACTTGCAAAATTAGAAGCCGCCCAGCCTGTTGTGCCAGAGAATGTCGCCAACGTTGTCGATGCTGACCCGAGTTCATTGGGACAGTTTGGATTCGGCGAAATGGAATACGACTTCGGCACCATCAATGAAGGCAAAGTTATAGAACATCTATTTAAATTCACCAATGAAGGACAAGCTCCTTTGGTGATCTCCAACATCACTGCATCATGCGGCTGTACAAGCCCAGAATGGACAAAAACGCCCGTTAAACCAGGTGAAGAGGGTTTTGTAAAAGTGGTTTTCAACTCCACTGCCAAAACAGGAACACAGGCACCTACAGTTACCATTCAGGCCAATACAAATCCTAATGTGACAAGATTGAGACTCAAAGGAAATGTAACACCAAAACTTGCAAGCGCTGCCCCAAATCAACTGGGTCCTGTAAAAAAATAAGCTATGAACAATCAGATTTTATTGCAGTCGTTTTTGAGTTCTGAAATAATGGGTCAGGTTTTCCTATTCGGATCCATTATTTTGATCATGTACTTTTTCATGATCAGACCTCAGCAAAAAAAACAAAAGGATACCAAAACCTTTCTTGAATCCATCAAAAAGGGAGATACCGCAGTCACAATCGGAGGAATCCATGGGAAAATCTATTCCCTTGAAGGAGATACGGTAACTTTGGAATTGGATAAAGGAATGAAATTGAAGGTTGAAAAATCTGCGATTTCAGCTGATTTTACCAAAAAAGCGATAGGCATCAAATAACAACCATCTTGGCAAAGTTTAAGAAAATCCTAACCAGTTTTAATCCGCAAAGGATTGCAAATATGAAAGTGGCGGCGCTGTGTTTTCTGGCAGCCGCCACTTTTTGGGTTTTAAACGCGCTCAACAAAGATGATTACAATACTGTTGTGGATTATCCCATCGCAATTGTCTTCGATCAGACGGAGTTTATGCCGGTGGAAGAATTGCCTACCCGTATGAAAATCGAGATCAACGGGAATGGTTGGGACCTTTTGAGAAAATATTTTAAAATCAATGAAAGTCCATTTTTGATAGAAATCAATAACCCCTCCACCAAAAATTACATCCTTACTTCCGAACTCAGGAGGACACTTTCCGAAAATATTACGCCTTCAGTCTTGGTGTCTATGGTCACTGATACCGTCAAATTCAATGTCGACAAAGTGGTGACGAGGAAGATCAAAATTGAATTGGATACAACCTCTACTACACTTGCACAGAATTTCAGACTTGGAAGCGCTATGAGTATCGACCCGCGTTTGATTGATATTACAGGTCCGACATCCGTGCTGCAAGAGCTTGACGGGGTTTTGAAAGTGGATTTGGGGGAGGACAAAATCAACAAAGACTTCAACAAAATCATCCCTTTGGTTTTGCCTTCGGGGTATGCTGATTTCCTCACCTTGCAAGATGAAAGTGTGCAGGTCAAATTTGAAGTTTACCAGATGTTGGAAGGAAACAAGAGATTGAAAATCAAAACAATGAATTTTCCCAAAAATGTCAGACTTGCCCAAGAACCTGCAAATATAATTATGTCCTACTTCATCGATGAAAGGAAGGTAACTGAACTCAGCAAATATGAATTTGAGGCCGTCTTAAATTACAACAACAGGGACAAGGAGGACAGTACCATTTTTGTCGAGGTAAGGCCGAAGCCTAAATTTTTGGAAAAAATTAAGTTTGAACCGGAGGTTTTGAGACTCAAGTATGACAAGCCGTAAACCCATTTTGGTGGGAATCACAGGAGGCATCGGTTCGGGAAAATCCACTGTGGCCAGGATTTTTTCAATTTTAGAGATTCCCATCTATTTTGCAGATGACAGGGCCAAGTGGCTGATGGCCAATGATGGCACATTAAAAAAACAAATTCAGGACCATTTTGGGCAAGAAAGTTATTCCGAAGGCGGAGAGCTCAACAGGGCATTTTTGGCATCACAGATTTTTTCGGATGAAGAAAAAGTAAAGACGATCAACGGCCTCGTTCATCCTGCCGTCAAGTTGGACTTTGAAAATTGGGCAAATTCCCAAAACTCCGCTTATGTCATTAAAGAAGCTGCTTTGCTTTTTGAAACTGGGTCTTACAAAGAACTGGACAAAGTGATCAATGTATCTTCACCCATCAGGATCCGCATCTCAAGGGTATTGATGCGGGATCCACACCGGAGTGAAAAACAGGTAAATGATATCATTGACAAGCAGCTTCCTGATGGGGAAAAAAACAAATTGGCTGACTTTGTCATCAAGAATACGGATAATAAAATGCTGATTCCACAGGTTTTGGAAATCCACAGCCAACTGTTGAAGCTTTGAAATTTTTTGTGGTAAAATCAGACTGAAAACTGAATCTGATCGAGGTAGAATTTCATCCTGGTATGTCGGTGATCCAAAAAATCTATTTTGTCAATTTTATCCAGTTTATGGTTGTAAAAAACCTCAATATATTGGTCATCAAGTAGATAAAGGTTGACTTTGTGTGTGTAATATCGGATACCCACCACAAAGGTGCCTTCAGTATACAGCATCTGAATCTTTTTTTGTAGGGGCAATATTTTGAAATCCTCTTTACTCATTTTTTTAATCCTGCCAATTCCATTTCAGCGGCAATATAGCCAAAAGCCGACCAATATCCAGAGGAGAGGACATTTTCAAAAATGGATTTTGCTTTGGCGGTATCCCCTATTGACAGGTAATAATTACCCAAACCATATCCCTGTGTCACATATTGGAGCTTTTGATCTTCGGAGGCAGCATCCACATCTATCAGGCTTTCAGGTTTCAACTGCCCCTTGTACATCAATATCCTTTTGAAATAGGCATCATTTTCAACGATCGTCATATTGGCATTTACAGCCTTGATGAGACTTTGGGCTTCTTTGGTTTTACCCATTTTGACCAGAGTCATATAATACCAATCCAAAGTCGCCACGATCAGGTCGTCATTGTCTGAGACCTCAAGACATTTTTTATAAGCTTCCAAGGCTTTCTCCCAATCATTTTTCAGGTAATACGCCAAACCCAGATGGTACCAGACATTGAACTGCCCATTTGACAAAGGAATGTTCAGCTTATTGGGCATCCCGTCAGCTTCTATCTGCAGCGGAAGGTTCTCCATCAATTCTGCTGCTTTCACAAAATCAAGTATAGCCCGGTCAAATTCCCTGGTGGAAATAAACCTGTGCCCGCGATGCCTCAAAGGCTCGAAGGAATCGGGAAATTGCTTGGCGGCTTTGCTAAATGTCCGGATGGCAAGGTCATACCTTCCCAGATATGCTTCCCTCCTGCCGATCCAGATCAGGTTTTCAAGACTTGACTCCTCCCCATACAACTTTTCCGCCTCCATCAATTTATTGGTTTGGCCGCTTTGGGAAGCCGAATCAACCTCCGTAAACAGGGAGTCCCCAAGAAGGC
>JBBRFK010000128.1:0-11662 GCA_038224435.1 Cytophagales bacterium | reverse complement strand
TGTGGTGTATTTGTACAACTCTTCTTCCCAATTTGAAAGGATAAGACTTTTTCTTCCTTTTACAGCAAAAACAAGATGAATATGTAATTGTGAAAAAGTGTCCGGAAAGTGAAGTGTTCAGATTAAATTAAATAGATAGTTTAAATTCACAAAAAACAGCTGAAGCAAAATTTGAGGAAGAAATTAAACGTTTAAAAAATATTCGACCGGTTCCCGGTCGGACATGATAGAGCCAAATGATTTACGGTCTATAAAGATTTGACCCGTTCCGGGTCTTTAAATGAGGCGTTGATGAAATATCCTTCCAATTTCTACAAACATATCCCCCATCCCGAAGGAATGAAATATTTATAGCTAAAACGGAAACAAACCGATCAAACGACCCTAAAGGAGTCGAATCAAAAACATTTATTTTCTGCCTCTCGACATGATTATTCCGATCACCAACAGCGCCACACTGATAATCACAGGCGTCCAATTGGCCGTACTTACCGCAATATCCATCCCAAACAGCTTAAAACTTTCTGAATCCTGCATAGCCTGCATTCCGAAAATTACGATTCCTATGCCGCCAAGAACTGCCAAAATAATTCCTAATATTTTCATGTTTTTTATGGGTTTATAAAACCAAATTTATTGAATTCCAAAATGGAAAATGTTACACATTCTTTGGTTTTAAAGTTAATAAGAATATAATCTTTGAAACTTATACCCAAATACCAGACCAAAGAGTCTTTGGAAAACAAAAATCCCACAGAAAGTCTGAGAAGAAATGGCGTAATTCTTATTCCATTCATCCAAAACCTCGGCGGGATTATTTCAAAATTTAGTGTTAGTACCTCATCCTGTCCCAATTGATGATGGCATTCCATACCATAGGGGCATCGGCATGGTTGAGGTAGCGGTGTAGCGGATCAAAGGTAAAGGCCAAGACATTTCCTTTACCAACGGGCACATTGAAAACAGCCCCGTGACCGATAATCTTATCTTCGTTTCTCACCATGCCTGCTATCACATAGGGAGCATCTTTTACTTCAGGTTTGGCGACTTTCTCCGCTTTCGGTTTGTCTGGCATACCCATTATCGCACCTTCAAATTCCAATTCATCCTTCAGAGGTTTGGTACCATATTGCACGAGTATCAGGTTTCTATTGTACTTATCTACCTCCAGCAAAGGCCCATTTCCACGGAAAATCGGGAAAGTTTCAGGATAGCCAAACATGACCGGATGACCGGAATTTCTCGCTTTGGCCTGAATAATCGAACCAGGATGAAATAATGCTCCTTGGTCAGCTTCGGCAAGATCAGCGGCAATACCAAGTTCGGCCATGATAGCACTGGTGTTGTCCAAAGTGATAAGCAAACCACCTTCCTCCGCAAATTTTTTCAAATTGTCGACTCCCAGAAAGCCCGGCCCTCCAGTCATATCCGATGTGGCATCGGGAAAACCATGCGAAGGAAATTCAGCAGTTTTAGTAAAAGGCATAGGGCCGAATTTTTTATCCACACCATGGACAAAATTCTTGGCATTGCCACGTACCCTTGGTAGAAGAATCACATCAAACCTGGTTTTCAGATTTCCGGACTTTAGGTCGTCCTTGTCAATGGAAGTGTATGGAATCCCTCTCTCTTCGAAAGTGTACCTCGACCAACCTTCATCTTGGGTATTGTACCAAGTATGGTAAATGGCTACTCTTGGCAGTTTGACTGCCTGCTGATCTGCCTCAGCGATATTGCTTCCGCCTGCTTTCAAATCTAATCCAAAATCAGCAGCAACTTTTTTCGCCTGATCGGCATTGATTTTTTTGATCAAAATGGCTCCAGCAGAAATAGTATCTCCATCAACAACGGTTTGTTTGGGAAGAATTGAAATTTCAGCGTTTTTGTTGGCAGCCTTTATTGCATATAGCGCAGGCAATACGGTGTTTTGCGCATTGTAAGGCAGTAGGTATGTATTCCCATTCCCTTCTACTTTTCCTTGGTAAACAGGATTTTGGGAAAGCATTTTCAATGCCTTGATATCAAAATCAATGCTGTCTTTGGATTCCACCTTGACGCCATACAGGTATGGCAATGTCCATGCTATCGCATCGTAAGGAGGATATTTGGCATCTTTTGGATAGGCTTGTGGCGTCAAAAGAGAAACGGCGAGGTTTCGGTAAGGCTGCTCGGACAATACCACATAATTACTGTCTGACTCGTGAACTTCAATTCCCTGATGCATCAATTGTCCGGCAAGATAGGCCACCATGGCCGGATCTCTTTGGTCTTTCGCAATAGTGAAAGCTTTCGATCCTTCTGTTTTTCCTTTTTCTAGACTGTTATACCCTTTTTTATAGAAATTCTGTAACAGCATCTTACCGTTATTTGCAGCATAAGAAAGCGAGGCGATGACACCAGTTTGGGTGTAGTTGATGTTGTTTCTGAATGACCAATAGACCTGACCGGTGGCAGGATCTGGGCGATACCACTCTTTGGAAGTAACCAAGTCGCCGGCAAATTTCGCCGTACTCAAATCCCTGAGATAAGTATCCGCTCCGGCATTGCCGTAGGTTTCGTAAAATCGTCCGTTGGAGTTGTGGTTATTGGCTACCCAAATCCCATATCCAGGCCACCAACCGTCATAGAATGCCCAGGTAAAAGCACCAGGCATTCCTTGCGAAGCAACTTTTGCTACATCATGATTGGCCATGATCTGCCACTCACTGACGGTAATCGGATCCACAAAATCATTGTATGGACCCGTACCGGTGGAGATATAAAGCAAAGGTACCGACTCGTGCAAGTCCAACATGACCGTGGGATGAAACTCAAAAAAGCCCCTGAAAATGGATTTGGTGATTTCCTGGGAAACCTGAAGACCATCTCTGTTATTGTCATGGAAAACATATTTGGCCCAATAGGGCGATGAACGGGGGAATCCATCATCGAATTCTTTCCTGCCTTTAGTATAGCGGTAATACCAGTCCACCTGCTTGTCCAACCCGTCAGGTTCGGAGATCGGATTGATGACGGTGATGACTTTGTCCCGGATATCTTTGATTTCCGAAGCGGGGGAAGTGGCCAATCGATAAGCCAATTCCATGAGCATTTCGGGAGAACCCATTTCTGTCGCATGCATGCCACCACTCAAATAATATACAGGTTTGCTGTCCAAAATAATGATTTCGGCCTGTTCAGGGCTTGTTTTCCTAGGATCGGCTAATTTTTCCAACTGACTTTTGTAATGGTCAAGACGTTTTATTGCATCTTCATTCCCGATTACGATCAGGTAAAATGGTCTTCCTTCCTCGGTTTTGCCCATTTCCTGCATGTGTACCAATGGGGAAGTCTCGGCGAGTTTTTGGTAATAACCATAGATCTCGGCAGAGCGGTGAACCTGCCCTTCGGCCCCGATGATATGTCCAAAATGTTTGAGTGGCGAAGGTATCGTGGGATGATCGACTACATCAAGGAGAAATTCGGGAAGGAAGCGCTTGTCGGTGGTAAATTCCCGGATCTTTTGGTTATAGGCTTCATCGATTTTCTGTGCCTTCAAAGGAAGGATCAGCATTGCAAAAAGCAATACCAAAAGGCAATAAATTCTATTCATGGTGGATAGCTTAAAATGAAATTTCAAGCTACAAAAAATAAGTATAAAGGAAAGTAGCAATTTATTCCAATGGCAAATTCAGCTATTGCAGGTCAATATTTTTGTAGAGGTTTTCAGATTCAAAAAAATGATCCAGAAAAAGGTTCAGCCTTGGTGATTGACTGATTGTCACAAAAACTTTCCCTTCGACAAATCTCAATCATTGAATCACAGGAACAATCCCTATATTAAAGTTTTGAAATTCATCCTTTCTTTGAATTCAATCCCAACCTTTCAACCTATCCAAAATTGCCCATTATGAAAACCCAATCCCTCCAACATTTGCTTTTGATCTTTGCCTTAATTTTCTCCTTCAGTTGCAAAAAAAATACTACCGAGAGCGCTCTTGAAGTTCAAACTGAAGAACCTACCATTTTGGTTCTCGAGGAAAATTTAGAAAAAGCGACCATTTCTATTTTCAGAAAAGGAGAAAACAACCCGATTTTGGTGCAGAATGCGAAGGATGATTTTCGTCCATTTATCCATCCGATAGTAGCACCTGATGGCAAAGGCATGCTGACCGAGTACAGTCCGGGCCACCACAAACATCAGACAGGATTGTATTGGGGCCTGACAAGGGTCAATGGCAGGGATTATTTCCACAATCCACAGGAAGATTATTGGAAGAAAGTGGCCTCCAATATTGTGGAAAAAGAAGGGGCGGAAGTCAAATGGCAGACGATTTACCATTTGTTGGATGAAAAGGGCGAAACAGTCATGGAAGAAATCCAAAATTGGACCATGCGGGAAGAGGGCGGCAAATACTATTTGGACCTCGAGTGGAAAGGTGAAGCCATCAAAGATATAGTGATCGGCAAGTACGATTATGGAAGCCTGTTCCTTAGGATGCCATGGAAGGAAGGAATCAAAGGTGAAATCGTCAATGCAGCCCGTCAAAAAAATGAAAATGCGGAAGGCCAACCCTCGATGTGGGTCAATGTAGCGATGCAGGTCGAAGGCCGTGAGGACATGGTCAATGTTGCCATTTTTGACCATCCAGAAAACAGAGGCTATCCCAACAAATGGCGTGTTGACAGCCAATTGGGTTTGGGTCCGGCATATACGAGAGATGGAGATTGGATAATCCCAAAAGGAAAAACCGAAACACTCAAGCATCAATTGGTCGTTTATTCAGACGAATTCAATGATGTGGCTTTGACCGAAACCTGGGGAAAATTTTCCGGAAAAGAAGGCATGTACAACACCACAGAGCTTTGGGGTTTGGCGCAAAAGGAAGGACGGGAAGCTAAATTACTTTCGCCTCAGGAAGCAGTGGAAGCGATGACAATCAAGGCCGGTTTTAAAGTAAATGTATGGGCATCCGAGCCGATGATGACCCAACCTATGGCGTTTTGTTGGGATGACAGGGGCAGGTTGTGGATAGCCGAAAACAAGGATTATGAATCACGAGGATACGGTTTTTCCAGTTCAGGAGATAGCCGGATTTTGATTTTGGAAGATACAGACGGTGACGGTGTGGCTGACAGCAAAAAGGTTTTTATGGAAGGATTGGCTTTTCCTGCAGCCATTGCGGTGGGATTTGATGGTGTTTATGTCGGTGCGCCGCCAAACTTGCTTTTTATACCTGATAAAAACGGGGATGATAAAGCCGACGTGGACAAAATCGAAATCCTCCTTACCGGATGGGGAATCCGAGACCGCCATGAAACACTCAACAGTTTGCATTGGGGACCGGATGGATGGCTGTATGGCTTACAGGGATTTGCCACGCCTTCCAAAATCCGCAAACCCGACGGCGATGCCAAACTTTATTACCACAATGATCCATTTCCGGAAGACTTATTGGAAAAAGAAGGCGTTGACATCAACGGAGGAGTTTGGCGTTACCATCCTGTCAAAGACCGCTTCGAAGTCGTCGCCCATGGGTTCAGTAATCCTTGGGGAATAGATTACGATGCCAAAGGGCAGCTTTTAATGACCGCCTGTGTGATTCCACACCTGTGGCATGTCATTCCGGGAGGGATTTACCACCGGCAGGGAGGACAGCATTTCAATCCCTATGTATATGAAGATATCAAAACCATTGCCGACCACAGCCACCGTTCGGCCCATGGTGGCGCTAGGGTTTATCAATCCGATGCCTTTCCCAAAGAAGAACAAGGAAGGATTTTTATGGCAAACATCCATGAACATGCGGTATTGTCTGATATCCTGATACCAAAAGGATCAGGTTATCAAGGAAAACACGGTGATGAATTTATGATCGCAAATAATGCCCAATGGGTAGGATTCAGTATGGAAATAGGTCCTGACGGCGCGCTTTACGCACTGGACTGGCATGATGCGGATATCTGTGGCAAGGAAGTATTGAATGAAGAAACTGGCAGAGTTTTCAGGATTGCTCCAGAAAAATCCCTTGCAAAAGATTTTGAAGGCAGATACAGCGACCTGAATGAAATGACTGACAAACAATTGGTAAACCTGCAGACCAATCCGAGCGATTGGCATGCAAGACGAGCAAGGGGAATCCTCCACAAAAGGAAAGTCAACAATAAACTGCAGCCAGCCACAAATGCAGCTTTGAAAGCCATTTACGAAAAAGACAAAAACCCTGATTGGAGATTGCGGGCAATGTGGACCTTGCACCTGACCGGAGGATTTACTGAAAAAGATTTGATTCTAGCACTCTCTGACAAAGACCCACATGTTCGTGCCTGGGCCATCCAATTGCTTTGCGAGGATCTTAACCCTTCCCAAGAAGCAGTTACCAAATTTGCGAAAATGGCAAATGAGGACACTTCTCCAGTCGTCAGACTGTATTTGGCATCGGCCATCCAAAGGATGAAAACCGTAGATAAATGGGAAATCGCCAATAACCTCGTCCAGCATGATGAAGATTCAAACGACCATAACCTACCCAAACTCATTTGGTATAGCATTGAACCTTTGATGGCTGAAAATCCTGATAAATTCCTAGCACTTTCCAACATTTCGAAAATCCCTTTGGTGACCCAATACATTGCCAGAAGGACTGTTGACGGGGATCAATTGAAAAAATTGGTAGCCCTTATCGGAAAAGGTGGGAAAAATACAGATGATATGTTGACCGGAATGATGGCGGGGATGGAAGGCCGTACAGACCTGAAAATCCCGCAAAACTGGAATGCGGTTTCAGGCAAACTCCAAAAATCCAACCCAAAAACAAAATCCCTAACCCAGGAAATTTCCAGTTTATTCGGGGACACAGAAGCCACACAAAGGGCTTTTACTTTGTTAAAAGACAAAACTGCTCCCATTGACCAAAGAAAAAAAGCACTCCAAACTTTGACTGCACAACAGAGAAAAGAACTGCAGACAGACTTGCCAAAATTATTGCAGGAACCGGCGATAAGACAGGAAGCGATAAAGTCAGTTGCAGCTTTTGACAATGAGGCTTTGGGAAAATTTCTGATCGACAATTATTCCAAATTCAGCCCAGAAGAAAAACTGATCGCAATGCAGACGCTTTCATCCAGATCTAGGTATGGTGGGATGCTGACCAAAGAAATTAAGGAAAAGCGGATTGCCAAAAGTGAAGTTCCGGCAGGTGTGGCAAGGCAACTGCTCCGAGTGGTCGGAAGTGGGTTTATAGAAGTTTGGGGTCCGATAGAGCAGGTAGCGAGCGATGAAGCAGCCTACAAAAAATACCGCGCGATGCTTACTACGAATGCAATGTCCTCTGCCAATGTAATTGCAGGTAAGAAAATCTTCCAAAATACCTGTGGCAGTTGCCATAAGATGTTCGGGGAAGGAAGTGTAATCGGCCCTGATTTGACCGGTTCTAACCGTGCAGATACGGAATATATTCTCTTGAATGTCTTGGAACCGAGCGCCGAAATACAGGATGACTACAAAATGGTGGTGATCAATACCCGTGATGGAAGGACCTATTCCGGCAATGTGATCAATGAAAACCAAAGGCAATTGACGTTGCGGGTTGTGGGTCAAGAACCTGTCATCATCAACAAATCCACCATACAGTCCAAAGAAGTGACTCCCGTTTCTTTGATGCCTCCAGGTCTATTTTCCAACCTGACCGAAAAAGAAATCGTGGACCTGATGGCGTATTTGAAAACGAGTAAGAGGGTGGATTGAAGTTTGGTTATTGGTTATTTGGTTAATGGTTAATGGTTAATTGGTTAATGGGTTATTTGGTTAATGGTTATTTGGTTAATGGTTAATTGGTTAATTGGTTAATGGTTAATGGTTATTTGGATAATGGTTATTTGGATAATTATTGGTTATTTGGTTATCTGAATTGGAATCAGAATATGTTTTAACACCGTCAACACCTAAAAAAATGAAATTAGATTTATCAATCAACACACAAGACATTAAGGGTTCATTTGAAAAAATTTCTGAGGATATTATGAATTCTTGGGTTTTGATCTCGGGTTATAATAAATACAGGATCTGTGAAATAGAGTTTTACTTCAATGCTACGGGAATCCATGACGATAATTATACCCACAGTCATGAGTTGCAAAAAACTTCCGGTAAATGGTATTTACATCCTTCCGGTATCGATATCACTTTTGGGAATGCTGAGTGTTATGGTGGTATTTTGATTAGGGCATTGGATAACTTGACCTTAACAAAAGAAGATCCTAAACGGTACACATATGGGCCTTTAAATTGCCTACAGGAAATTTTTCGAAATCTTGATTCAGCTTATAAACAAGAGTATACTTTTGGCTTGGAGGAGTCAATTGCAGATTTGATTGAATTTGAAAAGCCCATTGCAGCACCCAGAGTTGGGTTGAACAAAATAAGAAATGAGGAAATGTACGATAAGCTTTATAGGTTTTTGGTTCTACCGAAGAAAAAGCATGCTGAGAAAACCAAAATTGTCAACGCAATGATCAAACAAGGTTTTTCAGAAGAAAAAGCAAATGAAATATGGGGTTGAAAATTTAGATAAAAGTCTAGACAAGTAATTGGAAATTTTATTATGCCCAGCAAAATCCTTAAACCCTACTTTCGCTTCTTAGCTCTTGTCTCTCGCTTCTTGCCTCTCGCTTCTCCCTTCATTACTATTTTTGCACCACCGGAAATCCATTTCTATTCCATTCCACAATTCCCCCACTAAGGTTATAAACTTTTGGAAATCCATTGGCCAAAAGGATTTGTGCTGCCTGTCGACTCCGGCCACCAACTGCACAATAGACATAGATTTCTTTGTCTTTGGGCAGGCTTTGGATTTTTTCTTCAAATCCACTTTGACTGATGTCGATCACAAAAGCATCCGGAATGACTCCCTGAGCGACTTCTCCCGGAGTCCTCACGTCTAGCACGACGCCATTTCCGGAGGCAACAAGGTTTTTGAAAGTGACTGCATCTACTTCTTCTACTTTTCCCGAAACTTGGGAGTTTTCAGAAGTTTTCGGATTGCAGCTTCCAAAAAAAGAAATGGCAAAAAAGAGAATGACAAGATATTTCATGGGGGAGGGGGTTTTGGGAAACAAAGGTAACCGAAATCAAACATGCCTTTTGCGGACAAAAGTCACAAAGTGAATGCGGGAAGGTCAAATTGAAAAGGGAAATTCGGATTGAAGATCAAAGCTCCTTCAAAGTCTGAATTAACATTTCTATGTCCTTTTCGGTAGTGTAAAGGTGGGTAGAAAGACGGATGGCTTTGCCCCGGACGGAAACAAAGATTTTACGTTCCTGCAATTTTTGGAGCAAGACTTCTTGAGAAATTCCCGGAGGCAAGAGAAATCCAAACAGGTGCTTTGCCCTCAGGTCATCCTCTTCTATCCAATATCCATTTGCCCTCAAGTAGGCAATCAACGGTCTAGTCAAATCATCACAATAAGATTGGATATTTTCTACTTTCCATTCTAAAAGCTGTTCTAAGGCAGCATTCATCATCGGCAGGAGGATAAAGTTTCCATATTCACCGACATTGTAACGGCCTGCACCCGGAGAATAATCATCCACGTAATTGGTCAAACCGGAGAAATTCCGGGCATTGCTTCTGTTGACCCAAGTTTCCTCCAAAGGAATCCCCTGATCGAAAAATTCAGAATAATAGGCCAATCCGATCGAATATGGCCCCATCAGCCATTTGTATCCCGCACAAACAAGCGCGTCTATCTGAAAGGCTTCAACATTAATCGGCAAAGCACCGACAGATTGGGTGCCGTCTATGATGAACAAAGCGCCGTGTTCTTTGCATTTGGCACCGATTCTCTTCAGGTCAAAAAGCGTCCCATCTTTCCAATGGATCGAGGACATGACCACAACGGCTGTATCCTCATTGATGGTCTCAAGGATTTTTGCATTCCATTTTTCTCCCCTATGTTCCAATGAATCCGGTACCTGAATGATTTTCAGGTTTTTCCGATTGTCTTTACACCATTTCTCAATGGCGTAATAGCCACTTGGGAATTCCTCAGATACCACTAAAGCTGTGTTTCCATTGTCCAATGGCAGGTTATTGATGGCTGTGCTCAAACCATAGGAAGCTGCGGGAATGATGGCGACTTGCGCGGCAGGACAATTCACCAATTTCCCGAAATTACTTTTGAGCACTTCCGCCTTCTCAAAAAAATCCTTGGGTTGGATGCACGTGGGATTTCTTTTTCGGATCAAACTCTCAATCCCGATTTCTTCTACTGACCTGAGCAAGGGAGACATATAAGCCCCATTCAGGTAATGGATATCTTCTGGAAGTTGGAAAAGGTGTTTTTGGTTTTTCATAAAGTAGCCTGCTAAGGTGCAAAGTAAAAAATTCCCACGAAGGCACTATGGCACAAAAGAAGATTTCAATTTACTCCCAGCAATTCGCCAAGAAGAAAGGTAAGAAACTAGGAAAATTGCCACGAAGGCACTAAGACACAAAGCAATATTTCAATTTATTCCTCGAAAGTGGCTAAGCCGAAAGGTAAGAAACTAGGAAAATTGCCACAAAGTCACGAAGGCACAAAAGAAGATTTCAATTTACTCCCAGCAATTCGCCAAGAAGAAAGGTAAGAAACTAGGAAAATTGTCACAAAGTCACGAAGGCACAAAAGAAGATTTCAATTTACTCCCAGCAATTCGCCAAGAAGAAAGGTAAGAAACTAGGAAAATTGCCACGAAGGCACTAAGATACAAAGCAATATTTCAATTTATTCCTCGAAAGTCGCTAAGCCGAAAGGTAAGAAACTAAGAAAATTGCCACGAAGGCACAAAGGAATATTTCAATTTACTCCCCGCAATTCGCCAAGAAGAAAGGTAAGAAACTAAGAAAGTTGCCACAAAGTCACGAAGGCACAAAAGAAGATTTCAATTTATTGCCAGCAATTCGCTAAGCAGAAAGGTAAGAAACTATGAAAATTGCCACAAAGTCACGAAGGCACAAAGGGGAAATATATTTCTTATCCTGCTTGTCCAGCGGCTGGATTATATGTTTTTCGCAAATAAGTCAAGCCGCAAAATAAAGAACTAAAATAAATCCCTCCAAGACACGAAGGCACAAAGAAAGGTTAAAATATTTCACGCAAAGCCAGAGTATGGCCTACTATGGCCCATGGTCTGCAGACTATTTTCTTCCCCCAAAATTCAATTCCGCAAAATCCATAAATCTCTTCCAATCTTCCAAAGTGAGATCATGTTCGCCTTCTCTGATATGGTATCCGGCATAAGGTTGAATAACCGGTTCTTTTAGCGCTTCAAAGTCCAAAGGAAAACTGACCTCTTTGCCATAAATCGATGCATAAACCCGACTTCCCAGTTTGATTGAAAGGTACTCCCCTTTTGGGTCTGCCCACCGGTCTTCTCTGGCACTTGAAAAATAAATCGCACGTGGTGCCATCAGGGAAACCAACATATGTTGGTCCGCAGGCAGCAATTCTTCCTTCCCGTTAAATGCCTTGAAATTGTCATTGAACCAATGTGGGAAAGAGCTATTGATGACTTGGAACGTTTCTCCAAATTTTCTCCTAGACAAAGCCGCTCCGCCGCAACCGGATTCGTTTGGTATGGTAATAGCCCACCGGGTGTCGTTGGCACTTGCCCAAAGTGCGGCCTTTCCTCCGCGGGAGTGTC
>JBBRFK010000127.1:0-11748 GCA_038224435.1 Cytophagales bacterium | reverse complement strand
TGTCCGTGCGGTCGGCATTATTCTTTCCGGATATGATGGCGATGGCACTGAGGGCTGTAAGCATATCATGGCCAAAGGTGGAAAAACCTTTGCCCAAGACTCGTCTGCCGAAGTTGGCCACATGCCGCTCAGTGCCCAGGAAGTAGGTTGTGTTGATTTTGTTTTACCGCTAAATGAGATTCCGGCAAAGCTGAAAAGCCTGGCGACTGCGCTTAAACTTTAGAAACGATTCACGAGAAACATCGGTTATATTACTCAATGAATCCCATTATCCTGCTCCTCCAAAAGCTGGATTTAACCTTCTCTAGTGCGCGAAATTATCCTTCTCTTACCGCCAAGATTTTTATAAAAAAAAGGCCATTTGATCGATTGGATATCTAACCAAAAGGATTTAAGGTTAAATAATCAAAAACAGCAACGATTTCATTGATACCAGCCTGACTGGGGTAAATATTAAGAAGCTTTGTTGATAGATAATCATCATAAGAAGAGCTTACAGACCGTCCGTAATGACAACAATCGACAGAAATAAATGATTGACTGACAACAAATTATCTGGCTTCAGAAACATAGATAAATCCTGCTTCTCCAGAAGCTGGATCGGTTATACTTCTCACGTTATCGGATCCAACTTTCTCCATCCCGTAACCAAAATCCTGACCATGCTTTTCCCCGGTTTTTCAGGGATAACCACTTTTTTTGTTTCAAAACCTTTCTGATATTTTCGAAACTTTTTTTGAAACAGTGCACGGTTAATGCTCCTGTAGTATTCGGCTTTTGGAAAGCCAAAGCTTTTTTGGCTTCATTTTTGGCTAGGATAACGAAACGGACGAGTGGAATGGGAACAAAACAAGGATTTAAGATTAAACACCTGCCTAGACTTTTATGGGATGCAGGCAAGCTTTGGAACAAAAACAGCCCATTTCGGCTTGCAGCTGTAGTAGCCTATTATGCCATTCTATCCATGCCTGGTCTATTGATCATCATTATCAGTTCGGTGGGGGCAATATGGGGAACTGAAATCGTGCAGGGGGAAATTACGGGGCAGATATCGGAGGCCATCGGTCCTGGAGCCGCAGAGTCTGTGGTGGCAGTGGTCGAAAACTCCCGAAGTGACGATAGGACTGTTTTTGCAAGTATCATGGGGGTGGTTGTTTTGGTGTTTGGCGCTACGGGAGTTTTCTATCAACTCCAGATTTCGATGAATGAAATATGGAGTGTGAAAGTGGATCCGGATGCAGGATTTTGGAAACTGATCAAGGACAGGATAATCAGCCTCGCATTTGTGATGGTCATCGCTTTCCTATTGTTGATCAGTTTTGTTGTTTCGACAGCACTTACTTTACTGAGTGGGTTTCTTTCCAATATCTGGGAACCCGCTTATGTTTTTATAGCCCAGTTTTTTGAGTTTGGAATTTCTACCTTAGTCATTGGCTTATTATTTGTGTTGATTTTCAGGTTTATGCCTGATATGGAGATCAAGTGGAGGTCGGTTTGGTTGGGAGGTTATTTGACTGCACTATTATTTAGCTTAGGCAAAATCCTGCTCAGCTTCTATTTTGGAGTTGCAGAACCGGGTTCTACTTACGGGGCAGCAGGCTCTGTGATTCTGATTTTATTATGGGTTTCATATTCTTGCCTTATTCTATTTTATGGGGCGGCATTTACCAGGGTCTATGCAGAGAAGTATGAGGTTGAAATCCATCCTTCGGATTTTGCGATGAAAGTAGTGGCTAAAGAAGTCATTGTCGAAAAAGGAGCGGACGCAAAAGAAAGTCAAGTTGATTTGAACAAAGTGAAAAGATAATTGATTGAGTATTTGGCTTTTTGCTGAAAAAGTGGTTTTGTTTTTTGACCTTTTAAGCTAATACAAATTTTATGAAAATAATTGGAAATGAAGGAATGGGTGCCATTGTCGGAGATGAAGGCGTTACATTTAGGGTTTGGGCACCCAATGCGGAAGCAGTTTTTGTAATGGGCTCTTTCAATGGCTGGGAAGATGACAAATATCAATTCGAGCATGAAGGTGACGGCTATTGGGCTGTGCAGGTGGCGTCTGCATCAGAAGGGGATGAATACAAATATGTCATCCACAATGGTGGATCAAAGTCATCAAAGAATGATCCCTATGCTAGGGAAGTTACGAATAGTGTAGGGAATTCTGTCATTAAAAATCTTTTCAGGGACTGGCAAGACCATAATTTTCAAATCACGTCTTTCAATAACCTTGTAATTTATGAATTGCATATTGGCACTTTCAATAGAGAAGGATTGGAAGAAGGACAAGTAGGCAACTTCTATGCTGCTTCTGAAAAGCTTGATTATCTCCAAGGGCTAGGAATCAATGCCATAGAGGTGATGCCTGTGATGGAGTTTGCCGGAGATCAATCTTGGGGTTACAATCCTTCGTATCCATTTGCGGTGGAATCTTCCTACGGCGGGCCGGAGGGATTGAAGCATTTTATTTTTGAAGCCCATAGGAGAGGGATTGCAGTGATCATGGATGTAGTTTACAACCATTTCGGTCCATCTGATTTGGATCTCTGGCAGTTTGATGGCTGGAGGGAAAATGACCTCGGAGGCATTTATTTTTTCAACGATAGCCGGGCAAGGACTCCTTGGGGGGAAAATAGACCCGATTATGGCAGGAAAGAAGTCCGGAATTACCTCAGAGACAATGCCATGATGTGGCTGCATGCTTACCAATGTGACGGACTACGTTTTGATGCCACGGCTGTTATCAGGTATTTGGACAATGAAAATCCCAGCAACGGGGCAGAACTTGAAGCTGGGTATAAGTTTTTACAGGAATTGAATGGGGAGATCAGAGATAAGTTTCCACATAAAATCCTGATTGCCGAAGACCTGAAAGCGGATCCTGTCGTCACTTCTGACATCATGCTCAACGGACTCGGCTTCCATTCCCAATGGGGATTGGGATTTGCAAACCATATCAAAAGGGTATTATTGGAAATAGATGATATGCACCGCAACCTCCAAATGGTAGTAGAATCGCTGTTTTTCTCTTTCAACAATGACGTTTTCCAAAGGGTGATCTTCACCGAATCGCATGATGAAGTTGCCAATGGATCTTCCCGTTTGCCGGAGGAAATCCAACCCGGTGACGCCGATGGTGAATATGCCAAAAAGAAATCTACTTTGGGTGCGATCACTTTGCTGACAGCACCGGGGATCCCTATGATTTTCCAAGGACAGGAATTCATCACCCATGGACATTTTACTGACACGGAACCTTTGGATTGGGGCCGTCAGTCCGTATTTAACGGTATCTCAAGGATGTACCGGGATCTCATCAGGATGCGAAACGGTCAGGATGAAAGCACCGTTGGCTTAACAGGCCACCTGACTGAGACCTTACATTTCAACCAAGATACGCTGGTTTTGGCTTATAGCAGAAGCCACGCAGACTACCGGGATAGACCGGTAGTCATTGTGCTGAATTTTTCTAACCAAACCTACAATGAATATAAAATCGGTATCTCTCAGGGAGGGAAATGGACCGTTAAGTTCAACAGCAGTTGGAAAGGGTATGATGAGGACTTTTCAGGCACAGAGTTTTTGGACGTGGATGCAAAAGGGCCATTTGAAGGTAAGTACCATTCGGTTAAGGTCGATATACCCGCCTTTGGGGGACTCATTTTGATCAGGTAAGGAGATCACTTCTTTAATGTGGATTGTGGTTTTCTGCAAGTGGGTGAATTTTTGGTTCTGGAATGGAAGACCAAAGACCCTAGAATAAAAACCTAAGACCGAATCCCGGGCTTTCAGACCCGGAAATCTTTGTATTATATAAGAGATTCGGAATAAGGTATAATATTATCTAAATTTATCCTATATACTTTGCCTCCGCCGAATCATTTTTGCTGATGCTGTCCAAGTCTTGAATTATGGAATCGAAAAATGGTATGGGAAAACCCAAAATGGTGAGAGTAAAAAAGGAATCAACACCCTCAGAATTCCCAATTGTAGCCATAGGTGCTTCCGCGGGAGGACTTGAAGCAGTTTCCGAATTAATGAAATTCCTTGCTCCCGACACAGGTATGGCATTTATTTTTGTCCAGCACCTAAGTCCCGACCACAAGAGCATGCTTACGCCGCTGTTGGCCAAAATCACCTCAATGCAGGTCAGCGAAGTAGAAAACCGGGTGGAGATCAAACCTGATAATATTTATATCATCCCTCCTGACAAAGAGATATCAGTAGAAAATGGCCACATTATCCTTGCCCCGAGACCGGAAAGTCCTAAATTCAATTATCCTATCGACATTCTTTTTACTTCTTTGTCCAAGGCCAATAAGGAAAACACTATTGGGATCATTCTGAGCGGAAGCGGAACTGACGGTACCAATGGCATGGGGTCTGTCAAGCATGAAGGTGGATTTACCTTTGCACAAGATGATTCTGCAAGATTTGACAGCATGCCCAAATCAGCTATTTCGGCAGGCTTTGCGGATTTCATATTGGCCCCCAAAGAAATCGCCCTTGAACTTAACAGGATCAGCCAACATCTCCCGATCAGGTTTTCCGGGAAAAAGCCCAGGGAAGAAAACCTGATTGACGATGACAATCATGATTTGATGATGATCATCGAAAGCCTTCTAAAACTCACAGGGGCGGATTTTTCTGTTTACAAAATGGCAACGATCAAAAGAAGGATACTCAGGAGAATGCTTCTCAACAAAGTAAGTGACCTCAAAACTTATTGGCACCTGATCGGTGAAAATAAGGAGGAAATGGATATCCTCTATCAGGACTTGCTGATCAATGTGACCAGTTTTTTCAGGGATTCGGATACTTACAAGTATTTGAAAGATGCCATACTTCCCATGCTGTTAAAGTTAAAAAAAGAGGGAGAAGCTTTTCGGGTATGGGTTCCTGCCTGCTCTTCGGGAGAGGAGGCTTTGTCTATTGCCATCATGATTCTTGAAATCCAGGAAAATACAGGCACCGATATCCCTCTTCAGATGTTTGCTACGGACCTGAGCGAAAACGCGATCAGGAAAGCACGGGTAGGTGTATATTCCAAAACTGAATTGGAATCTGTTTCCCCTAAACGTTTACAGCGTTTTTTTACCAAAACCGGCAGCAACTATAGGATTTCCAAAACGATCAGGGATACCCTTATATATGCTCCCCACAACGTTCTGAAAGACCCGCCTTTTTCAAGAATAGATTTTATCAGCTGCCGGAACCTGTTCATTTACCTTGATTCAACAGCCCAAAAAAGAATTTTGTCCACTTTCCATTACGCACTGAAGGAAACAGGGTATTTGATGTTGGGAAAAGCAGAGACGGTAAGTTCTTCACCAAATTTGTTTTCGGAGGTCAATAAGAAATATAGAATCTATTCAAGAAAAAACAGCGGAGACGTCCGCACTTTACCCTTACCCACTTCCAGAATGCCAAAAGAAAATAAACAAAATTTGAAAAACCAGGCGAATATTGAATCCAAAATCGGTCTTGCCAATATCAAAGCTTTGCAGACGAGCAAGAATTTGGACCAAGCTATCGATGCAGTGATAATGTCCGATTTTTTGCCAGCCAGCGTTGTCATCAACCAGCAGATGGAGATCCGCCAGTTTAGGGGAAATACCGACCTGTACTTTAGCCATGTTTCTGGAAAGGCGTCACTGAATATAGTGAAACTGGTGCGAAAAGAATTGGCATTTTATTTAAGGAACCTGATTTCCAAGTCCGTCAAAAACGAACAGCGCGTACGCAAAAGCGGAATTGAAATTACCATCAACGATACCTCTTTTGTCCTCAGCATTGAGGTGGCACCGCTCCTTATGGATTTGGAAGAAAAACTGATGCTGGTGGTTTTTTCCCAACACGATCAGATCTCAAGATTTAATGAGTTAAAGGGAGAAGATGATGTCCAAAACCCAATTTTAAATATCAAAGAACAAAAAATCAAACAACTTGAGGAGGCACTGACTTCTTCACAGGCAGATGCCTTGGAACTGGCCAATGAACATGAGGGCTTTATAGAGGAACTGCAAAGTGCCAATGAGGAAGTGGTGTCCACGAATGAGGAATTGCAGACGGTAAATGAAGAATTGGAGACATCTAAGGAAGAGCTGGAATCCGCCAATGAGGAGCTCATCACCACCAATCAGGAACTGCAGACCCGAAATGACCTGCTCAATGAGTCCTACGACTATTCCAGTGCCATCATAGCTACCCTTCATGAGCCAATGATAGTGTTGGATAAAGAACTTTGCATCAAGACAGCCAACAAATCCTTTTACAGGATTTTCCAAATTAAAGACAATCAAATCGATGGAAAGAAGTTGTTTGACCTCGAAGACAAGCAATGGAGTATTCCAAGTTTGAGGGAATTGCTGGAACACATCATTCCAAAAAACTCGGCTTTCACCGACTTTAAAGTCACGCACACCTTTCCAAGGATTGGAGAAAAGGTCTTTTTACTCAATGCCAGCCGCATTGTTCAAAAAAGCCACGGAGAGCAATTGATACTTCTTTCTTTCAGTGATATAACCGATGCCATGAAGACCCAGAAAAGTGAACTTGAGGAATTCACAAAGGATATACAAGAAACGAGAAAATACAATGTCGTGTTAGAGAAAGCAGTAAAAGAAAGAACCAACCAACTTGACCGATCCAATAAGGAACTGGCTGAAAAAAACAATGAACTTGGAAAAATGAACAAAGAACTGGAGGCCTTCGCGTATGTTTCCAGTCACGATTTGCAAGAACCGCTTAGAAAGATCCAGACTTTTGCCGACAGGATACTTGAAAAAGAAGTGAAGAGTTTATCAGAATCAGGGAAGGTTTATTTTCAACACATGCAGAAGTCAGCCAACAGGATGCAGATGCTGATCGAGGACCTGTTGACCTTTACAAGTCTCAATGCTGCCGGAAGGAAATTTGAAACCCTTGAGCTGAAGGAGATAATCAAAGAAGTAGAATTGGATATGAAAGAAAAACTGGATGAAAAAAATGCTTCCATTTCTATCCATGAAATGTGTGAAGTCAATGTCATTCCTTTTCAGTTCAGACAATTGATCAATAACCTGATCAGTAATTCCCTGAAGTTTTCCAAACCTGAAACAGCTGCCCAAATCCATATCTCCTCCGAAATTGTGAAAAAAGAGGATATCAAAACAATGGAAAAATTGGACCAAAAATTTTATTGTCATATAAAGCTTTCGGATAACGGCATAGGATTTGATCCGGAGTACAGCAAAAGGATTTTTGAGGTATTTGAAAAATTGCACAGCAAAGATGAATATCCGGGAACTGGAATAGGATTAGCCATTGTAAAAAAAATAGTGGAAAACCACAATGGTTTTGTTTCGGCAACGAGTGAATTGAAAAAAGGAACTACATTTGATATATATTTACCGACAAATAATGTATATACACCGACAAAAAAATGAATAAAAAAACCATGACAATTCTATTGGCAGATGATGATGAAGCAGATAGGTTGATATTCAAAGAGGCTTTTGAAGAAATGGATATCGGTACTTCCGTTGAAACCGTCAACGACGGAGAAGAACTTATGCAGCTTTTGGAAAATTCTGAGTACGAAGACCTTCCGCACATATTGTTTCTCGACATCAACATGCCGAGAAAAAACGGTTTGGAATGCTTAAAGGAAATCAGGGCCAACAAAAAATACAAGGAGGTTTCCATTGCCATTTATTCAACCTCATCTTCAGAAAAAGACATGCACGAGACTTTCCTCAACGGCGCGAATGTATATATAAATAAGCCCCAGGATTTCAATAAATTAAAGAAGGTATTGGAAAAGGCAATTATTTATGCCAATATGTACCAAAGCCCTCCATTTAATAAAGAAAACTTCTTATTAATGGCTGAATAATCAGGTAAATTTAAGATTAAGTGGAAAATCAGAAGATTCATATCAAATACATGGTGAGCTTGCGCTGCATCATGGTAGTCAAAGAAGAACTCAAAAATTTGGGTATCAGCTATTCCAATGTCAATTTGGGAGAAGTCGAAATTCTGGGAAAAATCACCAAATCCCAAAAAGAAGAGCTCGGACCCAGGTTGAAAAAAATCGGGCTTGAATTGCTTGATGATAAAAAAAGCATTTTGATCGATAAGATTAAGAATGAGGTTATCAAAGTAATCCACCTGTCCGAATCTGCAATAAAAGTCAATTATTCTGATTACATCAGCGAACAACTTGGGTATGATTATACCTATTTATCGAATGTATTTTCAGAAGTACAGGGAATCACCATACAGCAGTTTATCATTTTCAATAAAATCGAAAAAGTAAAAGAACTGCTGTTGTACAATGAGCTTAATCTGTCGGAAATTTCCTACTTATTGGACTATAGCAGTGTGTCCCACCTTTCCAATCAGTTTAAGAAAGTAACAGGATTGACACCGTCATTTTTTAAGCAAATGAAAGAGTTGAGAAGGAACAATCTTAATAATGAATGACAATTGTCGGACTGACTATTGTCCACAGCAGGCTTTATTGAACCTCACGCTTTATTTTTTTGATTTTCTCCGAAATTTGGCCGTGGGGATGACAACTGACCTCTACCCCGGTAAAACCAGTTTACTGACAGAATAGCCTATAACAATACTTTACTACTGGCCTTGCCACATTTTTTATATAGTTTGGGTAATTAATTACAGGATTATTTGATTTGAAAGAATTTTAAAAACGTGGTCTGAAAGTTGGGAATATGTTTTCATATAAAATTTTCCAACTATTAACAAAAACTAACCATGACACATTCAGAAAAATTGACAAGTGCTCTCAACGACCTTGTTTTAATCAACAACGACAGAATCGAAGGATACCAGAAGTCTATTGACTCAGTAGACCAAAAAGATGCCGATTTGAAAATGCTTTTTGCGAAAATGATTTCCAACAGCAGAGATCACGGAAGCGTGCTGGGTGGATTGGTCCGAGGGGCGGGAGGCGAAGTAGAAGAAGGAACTACAGCTTCCGGCAAAATCTTCCGTACTTGGATGGGCGTCAAATCAACATTCTCCGTGAATGACAGGACGAGCATCCTGGAATCTTGCGAGTCAGGAGAAGACGCCGCTTTGGAAGCTTACGACATGGCCCTCGCTTCGGATGCAGAAATGAGCGCAGACGTGAGACAAACGCTGATGGACCAAAAAGCATCGATCAAAACAGATCATGACGAGATTAAAAAATTGAGGGATCTGCACAAAAGCATGGTCTGATTAAAGGCCTCAAAACAAAAAAACCATCTCTGAAATAGGGATGGTTTTTTATTTTTTATTGGAAAAGTCAGTTAACGCGAGATTTATGAGAATCAGAACTTTTGAACCATTTTGGTTGGTCAAAAATGGGCTTTTGCATAGCTATCCATCTCTACAAAAAAACATTGAAACAGAAATCGTTGTACTTGGTGGCGGCATCACCGGTGCCTTGGTCAGCCACGCCCTCTTGGATGCAGGATATCGGGTAGTCATGATTGACAAAAGGGATATCGGTCAGGGAAGCACTTCTGCTACGACAAGTATGCTTCAGTATGAAATCGATGAACCACTCATCGATCTGACAAAGAAAATCGGTGAAAAAGCTGCGGTCAAATGCTACAAAGCAGGAATCCAAGCTGTCAAAGACATCGGGAATTTGGTCACCAAATTAAATCTCGATTGCGGCTTTGAGTTCAAAAAATCACTTTTTGTGGCACATAGTGAAGAAGCTTCTGTTTGGCTTGAGGAAGAATTTGAAATGCGGAACAAGCACCGGATGGGAGTGAGTTGGCTTTCAAAAGAAGAGGTTTGGAAATTATATGGAATCAAATGCTTTGGCGCAATCCTTTCCAAAACCGCAGCGAGTGTCGATGCTTATCAGTTGGCCCATGGATTGATCCATAACAGTTTTGGCAGGGGAATGGAAGTTTTTGACCAGACTGAAATCGTAAAAACAGAATTTTTTGAAGATGGTGTTGAATTGCAGACCACCGAAGGATTTTCTGTGAAATGCAGGAAAGTCATCTATTGCACTGGGTTTGAATCTACTGAGATGCTAAAGGAAAAGGTGGCAGACCTCTTTTATACTTATGCTTCTGTCAGTGAACAAGGAATTGCCTGTGTATCAAAACTTGCCGATGTGTTGGTTTGGGATACAGACAACCCCTATCTGTATATGAGGACGACGGATGATGGCAGACTTCTGATCGGGGGAGAGGATTCTTCCACCAATTTTCCCTTTTTCCAACAACAAATAAAGGAATGGAAGCATAAAAAATTGATGCATAAGCTGGATGCGATAATACCTGACAATGGTTTTATAGAGGATTTCAGTTGGGGCGGTACTTTCGGTTCTACCAAAGACGGCCTTCCCTATATCGGCGAATCTCCCGAGTACAAGAACGCATTGTTTGTTTTGGGTTTTGGAGGAAATGGGATTACATTTTCAGTCCAGGCCATGGAAATTATTGTTTCGATGCTGAAAGGAAAAAAGCACCCTTTGGAGAAGTATTATCGGTTTGGGAGATAGATCGATATCATCATCCGCAATTAATCGAATAACTACCATCTCAAAATAAAAAGGTGCTATTTTATCTTGATATAATAAGCAATATAGCTTTGTGGTTATCAAAATCAGTACTAATATTGCACAACTAATTTCAGATCATATCATGAAAAATAAAGCGCTTTTCCTAAAAACCGTAGCAGGTTTTTTGTCAGTTTCAATTCTTTTTGCAAGCTGTGGAAGTACTACAATGATCCAGTCTTCTCCGACTGATGCCAAACTGTATATGAATGGCGAACTTATGGGAAATACCCCATATGCTTATCGGGATACAAAAGTAGTGGGCAGTTCCACTTTGGTAACTTTGGAAAAAGAGGGTTACAATCCATTCAATACTTCTTTTTCACGAGATGAAGAATTGGATGTAGGGGCATTGATCGGAGGGATTTTCTTACTGATTCCATTTCTTTGGATTATGAAATATAAGGGGATGAGAACCTATGAACTGCAGCCTGCCACTTCAGGTTCCGACGCTTCTTATTTTACCATTCCTTCAGGTCTTGACAAAACCAAAGCAGATAAATTAAGGGAATTGAAAAAACTGTTAGACGAAGGCGTGATCTCCAAAGAGGAGTTTGAAGTTGAAAAAAAGAAGATTTTGGAAAGCCTTTGATTCAATTTCCATACGGACCTATTTAGCTTTTACCGTGCGAATCAATAACTTAGGGCTTTGGAAAATTCATTTCCAAAGCCCTCTTTTTTTGTTCCTCGCTTCATGTTGAAGTTTGACAAATTGGCCTGCATATTTCACATTCGGAGGTACGGTCATAACCATCGCATAGCCATTTTTGATCAGATGGGCATTGAGGAAAGTACCGTTTTCCAGATATGCATAAGCTAAAGTCCGCTTGTAGCGGTCGTATCTGCTGACATCATACTCCAACCGGACTTTATTGCCGTTCAGTATTTGCTCTAGGTAGGTTTTGGATTCCTTGCCATAAAAGCCGATTTCCTTTTTTCCTGTTCTTCTTGATTCGGGGGCATCCACACCGATGAGCCTGATTTTTTCCTGAGCACCTTTTTCACCTGTGATCCAAAAAGTATCTCCGTCCACGACTTTGGTGACTGCGTAAAATCTGGATTTTGATTGCGCACGTAATTCTGTGTTTGAGAAAAAAAGAATTGATAAGAGGAGAAGAAAATATCGGGTTTTAAGCATGGGCGAAAATAGCGTATTTTT
This sequence comes from Cytophagales bacterium, assembly GCA_038224435.1. GTDB lineage: Bacteria > Bacteroidota > Bacteroidia > Cytophagales > Cyclobacteriaceae > Cognataquiflexum. The sequence goes on along the minus strand of JBBRFK010000127.1, from coordinate 19 downwards.
CAGAAGCGACAGACAAGAA
>JBBRFK010000126.1:0-11815 GCA_038224435.1 Cytophagales bacterium | reverse complement strand
GGTGTGATGAGTTGCCCGTCCACTGCCTCGATTACCCTGACTATGTTTCCTTTGGCCGGAATCCTGAAATCATTTATTGCTTTCAATCCTGTGTTGAAATTGTTGATATTGGGATTTTGGATTCGGTTTATCAGGGTTTTTCCATTTTCTGCGACCAATTGCCCATCAATATATGTTTGAAGCACCTTGAATTTTTCCAGGTCTTGGACCAGAATAAAATCCGCAGGATCGCCGATTTGAAGTTGCCCAACATCCATCCGATAATGAAAGACTGGCGTAATGCAAGCTGTTTTCAATACGTCATAAACATCTTTTCCTTTTGCGACAGCCCTGATGACCAACTCATTGATATGGCCAATGGCAAGGTTGTCAGGATGCTTGTCATCTGAGCAGAACATGATTTGATCAGGATAGTCATCAATGATATCGATCAGTGCCTCAAAGTTTTTGGCTGCACTTCCTTCCCTGATGATGATTTTCATACCCAATTTCAATTTACCCAAGGCTTCCTCCAAAGTAAAACATTCATGATCAGTGGTGATTCCGGCAGAAGCATATTTGGCGGCCAATTCGCCTTTTAAACCCGGGGCATGGCCATCGACTGGTTTGCCGTATTTTTTGGCTAAGGCGATTTTTTCCATGACAATCGGGTCCCTGTTGACCGTTCCGGGCCAATTCATCATCTCGGCGAGGTAGCTGATTTCTTTTCTTTCCAATAAATCATGGATGTCCTGCACGCTTATTTCGGCCCCGGCAGTTTCAAAAGGAGTAGCAGGAACGCATGACGGTGCCCCGAAGTAAAATTTGAAAGGCACCTGATTTCCGTTGTCAATCATATAATTGATCCCTTCCATACCGCAGACATTGGCGATTTCATGTGGATCTGAAACAGTCGCAACAGTGCCGTGGACGACTGCGAGCCTTGCGAATTCAGACGGAACCAACATAGAAGATTCTATATGGACATGGGCATCGATAAAGCCCGGTAGGATATAGGGCAAGGTTTTATCCTCAATGACTTTTCTGATGGAAACGATCCTTCCTTTTTCAACTGTAACTTCGGCTGAAAAAATCTCACGGTTGGAAATGTCAACAAGCTGTCCGAGGACAATAAAATAGGCCATGAAGGATTGGTTTTTAAATATTGGAAATATACGTTTACATTAGAAAGAAATAGCCTTACCAAGTTGTGTAATACATACACATTGGAAAGGAATTAAATTTAAAACTACTATATTTGCGCCTGAAATTAAAATAAGCCAAGGCTACTTTTATTTGATGCAGAAAATTGTAATTGCGATTGACGGATATTCGGGATGTGGCAAAAGTTCTACCGCCAAAGCGGTTGCCAACGTTCTGGGATATACCTATATCGATTCAGGGGCCATGTATAGGGCGGTAACATTGCATTTTTTGAACCACCATGTTGTCCTTTCCAATCCCAAAGATGTCAGGAAAAATCTTGATTTTCTGGAAATTACGTTTCATGCTAGCCCTGATAACGGAAAGCAGGAAACCTACCTCAACGGGCTGAATGTAGAAGATGAAATCCGCACCATGAGGGTATCTGAATACGTAAGTGAAGTCAGTAAGCTTAAAGAAGTGAGGACTGAACTCGTCGCCCAACAGCAAAGGATGGGAAAAAAGAAGGCCGTAGTCATGGATGGGAGGGATATCGGTACAGTGGTGTTTCCTTCGGCTGAATTAAAGGTTTTCATGACGGCGGATTTGAATATCCGTTCAGAGAGGCGTCAAAAGGAACTTCTCGAAAGGGGGGAGTTGGTAGCGTTGGATAAGATAGTTCAAAATCTGGCAGAAAGAGATCACATAGATACCACTAGACAGGAAAGTCCACTTAAAAGAGCGGAGGATGCTTTGGAATTGGACACAAGTCTCTTGGAATTTGAAGACCAGGTAAATCAGATTGTAGCATTCGCCAAAGAAAAAATCGGCATTTAATATATTGACCATGGAAGTAAACATTGACAAAAATTCGGGCTATTGTTTTGGAGTAGAGTTTGCCATCAAAATGGCCGAAGATGAAATGGAAGTGTCTGAAAAGCTTTATTGTCTTGGGGATATTGTCCATAATGACATGGAGGTGCAGCGGCTGAGTGAAAAAGGGCTGGTCGTGATCGATAGGGAACAGCTTCAGGGATTGACAGATTGTAAGGTATTGATCAGGGCCCATGGTGAACCGCCGGAGACTTACAGGACAGCTATTGAAAATAACATCGAACTGATAGATGCTTCTTGCCCGGTGGTGTTGAAACTGCAGCATAGGGTAAAAACAGCTTTTGATAAAATGGAAAGGGATAATGGTCAGATTGTTATCTATGGCAAAAAGGGCCATGCAGAAGTGATCGGACTTACAGGACAGACTTTGGAAAAGGCAATCGTGGTCATGGAGGACCAAGACCTTGATAAAGTTGATTATTCCCGTCCCGTTACGCTATTTAGTCAGACAACCAAAAGCACCAAAGGATTTTATGAACTGAAATCCAAAATTGAAGATAGAATAAAAGCTGAGAAAGGGGACCTTTCGGAAGTTGATTTCAATGCCAATGACTCGATTTGCCGACAAGTTTCCAATAGGGAACCACAACTTCAGCGATTTTCGCGGGAGAATGATGTCATTTTATTTGTCTCAGGGAAGAAAAGCTCCAACGGAAGGGCTTTGTATCAAGTCTGCCTTGCTGAAAACAATAAAAGTTATTTCGTCGAAAACGAAAAAGAAATAGATCCGGCTTGGTTTAGTCCTGAGGACAAAGTGGGAATATGCGGTGCTACTTCCACGCCTATGTGGCTGATGGAGCAGGTGATGCAGTATATCCAATCTTTGGAACAAGGCTTGGCAGTGGAAAATTGATCCTTCATCCATTCAAATAAAACCTTTGGTATCTGTGCGCAGACTCACAAATATTACCTGAATTATCTTCTAATAACTGATGTATTTTATTAGATTTGAGGCGTTTTTAAAGACCATACAGTTCACTAATCATATGTCAAAAACAATAAAGCTTAAGAAAGGATTTGATATAAAGCTCGCCGGAAAAGCTGAAAAACAGCTTGGGGATTTCAGACGGGCAAAGACCTTTGCGATCAAACCTGCTGATTTTATTGGAATGCAAAGACCAAAAGTCACTGTAAACGAAGGGGATTCGGTCAAAGCCGGCACTCCGATTTTATTTGATAAAGCAATGGACAGCGTCGTATATGTTGCTCCTGTTTCGGGAGAAATAGTCGAAATCAAAAGAGGGGATAAAAGGAAATTGTTAGAAATCAAAATCCTTGCAGATACCGATGTCAGTTTTGAATCTTTTGAAAAATTCACAGAATCAGCTATTAAAACTCTCACCAAAGAGACAGCAACCGCCCATCTTTGCAAAGGAGGAGTTTGGCCACAATTGATACAAAGACCATTTGGAATCGTTGCCAACCCACAGGATTCACCCAAATCTATTTTTATTTCAGGTTTTGATACCCACCCATTGGCACCTGATTATGCATTTACATTAAAAGGCGAAGAAAAATATTTTCAGGCCGGCATACTTGTTCTTCAAAAACTAACTTCAGGCAAAGTTAATCTGGGTCTAGAACTTGATTCGGAGATTGCACCGGTTTTTGTAAATGTACAAGGTGTACAGGTCAATAAATTTTCCGGTCAACATCCGGCCGGTAATGTCGGCGTTCACATCCATCATGTTGACCCAATCAATAAAGGTGAAATTGTCTGGACCATCAGTCCTTTTGGAGTGGTACAGATTGGCAAGCTTTTTTTAGAAGGAAAGTACGATGCTTCCAAAATCATTGCAGTAACTGGTTCTGAGGCTAATAAAGCAGCCTATGTAAAAACCTACATCGGTGCATGTGTAGATACTTTAGTAGCCGGTAACCTCAAGCAAGACCATATAAGAGTTGTGTCAGGAAATGTTTTGACAGGAGAAAAAATCAACAAGGACGGTTATATGGGCTATTATGCCAACCAAATCACAATACTTCCTGAAGGAGATTATTATGAATTTTTAGGTTGGATGAAGCCTACTACCGAGAAGCTAAGTTATCACAGAGCACTTGGCTTGCTTTCTTTCCTTAAACCAAACAAGGAATACGTTCTTGATACCAATGTCAGGGGTGAAGAGAGGGCATTTGTACAGACAGGTGTTTTCGAAAGTGTGACGCCGATGGACATACTTCCGGTTTATTTGTTGAAAGCCATATTGGCTGAAGATTATGACGAAATGGAAGAGTTGGGTATTTACGAAGTGGTGGAGGAAGATTTGGCATTATGTGAATTTGTGGATGTCTCCAAGCATCCCGTTCAGGAAATTATCAGAAAAGGAATAGATTTAATTCAATACAGTTAAGTAATATGAAGTTTCTAAGAGATCTGTTAGATAAACAGAAACCGCTTTTTCATAAAGGCGGAAAGTTGGAGAACTTATTTTACCTATATGAGGCAGGTGAGACATTTTTGTTTTCGCCAAATCATACCAATGGTATAAAAGGTGCTCAGGTGAAAGATGCGATTGACCTAAAGAGGATGATGATCACTGTGGTGATTGCCATGATTCCATGTCTTCTTTTTGGTATATACAATACCGGGCATCAGCATTTTCTTGCAACCGGACAGACTGCAGGATTATGGGAGGATTTCGGTCCTAAGTTCCTTTTGGGATTACAGCTTGTACTTCCGATAGTAATAGTATCCTACACGGCAGGAGGTCTTGTCGAAGCAGGATTTGCCGTTGTAAGAAAACACCCCATCAATGAAGGCTTCCTTGTCACGGGAATGTTGATCCCATTGATCGTACCTGCAACCCTTCCGCTATGGCAGGTAGCATTGGCTACAATTTTTGCAATCATCATTGCAAAAGAAGTTTTTGGAGGAACTGGAATGAATATCTTAAACGTTGCCATGACGGCAAGGGCGTTTTTGTATTTCGCTTACCCGGCACAAATTTCCGGGGATCTTGTCTGGACTTACCTTGGCGACAAAGCTCCGGTAGATGGATTCTCAGGTGCTACAGCCTTGGCTGTAGCCTACAATGCAGGTGTAGATGGTCAGCCGGTCACCCAAGCGCTATCCGAACACAATTCGGTTTTGGGAGATGGTATATTTAGCTTCGCAAATATGTTTATGGGTTGGATTCCAGGTTCGATCGGAGAAACTTCCACCTTAATGGCCTTGGTCGGCGCATTGATATTGATAGGTACCGGGGTAGGGAGCTGGAAAATCATTGTAAGTGGATTCGCAGGAGCTTACATCATGGGCTTGGTGATGAATCTTTTAGCCGTTAACGAATACATGGCCATGTCCCCTGAATACCATTGGGTTGTCGGTGGTTTGGCATTTGGTATCGTATTCATGGCAACTGATCCAGTATCTGCTTCTCAGACCGAAACGGGTAAATGGATTTATGGATTATTGATAGGTATATTGACAGTGGTCATCCGCGTGACAAATCCAGCCTATCCGGAGGGAATCATGCTAGCAGTTTTATTGATGAATGTATTCGCGCCATTGATTGATTATTATGTAGTTAAAGCTAATAAAAACAGGAGGTTACAACGTGCAACAGTCTAATACATATATTATCACTTTCTCAATAATCCTGACAGTAGTTCTTGGATTATTGCTTTCAGGCTCTTCTCAGATTTTGGGACCATTACAAAAAAAGGCAGAGGACCTTGATACAAAAAAGCAGATTTTAGGAGCTGTGTTGGATGGGCCCCAATTGAAAGCAATGAAACCTGAAGAAGTACTTGATTTCTATCAGAGCAGAATATCTTCTAAAGTAGTAGATATTCAAGGTAATGTAATAGAAACCTCTGCTGACGGGTCACCCATAGTTGCCGAGAAAGTCAATGTGGCTAAGAATTACAAGATGCCTTCTGAAAACAGGCTATTTCCGGTATTCATGTTTCATGCAGAAGGTAATCCCGATGACGTAGAATCTTACGTTCTACCTGTTTACGGTGCCGGGCTTTGGGATGAAATTTGGGGTTATGTTGCCTTGCAGACAGACTTGAGTACCATCGAAGGAGTAACTTTCTCGCATAAAGGAGAGACGCCTGGGCTTGGTGCAAGAATCACTTCACCTGTTGTGCAGCAGCGATATCAAGGCAAAGAAATTTATGATGAATCTGGAAATCTTCAATCTGTTTACATGCAAAAAGGTGAAGGAAGGGATTATTCTGGTGAATCTCATAAAGTGGATGGGCTTTCTGGAGCTACTATTACCGCCTATGGAGTAAACAACATGTTAAAAAATTACCTTCAATACTATAGCGCGTTTTTGAGCAGTCAAAAATCCGGCGGACAGACTGAAGTCGTTGCAGCAAATTAATCTTGAACGTTTCAAACTATAAATAAATGAGTACAGAAACAACAGTGACAGAAGTCAAAAAGCCTGCTGAGGCACTTCTGTCGAAAAGAAGAAAAAAATTAGTTACAGATCCACTTATTGATAGCAACCCGGTTACCATTCAGGTTTTGGGGATTTGTTCAGCTTTGGCCGTCACCACACAGATGCAGCCGACATTGATCATGGCCATTTCGGTTATTTTCGTTGTTGTCTTGTCCAATTTTGTCATTTCACTTATGAGGAACACCATTCCTTCAAGGGTAAGGATCATTGTTCAGTTGGCTGTTGTGGCGACCTTGGTGACTTTGGTGAGTGAATTACTGAAAGCGTTTGCGTATGACATGTACAAAGAACTTTCAGTTTTCGTAGGTTTGATCATCACCAATTGTATTGTTATGGGACGACTTGAGGCTTTTGCTTTGGGTAATAAACCTTATGATTCTGTATTAGACGGTTTTGGTTCCGCATTGGGATATTCATGGATTATTCTTGCTGTCGCATTCTTCAGAGAATTATTGGGTTCCGGAAGCGTATTTGGGGTACAGATATATGCCTTTATTTCCGGTTTGTTCGGAGAGAACTTCAGTTTGGCTACCAATGGTTTGATGGTGTCACCGGTAGGTGCCTTTATCATCTTGGGACTCATCATTTGGGTACAGCGTACCAAAACAGGTTATGTTGAACATTAATTAAAGACACGAGACATGGAATTATTTAGCTTAGGGATTCGGTCAATTTTTATTGACAATATGATTTTCGCTTACTTTCTGGGGATGTGCTCCTTCTTGGCAGTCTCCAAAAAAGTAAGCACGGCCATCGGTCTGGGCGCGGCAGTTATTTTCGTTTTGACGGTCACCACGCCGGCCAACTGGCTTTTGAATGAATATGTTTTGAAAGAAGGTGCATTGTCTTGGGCCGGAGATACCTTTCTCACCATTGACCTTTCTTTCTTGAGATTCATCATGTTCATTGCCATTATTGCTGCCATCGTTCAACTAGTTGAAATGGTTGTCGAGAAATTTGCGCCGGCATTATATGGGGCTTTGGGCATCTTCCTTCCTTTGATCGCGGTAAATTGCGCCATCTTGGGAGGTTCACTCTTTATGGCTCAAAGAGACTACACTTTAGCCGAGGCTACTGTTTATGGATTCGGTTCCGGTACAGGTTTTATGCTTGCTATTGTGGCACTTGCTGCCATCAGAGAAAAACTTAAATATTCCAATGTCCCAAATGGTTTGAAAGGATTGGGTATTACCATGCTTTTGACCGGATTGATGGGCATTGCATTTATGTCATTCATGGGAATCGATTTATAATTTCAATTTTACTTTTTTGAATAAAAGAGCCCCGAACTATTTCGGGGCTTTTTTATTTTAACATTTGATTGGGTAGATCAAATTATATACTGAAACCGGATTATAAATTTGTATTTTTAATACCTAAAAATTTCCAATAATGTCTTTCACTTATAAGAGAATTATCACCTATTTTTTCCGTGGTTTGTTGTTTGTGGTTCCGATCGCGCTTACCATCTATGTGATTTATTTAATCATCCAGTTTCTGGATGGTATCCTGCCGATTCCGATACCCGGACTCGGGATTTTGATCATGCTGGCATTCATCACTTTTATAGGTTTTTTGGCGAGTATATTCATCACCAAACCTCTTTTTGAGATTTTTGAAAAGTGGGTTTTCAAAATTCCATTGATCAATATCCTTTATACAAGTATCAAGGACCTGATGTCAGCTTTTGTGGGGGACAAAAAGAAATTCAATATTCCGGTAATTGTGAAGTTGTCTGAAGGAATGTCCCGATTGGGGTTTATGACGCAGGATGATTTGACGATTTTGGAGGAGGAAAATCTGGTTGCCGTCTACTTTCCCCACAGTTATAATTTTTCCGGAAACCTGTATTTGGTTCCGAGAGACAATGTCCGGATTTTGAAAAATGTCAAGAGTGCAGATATCATGAAATTGATAGTATCAGGCGGAGTTTCCCCTTTGCATGACTGATTGTATCGTGTATTTGCCGATTATTTCTAATAGTGGGTATCAGTCAATTTTTTGAAGATTCTAACTTTATTTCTGTTATATTTCTCTATAACCATTTGTAAACCAATCATAAACCAATCATGAAAAACCTACTTGTAATCCTGTTCTTGTTTTCCCTCACCTCCCATTCTTTTGCACAAAAAGACGGATGGATATCCTTGTTCAACGGAAAAAATCTAGATGGTTGGAAGATTTCAGAAAACCCATCTTCCTTTGCTGTTGTCGATGGGGTAATCAAAATAGACGGACCCCGTGCGCACGCTTTTTATGTGGGTGAGGTGAACAAAGGTGAATTCAAAGATTTTGAATTCACCGCTGAAGTCAAAACAATGCCCAAAGCCAACTCAGGGATATTTTTCCATACCAAATACCAAGAAACAGGATGGCCTGACAAAGGCTATGAAGTACAAGTAAACCAAACGCATGGTGACTGGAGAAAAACCGGAAGTTTATATTCTTTCAATGATGTGAAAGAAGTCCATGTCAAGGATGGTGAATGGTACACCGAACACATCATCGTCAAAGGTGACCGGGTAACGGTCAAAATCAACGGCAAAACCGTGATGGAATACAAAGAGTCAGACGACAAAAACCGACCTGCCAATGCAGGGGAAAAGAAAATAGATCGGGGAACATTCGCCCTCCAAGCCCATGACCCAGAGAGTGTGATTTATTATAGAAATATCAGGGTAAAAGTGCTCGATTAAACCACTTTGACTTTAATGGCTGATTGGGCGGCAAACTCCCCGATCAGCCATGCTTTTTGTTGATGTTGTTCTAATAATGATTCAAAAGCTTTTTGGGATTTTGGATTTATTGCCACCATCAATCCTCCATTCGTCTGTGGGTCGCAGAATTTGACCAATTCCATACCGATTATTCCTTCCGATTTGGCACTGTAGGCATTCCAATTTCTGTAAGTGTTGTCAGGGAAAATAAATTGGGAAATATAATCCTGTACGCCATCAATGAGCGGCAATTCATTTCCATGGATAACAGCAGTCAATCCTGCACCTTCAGCCATCTCCACCAAATGCCCCAAAATTCCAAAACCTGTCACATCCGTCATGGCTTGCACGTATTCCAAAAATCCAAAATCTTTCCCTATTGAATTGATTTGGGTTGCGTATTGGATCATTTTGGCATAATCTTCAGATTTGATTTTTTCTCTTTTCAAAGCGGTCGCCAAAACCCCGATTCCGAGAGGTTTGGTAATGTAGATCAGATCTCCTTCCTGAGCACCTTTGTTGGTTTTGATGTTGTTTGGGTGGATGATGCCATTGACAGACAGTCCAAAAATCGGATCTTTTGCCGCAATGCTGTGTCCTCCTGCCAAAGGTATTCCTGCCAAATGACATATTTCTCTACCGCCTTCCAACACTTCGCTTGCCAATAAAGGGTCAATTTTTTCCACCGGCCAACTCAATATCGCATTGGCAAAAAGAGGTTTTCCCCCCATGGCATAGACATCCGATAAAGCATTTGCCGCAGCAATCCTTCCAAAATCGTAAGCATCATCTACAATCGGGGTGAAGAAATCAACGGTATTGATCATGGCCAATGTCTCGCTGACCTGATAAACAGCCGCATCATCTTTGGACGAATTTCCGACCAAAAGCTGGGTGTCTACCAAGTCCACTGACTTCCTATTAGCGAGGATGCTGTCCAAAACTGCCGGTGCGATTTTGCAGCCGCAGCCTGAACCTTCACTGAATTGTGTTAATCTGATTGTTGGGTTTTCCATTGGATGTTGTTTTTTATAGCCAAAAGCTGTTGCATAGATTTTTCTGAACCTGTATCACTCAAGTCAAGGTGGAATGTTTGCTGTCTTAGATTGCTGTCGAGTTCATAGCCATAGGTTTTATCATAATAGACCAGCATATTCATGATCCATGAAGAATGACGCTCTTGAAGAATATCTCCTATGGCATCTGCCGTTCTCTTTCCTCCCAGTTTTTTTTGAAGTCTTTTGACCGCTTCAATGAGCTCATTTTGCGGCAGATCAGCATAATCTGCAGCGATATGACCGATCCGCTCTGAATCAGACTTTACGATTTCTATCAATGGCGATTTGATGATATTGGCGTACAACTCGTCCGCAATATTTACTTTTCCAATTCTCCTGCTTTCATTTTCTATCCAGATTTTCTCCTTGTGGGGGATTTTGAATAGTTCTTCTGCCAAAAGGTTTTCGAAATGCTCAATACTTGGCTGGGGCGGCTGACCGATCCCTCCAAAAGAGGAGCCTTTGTGTTTGGCAAGATCTTCCAAGTCTATGATATATTCCCCGGTTTTGCGCAGTTTATGAAGCAAAACGGTTTTGCCGACTCCGGTTTTTCCTCCTAAAACAATATAATCCCTTTTTGCCCGCACAGTCTCGTAGGTGAGCGTGCGATAGGTTTTGTATCCACCTTTTAATCGGAAAATTTCAAAACCTGCCATACTGAGCAGCCAAGACATGATTTCACTGCGCATCCCGCCGCGCCAACAGTAAGTCAAGATTTTTTTTTCGGGAAAAAGGGCGGAAGCATCTTTTATAATTTGGTGAAATCTAGGTCCGACAAGTTCAAATCCCTTGATAATTGCCTCTTGATTTCCCTTTTGTTTAAATATGGTCCCAATGGTTTTCCTTTCTACATCAGTCAATATGGGAAGGTTGATGGCGCCAATGACATGTCCCTGGGCAAATTCACCTTCGCTTCTGGCATCCATTATAGGGATGCCTCCCCGCATCTCTAAAAATTGCTCAAGGTCGATCAGGGTTTCTTTCATAGATTCAGTTTACTCAAAAATAAAATAGCCACAAAGATCGAATCTTTGTGGCCATCCATTTAATTTTTATATGGATTAAAGTTGAGCGTCCAGCTTTTGGGCCAAAACAGCCTTTGGAACCGCGCCAACTTGTTTGTCTACTATTTTGCCATCTTTGAAGATAAGAAGGGTTGGGATACTTCTGATTCCGAATTGGGTAGCAACAGCAGGGTTGCTGTCTACGTCAACTTTACCAATCACTGCTTTACCTTCATAATCTCCTGCCAATTCTTCCACGATTGGACCTATCATTTTACATGGACCGCACCATTCTGCCCAGAAATCAACCAGAACAGGTTGTTCTGACTTCATGATTTCCTGAAAGTTTGCGTCAGTAATTTCTATTGCTTTTGCCATTGTATTATATTTTTGGATGTTACTAATTTTTCAAATATACTTCTAAAGCACTTTATTTATGAATAAGTTCCGAGCTGATATAAAATAATAGAGGTCAGAAGATAAATACATATATTTAAGTCAATTTAAATGGAATCAATGGATATTTTTAAAGGTCAGGAGCTCCTAGAGTTTACTGAAAGGTTCAAAACAGACGATGATTGTAGGTCATATTTGGCTAAAATAGT